>JAGOGF010000071.1 GCA_017996845.1 Butyrivibrio sp.
GGGCGATATCAGTTACAATGACTTGTCTGCTGACACCAAGAAGCTTTGAAAGCTGACTTCCGGATAAGGGAATGGCAGTTGTCCGCAGCATTTCAATAATTTTGTTTCTTCGTTCATTTCCGCTGATGCGCATAGGATGCAGATACCCCTTTCCAATGATTTGCTAAAACCTATTGTACAACAGGATGCAGATTTTTCATAGACAGATCCAGTATTGGCGCAGAATGTGTCAGTGCACCGCATGAAATATAGTCTACGCCGAGATCAGTCAGCTTTTTGACATTTTCTGCTGTTACGTTTCCGGAACACTCTACCTCCGCTTTTCCATTAATGATATGCATGGCTTCTTCCATAGTCGAATGATCCATGTTATCCAGCATAATGATATCCGCACCTGCTTCGACAGCTTCCTTAACCATCGAAAGATTTTCGACTTCAACTTCAATTTTACGGACAAAAGGTGCATAAGCCTTTGCCATTTGCACTGCTTTGGTAATATTTCCTGCAGCGCCAATGTGATTGTCTTTCAAAAGAACTCCGTCGGATAGATTATAGCGATGATTATGTCCACCACCGACAGTTACTGCATACTTTTCAAAGATCCGATTATTCGGAGTGGTTTTACGGGTGTCCAGAAGTGTGGTTTTGGTTCCGGCAAGCATGTCTGCAATTGCTCGGGTATAGGTTGCGATACCGCTCATGCGTTGCAGATAGTTCAGGGCAGTTCGTTCTCCGGATAAAAGGACACGAATGTCACCATGTATGGTTCCAAGTTTCTGTCCCTTTGCTATGACATCGCCGTCTTTTACAGAAAAGGAAGTGATGGTTTTGCCATCCAGCAGTTCAAATACTCTTGCAAATACATTCAGTCCTGCAATGATACCATTTTCTTTGGCTATCAGTTCCACTTCACCTTCACAATAATCCGGCATTACAGAATTGGTGGAAACATCCTCACTTGTGATATCTTCTTTAAGCGCTTGCAATATCAGATTGTCTGCGTTCATTTTCATTGTGATGCTGTTCATGATATTTTTTCATCCTTTCGATTTCTGTCAGTATGTTTTTTTTAAATTCGGTAAATATATGATCAGAGTCGGCATAAGCTTCCAGATTCAGATTTTCGCAAATATGAGGAACAATGACTGAAGTGTCATATTCATCTGTAATATGCAGGGCCGCTCTTTTGGCGAAAACGAGGCTTTCCAGCAAGGAGTTGCTGGCAAGACGATTTTTACCATGAACCCCGTTACAACTGGTTTCTCCGACTGCATAGAGTTGTGCAAGAGAGGTTTGACTGTAATGGTCAACATCAACACCGCCCATAAAATAGTGTTGTGCGGGTACTACGGGAATGGGTTCCTTTGTACAATCATAACCTTCTTCCAGACACTTCTCATATATATGTTTGAAATGTGAAAGAATTATTTTGGGAGGAATTTTTTCCATTGATAACCATACATGTTTTGCTCCGGTCTGGCTCATTTCTGCAAATATGGCATTGCTGACAACGTCGCGTGGGAGCAGCTCATTGACAAAACGTTTGTTTTTATTGTTCAGAAGAATACCGCCCTCACCGCGAACAGACTCAGATATCAGGAAGCTTCTGCCCGGTTTGCCGGTATAAAGTGTTGTAGGGTGTATCTGAATATAATCCGGATTCTGCAAACGGATATGGTTGCGAAGTGCGATTCCCAGGGCATCTCCTGTCAGATGAGAAAAGTTTGTGGAATGTTCATATAAGCCGCCGATTCCGCCGCATGCCCAGACTACTTCCGGTGCTTCAAGTGCAAAAAGTACCTGACCATTCCGGGTTTTTGTTTTTCCATATTGTATTGCAAGAGGAGAATCGAAAGGAGCCATGGCAACAATCCCCTGACAATGCGGAGCAGGTGGTTTGGACGTTATAATATCAACCATTGTAACATGATCATAGATTGTAACATTCGGAAGAGCCTGCACCGCTTTCAAAAGATGAGAAGTAATTTCTTTGCCGGTAATGTCTTCATGAAAAAGAATGCGGGGAGTAGAGTGTGCACCTTCTTTTGTAAATTGAAGTTGACCGCTATGGTCATGTTCGAAATTTACCCCGTAATGAATGAGGTCATGAATGACATCCTGAGAGGAACGGATCATAATTTCAACGGACTCGGGATTGTTTTCATAATGACCTGCACGCATGGTATCTTCAAAATAACTGTCATAGTCAGCTGCATTTTTGAGCATGCAGATGCCACCCTGCGCAAGGTAGGAATCACAGTCTTTGATATCGGCTTTTGTAATAATTGTGATTTTTTTATCAGCAGGAAGGTTCAGTGCACAGTAGAGTCCACCCACACCGCATCCTACAATAATAATATCTGTTTTTCCTGTCATGATTTACCTCCTGTTCTATTTGGTACATAACTTTATTTCGCGAGAGAAAGCATACGGTCAAGAGGAGCACATGCCTGCAGACGCATATCTTCGGACATGACAGCTTTGGGCGTACCATTTTGGAGACAGTCACGTACTTTTTCCAATGTAATGCGTTTCATATTCGGACAAGTCTGTTTTGCTCCGATAAAATAAAAAGCTTTTCCAGGCGCCTTTTTCTGAAGTTCATGCAGAACACCTGATTCTGTGCAGACAATAAATTCAGTGGCATTGTCTGCAGCAGCATAATCTATGATATCTTTGGTACTTCCGATATAATCAGCAAGCTCGCAGACTTCCTGTGTGCATTCCGGATGAACGAGAATTTTAGCATCCGGGTGCATGTGAAAAGCCTGTACCACGTCATTGGCAGTGATGCTGGTATGCACATGACAATAGCCCGGATTCAGGATAATATTTTTTTCGGGAACCTGAGAAGCGATATGGCGGCCAAGATTTGCATCCGGAATAAAGAAAATGTTTCGATTTGGAAGTGCACGAACGATTTTCAGCGCATTTGAGGAGGTTACACAGACATCTGAGAGCGCTTTGATATTGGTCATGGAATTGATATAGCATACAACAGCCAGATCCTCATATTGTGCCCGCATGGAGCTTATGCTTTCCGCTTCTGCCATAAGTGCCATGGGACAGACAGCATTTGCATCCGGAATCAGAATCGTTTTATCGGGGTTCAAAATACAGGCGCTTTCACCCATGAAAGTAACACCACAAAATACAATTGTCCGATGTGGATCCTCCCGTGCTACTTTGGCAAGGTAATAAGAATCACCTACATAATCGGCAATATCCTGTACAGCACCGTCTACATAATAATGTGCAAGTATAACAGCATCGTGTGCTTCACACAGCGCACGGATTTCCTGAGATATTTGATTCATAAGTCTCCTTTTTTATCGACCTTTTCTGCATATTGGTTGTCATCATAACACTCCTTTTGCTAAATGACAAGATAAATGTACAAAATTGTATTTACACGTGTCTTGTCATGTAAAAGAACGCATACATTATGCAGCATGAATGATACAGATGCAGAACAGAGCTGGAAAAAGCTGATGCAGCAGGCTATAATGAGGATTGATGTTACAGGAGGTGGATCCATGGGAAAAAAAGAAGTAAAGACAAATGCCATGCGTATTCTGGAAAAAGAAAACATTCCGTTTCAGCACTATACTTATGAATGCGAAGCGTTCACGGATGGAATACAGGTTGCGGATATGCTGCACCTGCCGCATGAAAAGGTCTATAAAACGCTTGTCACACAGGGAAATGACCATAACTATTACGTCTTTGTTCTTCCGATTGAGGCAGAACTGGATTTTAAGAAGTGTGCAAAATCAGTAGGTGTCAAGTCGGTAGAAATGATTCATGTGAAGGACATTCAGAAGATTACAGGATATATCCGCGGCGGATGTACTTCTGTCGGTATGAAAAAACAATATGTGACCAGAATTGCCATGCAGGCCAAAGAACTTCCCAGTATCATTGTCAGCGGAGGAAGACTGGGATCTCAGCTGGAACTTGCTCCGGAAGATCTGTGCAGGGCTGCGGGTGCGGAGTATGCGCAAATCACGCAGGATGATGCGGAGAACTGAAATGTACTTTTTATGACATTTGCTCGAAATGATAAAAACTGAAAAAACAGGAATGGAGAAAGATACATATGAATAAGGACACCGGAAATATTTTGGATTATGAAACCGTTGCACTGGAAGATGAAAAGGATACAATTACAATCATTGATCAGACAAAACTGCCTGGAACAACGCAGCTGATACAGCTGCGTACAGGAGAAGAAATCTGGAATGCAATTTATCTGCTGCAGGTAAGAGGTGCACCGGCAATTGGTGTAACCGCAGGTTTTGGAATCTATCTGCTGATGAAACATACCAGGGCAGTGGATTATGAAGCTTTTATGAAAGAATTTCATGAGAAAAAGGATTATCTGAATTCAGCAAGACCGACGGCGGTGAACCTGTCCTGGGCACTTAATCGTATGGAAAAGTTGGTACTGCGTACCTGTGAGCAGGATGCTGCAAAAGAATCTTTCAGGACAGAGGCAGTTCTTGCAGCAATGAAAAAAGAGGCTGAAGACATCAAACAGGAAGATATCGATGTATGCAGACGAATCGGAGAGAACGCTCTGACACTTGTAAAGCCGGGAGACGGGATACTGACACACTGCAATGCAGGGCAGCTTGCTACCTGCAAATATGGTACAGCAACAGCACCGATATACCTGGGACAGGAAAGAGGCTATCATTTCCACGTATTCTGTGATGAAACAAGGCCGCTTCTGCAGGGTGCAAGGCTGACAGCGTATGAATTGCAGTCTGCAGGGGTGGATACAACGCTGATCTGCGATAATATGTCAGCTTCCGTCATGAAACAGGGTTGGGTTAATGCGGTATTTGTCGGATGTGACCGGGTAGCTGCAAACGGAGATACTGCCAATAAGATCGGGACAAGTGTGGTAGCAACTGTTGCGGCAAGATATCATGTGCCTTTTTATATCTGTGCGCCAACCTCCACGATTGACGTGAATACACCTACTGGAAATGAGATTCACATCGAGCAGAGAAAACCGGAAGAGGTAACACAGATGTGGTACAGGGAGCGCATGGCCCCGGAAAATGTTAAGGTATATAATCCTGCTTTTGACGTGACAGATCATGAGCTGATCAGCGGAATTGTGACTGAGTACGGTATCCTGCATGCACCTTATGATATTGCAATCAAAGAGCTATTTGATAAAATAGCCATTGAACCCTGATATATTGTGCAACAAAAACCATTGTGATAAAATATGAACGTAGATTCATACGTTTTTTGAATTTCCGTTATTATACAGATAAGTCAGAAAATTGTGAAAATGATAAATATAAAATAGAAAAGGAGCAGTAAAGATATGAGCAGAAATGTAGTACTTGCAGGAGCATGCAGAACAGCAATTGGTGTGATGGGGGGTGCACTCAGCACAACACCGGCAACGGAGCTTGGAACGATAGTTGTAAAGGAAGCATTGAAAAGAGCAGGGGTAAAGCCTGAACAGGTTGACGAAGTATATATGGGATGTGTTATTCAGGCAGGTCTTGGACAGAATCCGGCCAGACAGGCAGCGCTGAATGCAGGAATTCCGGTAGAGGTTCCTGCTACTACCATTAATGTATTGTGCGGTTCCGGACTTCATTGCGTGAATCTGGCTGCGAAACTGATTTCCATGGGCGATGCGGATATTATTGTAGCAGGCGGCATGGAAAATATGTCAATGGCTCCATATCTGCTCAGACAGGCCAGATTCGGCTATCGTATGGGTGCTGCAACAATGGAGGATTCCATGATCACAGATGCTCTGACAGATGCATTTGGACATTATCATATGGGTATGACGGCAGAAAACATTGCGGAACAGTGGCATCTGACAAGAGAGCAGCTAGATGAGTTTGCAGCATATTCTCAGCAGAAAGCGGAAAAGGCGATTGCAGAAGGTAGATTTAAAGATGAAATTGTTCCGGTTGAACTGAAGAAAAAAAAGGAAACCGTTATTTTTGATACAGATGAAGGTCCGCGTGCAGGCGTCACAGCGGAAGGCATTGCAAGACTGAAGCCGGCATTTAAGAAAGATGGTGGTGTTGTAACAGCTGCGAATGCTTCCGGTATTAATGATGCTGCAGCTGCTATCATTGTAATGAGTGAAGAAAAAGCGAAGGAACTGGGTATTAAGCCTATGGCAACATGGATCGACGGTGCGCTTGCAGGAGTAGAACCTTCCATCATGGGAATCGGCCCTGTAGCAGCGACACAGAAGGTAATGGCACATACCGGATATCAGATCGGGGATTTTGATCTGATCGAAGCAAATGAAGCGTTTGCAGCACAGTCTGTTGCGGTTCAGCATGACCTTGGGTTCAGCAGTGACATTCTTAATGTCAATGGCGGGGCAATTGCACTCGGACATCCGGTTGGATGCTCCGGAACGCGTATTCTTGTGACGCTTCTTTATGAAATGCAGAGAAGGGATGCAAAAAAAGGTCTGGCAACGCTTTGCGTCGGCGGTGGTATGGGCTGTGCTGCAATTGTAGAAAGATAAAGATATATGTCTGTGCAGGATTTTACCGAGGTTTGGAAGTGGAAACAGTCGGGGTTGATCATATGGCAGAAATGCAGAACCAGGGAATGAATACACCTGAGGAATCTGATGGGAATGAAGTTCTGGAAACGCTTGGAACCCAGGAATATGAGCAGGAACTGGCACTTTGCCTGGCGGCCGGAGGAGATATAGATACAATCAGAACCGAGCGGCTTGATTTATATCAGCTGACAGAGGTTCGGAAAGGCCTCCAGTCTGGTGTGGATGTCAGAAAATATATGTCTTCATCCATTCCATGGATGCAGATGGAAGAACTTCGCCTTGAAATGGAACAACATATTGATATGTCCCAATACCGTAAAAATGGTTTTGCACGCAGCCAGATTGCGGAAATCAGGGAAGGCCTTGCAAAAGGACTGGATGTATCAGAATATGACAGAAAAGACTTCTTTTCCGGGCAGATGAGAGAGATACGAATCGGTTTGCAGGAGGGTCTTCCGGTAATATTTTATAAAGATCCGCAATATGACTGGATGCAGATGGCGGAAATCCGTATGGGTCTTGAGACCAATATGGATATTTCGTTATATGCGCGGATCGACATTCCATATCTGAAGATGCAGACAATTCGTAAAAGTCTGGCAGATGGACTGACTTTTTCCAGAAAGGAAATTGACAGCTATTCCGTTGGTATACTGGAGCAGATGCATCAGGCCTATCTGCAGTCTGTTGATATCAGAGAATATGTGATACTGGGATATGATGCGGATCAGCTAAAGCAGATCCGCATTGCATTATCCGAAAAACTCGATATTTCCTGTTTTCTGTTTCCTGAAATGCGTGGTGAGAGCATGCAGGAGATCCGGATGGGACTGGAGGAAGGCATTGATGTTACAGTATACGCCGGCATGAACTATAACTGGCAGCAGATGCGTGAAATCAGAAAAGGACTTGAGAACCGGATTGATGTATCAGTATATGCCAAACCATTGTATCTGAGCCAGCAGATGCGTGAAATCAGGAAGGGACTTGAGAACGGACTGGATGTCAGTAAATTCAGCAGCATGATCAATACGCCGGTTGAGATGTACCGGATCCGAAAAAAACTGGAAGCGGGAGAATCTGTTATTTCACCGCCAGAAACGGATTATAATCAGCTTTCTGAGGCGGAAGACCACCAGCTGCGCATGGGACTGGGCAGTGTCACGGGAGACACCGCAGAAATCAAAAATCAGCCGCAGGAACATTATCTGACTATTTCGAAAGACAGGATGAGCTGCTTTTTACGTCTGCCCAAACCGGCAAAAGGTAAAAGTTATACGCTTGATTTTATTCTGATGCTTTTGGGAAAGGCAGGGATTTTAAAAGGTGTAAGCAGAAAAAGTATCAGTGATATGCTGCTGAATGAAATATATGAGCTGGATACACTTGTTGCGCAGGGAAAAGAACCTGCAGATGGAAAAAATGGCTATTATGAATATTTTTTTGACAGGGAAATTCCTTCTTCGTTTCATATTATGGAAGATGGAACCGTTGATTTTGCGAATGTCAAACTGTTTGAAAATGTAAAAGTAGGAGACCGCCTTGCAGAGTACCACAGGGCAACGCGCGGAGCAGACGGCTATAATATACACGGAGATATTCTGCAGGGGAAAAACGGAAGAGAAATGCCTATTCTGAAGGGAAGAGGATTTATGCTTCTGCCCGATAATAAATACTGCGCAGCAGTCTCCGGTGTGGTGAAGCTATCCGGAAACGAGCTCAATATCAATCGTCTTCTGATTCTTAAGAATGTTCAGACAAAGGATAAACCGATTGACTTTGGCGGAAGTGTATGGGTAGAAGGGGATGTTGAACCGGGGGCTTTGATTCATGCACTGGGTGACCTGGTTATTGATGGATCGGTTAATAATGCAGTAATTGCCGCGGAGGGAGATATCCTGATCAGGCAGGGGGCTTCCGGAACTTCCCCTTCCCGTATTGATGCCGGGGGACAGCTTACCGGAAAATATTTTAGTGGGATTGAGATTCATACCAAAAAAGATCTTGTGACCAATTCCTGTCTGAACTGTAAGATTTTGTCAGAGGGAAAAGTGATTTGTCATGGCGAAAAGGGAACCATATATGGAGGGGAATTACAGACCCTTCTGGGACTGAAAACGGCAATCCTTGGGAATGAGCAGAATACAAGAACGTTTGTCAGCCTGGGGATTACAGCGGCGCTGGAGATTGAATATAAAGAAAATTCCAGACAGATTGATAAGATTCGTGAACAGCTCGAGATTATTGGCAAAGAGCGGAAACGTCTTACCACCATGAAACTGATTACCAGAGAACAGCTTCAGTGGAAAATAAAAATCAATGTGGCAACCGGAATGAAGGAAAAAGAACTTGCAATGCTGGAGCAGGAAAAAGAAAATCTGGAAGAAGAAATAAAGAAAGTATCCGGAGCCTGTGCAGTTGTTTCTCATATTGTATATGCGGGGACGGTGCTGAAGATTGATGGCGTGGTGGTAAACATTGCCGCAAACAGAGAGGAAAAAAACGGAATTATATTCAGAAAAGAAAACAGGGCAGTACATGCAGTGAAAATGTGATAAGCTGCTACCGTTAGGGATATAAAACAAAACCCCGATGCAAATCTGCATCGGGGTTTTGTTTTATAATGTGCGTGACAAGATTCGAACTCGCGACCTTCTGGTCCGTAGCCAGACGCTCTATCCAGCTGAGCTACACACACATATTTGTCTTTCGACAACAAATAAGATTTTATTATAATATGGAGCATTTGTCAAGGCTGGAACACATCTTTTTTGCATTCTTTTAAAAAAATACAGGTAATATGATAATAAGCCGGACGGGG
Source organism: Butyrivibrio sp. (assembly GCA_017996845.1). Next base: position 9,390 of record JAGOGF010000071.1, read on the forward strand.
GTCCGGCTTATTAAATGGGGGTAATGAAAGTGAATCATTCCATATTAACTTCAACGGTAACTTCTTTTAAAGAAGCGTCATATGGAATGATATTTCCGGTAATCAGTTTGCCATTTACAGTAAGATTTGTTACGCCTTTCTGAACATGGCCGGGATTCTTCACACGGATGTGATAAGTTACATCACGATATTTCCTGGTAAGGGTAAAGTCACCAAAGTATGCAGGAATGCAGGGATTGATGGAAAGTCCCGTTAAGGTAGGCTGAACTCCAAGAATATATTGTGAAATATTGACAAATGTCCATGCTGCAGTTCCTGTAAGCCAGCTGTTCTTGCCCTGACCAAAGAATTTCGCATCTTTTCCTGCAACCATCTGTGAATAAACATAAGGCTCTGTGCAGTGAACTTCACTGATGTCCTCAATATAGGCAGGGCAGGTCTTTTTATAAATTTCAAATGCACGGTCGCCTCTTCCGATTACGGTTTCTGCTATGGAAACCCACGGATTATTATGGCAGAAAATACCGGCATTTTCTTTATATCCCGGCGGATAAGAGCTTACTTCTCCAAGCTCGAGATGATACTGTGTGTAAGCGGGCTGCAGGATCATAATGCCGTATTTGGTATCCAGTTTTTCTTTTACGGAGTCCAGTGCTTTTTGCGCAAGTCCTTCTTTTACGCCGATTCCCGCAAGTACACAGAAACCCTGTGGCTCTATGAAAATCTGACCTTCCTTACATTCGTGTGAACCAACCTTGTGTGAATATGCATCATAGGCGCGGACGAACCAGTCACCGTCCCAGCCGTCCTTGCAGACAGCCGCATACATTTTTTCAACTTCATTTCTTGCGTAATCCGCTTCTTTCTGATCGCCTAGAAGTTCACAGAGCTGCGCGTATTCTTCACCGTATTTTACAAACATACCGGCAATGAAAACAGACTCTGCAACAGGTCCTTCGCTGGGACCAAAAGTCTGGAACGATTCACCGGGGTGTGCAGAAAAACAGTTCAGATTCAGACAATCATTCCAGTCTGCCCGTCCGATCAGAGGAAGATCATGAGGGCCTTTGTGATTGACGATATAATCAAAAGATCTCTTCAAATGATTCATCAGTGGTGCACTGACGCTCATATCGCTGTCAAAGGGAACCTGTTCGTTCAAAATAGAAGTATCGCCGCTTTCACGGATATAGGCGCTGGTTCCGGCTATCAGCCAGAGCGGGTCATCATTAAATCCGCTTCCGATATCCGAATTGCCTTTCTTGGTTAAAGGCTGATACTGGTGATAGGCACTGCCATCCTGGAATTGTGTGCTGGCAATATCAATGATACGCTCACGGGCACGATCCGGAATCAGATGCACAAATCCCAGCAGATCCTGACAGGAGTCACGGAATCCCATTCCGCGGCCGATTCCCGATTCATAATAGGAAGCAGAGCGGGACATGTTAAAGGTAACCATGCACTGATACTGATTCCAGATATTGACCATACGATCGACTTCGGGATTGGAACTTTCCACATGATAATTGGAAAGCAGGTCATTCCAGTATTCTTTCAGAGCCTCAAAAGCATTTTCAACATCAGCGTCTGTCTGGTAGCGATCCAGCATAGCCCATGCACGTTTTTTGTTTATGACGCCGTAAGATTCCCATTTTTCATCATCCGGATTCTCAACATATCCCAGAACGAAAACGAAAGATTTGCTTTCTCCTGGTTCCAGTTTCACATTGAGCTGATGGCAGGCAATCGGAGACCAGCCGCTTGCAACAGAATTGGTGCAGGCACCATTTACAACAACGTCCGGCGTATCAGGACCGTTATATGCGCCGAGAAAAGCATCTCTGCTGGTGTCAAAGCCATCGACCTTTGCATTTACGGAATAAACAGCATAATGATTACGGCGTTCACGGTACTCTGTTTTGTGGAAAATGGCAGAATCGATAATTTCCACCTCACCGGTACTTAAATTACGCTGAAAGTTACGGGAATCATCATCTGCATTCCACAGGCACCATTCGACATAGGAAAAAAGCTTCAGCTCTTTTACGCAGTTATCCTGGTTGGTCAGTGTGACACGGCTGACTTCGCAGGTATCGTTCATGGGAACAAAAGTCAGGACACTTGCCTGAACCTTCTTATTGGAAGAAGTAAAACGGCTGTATCCGAGTCCGTGTCTGCATTCATAGGAATCAAGGTCAGCTTTTACCGGCTGCCATCCCGGATTCCAGATATTCTCACCATCTTTGATATAGAAGTATTTTCCATTGTTATCATAGGGAACGTTGTTGTACCGATAACGTGTAAGTCGCAAAAGCTTGGCATCCTTGTAAAAAGTATAGCCGCCACATGTATTTGAGATCAGTGAAAAAAAGTCCCGGTTTCCAAGATAATTGATCCATGGAAGCGGAGTTTTTGGCGTTGTGATGACATATTCTCTGTTCGCATCATCGAAAAACCCGTATTTCATATTATACCTCTTTCTTTTTTAGTAAAAACTTAAACGGTTAAGCCTTTCTCTTTATTATAAGTTGGAAAGGAGCAGAATGCAAGTGGAAAAAACAGGCAAAATGCCGACTGAAATTAGTTTAGATAAATCAAAAATGAATGGTATGTCAAAGAAAATGAAAAAAGTACTTGATTATTTGTGCAGAATGTAATAATATCAACTTACGAAAACGATTAAGTAATCGTTACGTTCGAACGAGGTGCATCGACGGGTGCGAAAAGAGAACAATACACATTATTTTTCAGGAGGGAAAGAATGAAAAAGAAACTGTTATCAGTTGTTTTAAGTACAGCGATGGTTACAGCAATCCTTGCTGGTTGCGGATCATCATCAACAAGTACATCTGACACGGCAACATCCACAGCTGCAGCATCACAGGCAGCTACAGCAGCATCTGCAGAGGCATCCGATACAACGGCAGCTGCAGCAACAGGCACATCAG
>JAGOGF010000203.1 GCA_017996845.1 Butyrivibrio sp.
GAATGTATTTATACCACATCCGGGTCTTGGAGAAGGCGGCAAATATCATGATAAAAAAGCGGAGCATCCGCTTCCCAAAGGAACGCAGCTGACATTTGCGCTTGCAGGCAATCAGAACTGCGGGAAAACAACATTATTTAATCAGATGACAGGGTCCAATCAGCACGTGGGTAATTTCCCGGGGGTTACGGTAGATCGCAAGGACGGCGTGATCAGAGGGCAGGAAAAGGCTTTGGTAACCGATCTGCCGGGTATATATTCCATGTCACCCTACAGCAGTGAAGAGATTGTTACCAGAGAATTTATCTTACGGGAGAAGCCCAGGGGAATTATTAATATTGTCGATGCAACCAATATTGAACGGAATCTGTTTCTGACCATGCAGCTGATGGAACTGGATGTTCCCATGGTACTGGCACTTAACATGATGGATGAGGTCAGGGAAAACGGTGGAACGATAAGGGTCAATCAGATGGAAGAACTTCTTGGAATTCCCGTTGTACCGATCTCTGCAGCCAGAAATGAAGGAATAGATGAACTGATCAGTCATAGTATTCATGTAGCCAGATATCAGGAAAATCCGAAAAGAATGGATTTCTGTGATGAGAATGACCATGGAGGGGCGGTTCATCGTTGTATTCACGGCATTATGGATCTGATCGAAGATCATGCCAGAAAAGCCGGAATACCGGTCAGATTTGCTGCGTGCAAACTGATTGAATCAGACCAGATGGTCTTACAGAAACTGGAACTGGATGAAAATGAAAAGGAAATGCTGGAACATATTATTACGCAGATGGAGAAGGAACGCGGACTTGACCGTGCAGCCGCCATTGCGGATATGCGGTATTCCTTTATTCGAAGAGTATGTGCCCGGACGGTGGTGAGACCGCATGAGAGCAGGGAACATATCAGAAGTACCAAAATGGACCGGATTCTGACTGGAAAGTATACGGCAATCCCCTGTTTTATCGGAATTATAGCGCTGGTATTCTGGTTGACCTTCAATGTCATTGGAGCCTGGCTGCAGGGAATTCTGGAAATGCTGATCCGGTTTGTGACAAATGTTACGGATCAGGCGCTGACAGCTGCAGGTGTGAACGAGGTACTGCACTCGCTTATTATCGATGGTGTTTTCAATGGCGTGGGAAGTGTACTGAGTTTTTTACCGATCATTGTGACACTGTTCTTCTTCCTGTCGATGTTGGAAGACAGTGGTTATATTGCAAGGGTTGCCTTTGTAATGGATAAGCCGCTTCGTAAAATCGGTTTATCGGGACGCAGTATTGTTCCTCTTCTTGTGGGATTTGGATGCACCGTTCCGGGGATCATGGCCAGCAGGACAATGCCTTCGGAGAGAGATCGTAAGATGACGATTCTCCTGACACCCTTTATGAGCTGTTCTGCCAAGCTTCCGATTTATGTGTTTTTTACAGCAGCATTTTTCCCGCATTATGCAGGACTTGTCATGATCGGTTTATATATTCTGGGTGTCCTTCTGGGAATCCTGATGGCAGTATTGTATCGTAAGACACTGTTTCAGGGAGAAGCGGTACCTTTTGTAATGGAACTGCCCAATTATCGTATGCCGGGAGCAAAAAGTGTGGGACAGCTTTTGTGGGAAAAAGCAAAGGATTTTCTGCAAAGAGCTTTTACCGTTATCTTCATTGCAACGATTATCATATGGTTTCTACAGACATTTGATATGCATCTGAATGTAGTAAGCGATTCACAGAACAGTCTTCTGGCTATTCTGGCAAGTGTTCTTGCACCGATATTCCGGCCGTTGGGATTTGGAGACTGGAGAATCTCGACAGCGCTGATTGCAGGATTTATGGCAAAAGAAAGTGTAGTTGCAACGCTTTCCGTTCTGTTTGGTAGTACGGCGCAGCTCCTTGATACGATCACACCACTTGCAGCAGGGGCACTTCTGGTGTTCTGTCTTCTCTATACTCCGTGTGTTGCTGCAATAGCAGCAGTAAAAAGAGAACTTGGCAGTAAGTGGGCTGTTGCGATGGTGATCGGACAGTGTGTAATAGCCTGGATTGCTGCTTTTCTGGTTCGAATGATCGGACTGATGTTTGGACTGATGTAAGAAACCCGGAGAAAAAAAACAAAAAGAGCTGTTGATTCCTAACTGAGATATCGTGTTCAGTTATCAAACAACAGCTTTTTTTTGCCCCCGAAGTTTATTTCATATCTTAATGACTTTTTAACATGGTATGGAAAAAAATGACATTTCTCTTACGTTTAATTATATATAATTGGATCGAAAGCAGAGAAGTAGCGGAATGAAAAAATAAAGACAGAAAAATTTCGATGCTTTCAAAGGAGAAAATTATGGATGAGATGTTAAACAGTTTAATAGTAAATGTAAGAGAAATGATGGCAAAACGCGAATTGAGAGAATGCGAAAAAATAATCAGGCAGGCGATGTCAGATTATCCGGATAACGCGATTCCGCATAATCTGATGGGACTGCTTTATGAAAAAAAAGGAGACCATCTTGGTGCAATGAAACATTTCAGGGCAGCATGGGCACTGGATCCTTCTTATCACCCGGCACTGATGAACCTGGATTCTTTCGGTACGGTATTTTCCAATAAAATATTTATATTTGATGAAACCGATGAAGAATCTGCAATCCTGAGCAAGCAGAACATGCCGCAGACAGGCGGGGAGGTTAAGCGATGTATATCATAATTGCAGGATGTGGTCGACTGGGAACAGAACTTGCAAAACGTTTTTCTGATCGCGGTGATGATGTTGCAGTGATCGATCCGAAACCCGAAAGATCGGAGAGCCTTGGGTATGGATTCAATGGACTTGCAGTTACAGGTATGCCTTTTGATGAAGATGTTTTGCAGGAAGCCGGAATTGAAAATGCAGATGTGGTTGCAGCAATGACAGATGATGACAATGTCAACATTATGATTTCACAGATTTCCAGAGTTCTGTATCAGATACCGAAAGTGTTGACCAGAATCTCTGCACCCGATAAGGTAAGCACATTTCAGAAAATGGGGTTTGATGTAATCTGTCCCACCATCACTGCCGCGGATAGTGTTGAAGAATGGCTTGGGCATATGAAGGAGGAGGAAAAAAGATGAATCTGGTCATAGCGGGTGGGGGAAATGTCGGATATTATCTTGCCAGAACACTTTGTGAGCGCAAATACCATGTCAGTATTATCGAGGAAAAGGCAGAGCGGTGTGAATGGATTGAAAACAGTAATCTGGTTCGCAATCTGATATTGATTCATGGAGATGCAACGGATGAACAGATTTTAAAAGATGCCGGGATTAAAAACTGCGATACTTTTATTGCGGTAACCGGACAGGATCAGAATAATCTGACTGCCTGTATGCTTGCCAAAGAACTGCTTCATGTCAAGCGTACCATTACACGTGTCAATAATCCGAAAAATATTCGTGTTTTTCAAAAACTTGGGGTTGATGCGGTTGTCAGCAGTGCAGACCGGATATCCAATATGATTGAACAGGAACTGGAGTGGGCAGATATCGGATCCATTCTTTCTGAAAAAACTGAAAATGCCCGTATTCATCAATATATTATCGGGGCTAATGCAAGTGCTGTGAATTCCAGATTATCTGATCTGGCGTTGCCGCAGGAAACAATTATTATTGTGGCAATACGTGGAAGCCGTGCTTTTATTCCAAATGGCAGTTTTATATTTAACGAGGGAGATGAAGTCGTGGCTATGGGGGCGGAAGAAAATCGGCGGATGGTTGAAAAACTGTTTTATCATGAGGTAATGATATGAATAGAAAGTCAGGAAGTTTT
>JAGOGF010000204.1 GCA_017996845.1 Butyrivibrio sp.
CCGACTTATCTGGCAGAGATATTCGGCACGGGGATTCTGGGAGGGCTGCTGGCATACCCAGTTGCAGTGTATTTTATGGGAAAACAGGCAGCACTCTTTGCTTATATCATTCCATTTCTGGTCAGCACCTGCGGTGGGACCTGTGCCGCGGCTGTTCTGATCGGAGCACTCTATCGGACACATGCACTCAGATATCTGCAGAAGATAAGTTAAATCAGAAAGGAAAAATCATATGCATACGGTTTTATCTATTGCGGGGAGCGATTGCAGTGGAGGAGCAGGTATTCAGGCGGATATACAAACAATGTTTGCAAACGGTACCTATGCGATGACGGTACTGACAGCATTGACGGCACAGAACACAATGGGGATATCGGACAGGATGGATGTTCCTGCAAATTTTGTAAAGGAACAGATCGACAGTATTTATGCAGATTTCAAACCGGATGCGGTCAAAATAGGGATGCTGGGATCTGCAGAAAATATCTGTATGGTCGCGGAGCGTTTATCTGCATACCGGGCAGAGCGAGTAGTACTGGATCCCGTCATGATATCTTCGAGCGGTACCAGATTGATCAGCGATCAGGCAATTTTACTGATGAAACAGAAGCTGTTTCCGATTGTCACGCTTCTGACACCGAATATCCCGGAGGCGGAAGTGTTGTCAGGACAATGTATTTCATCAGAACGTGAGATGGAGAAAGCCGCGGAAATTATTGGCACGACCTGTCACTGTGCTGTTTTGTTAAAGGGGGGTCATGCTGCAGGTGATGCAAATGATCTTCTTTGGGAAGAAAATCATATGGAATGGATTTATGGAAAAAGAATTGTCAATAACAATACACATGGTACGGGATGCACACTTTCGAGCGCAATTGCTGCAAATCTTGCAAAAGGTTTTTTGCTCAGTGAAAGCATCAAAAGAGCAAAGGCATATGTCAGCGATGCAATTGCGGAGAAAATGATTCTGGGACACGGAAACGGGCCATTAAATCATTGGGTTGGCGTAACCGGAACATACATCGGAAAATAGACTGAAAATCGATAACGCTGTTATGAAAGAGCATAAAAAGGAGAATACATTGAGCAGAGAATATTGTACACAGATGGAAGCAGCCAGAAAAGGAATCCTGACAAAGGAAATGAAAATTGTCGCACAAAAAGAAATGTACAGGGAATCCGAAATAATGGAACTGACAGCGCAGGGAAAAGTTGTCATTCCTGCAAATCTGAATCATAAAAAACTTGATCCGAACGGAATCGGAAGTATGTTGCGGACCAAGGTTAATGTAAACCTTGGTGTCAGCAGGGACTGCAGAGATTATGATGCAGAGATGCAGAAAGTTATGAGTGCTGTCAACCTTGGAGCAGAGGCGATCATGGATCTCTCCAGCCATGGAGATACCCGGCCGTTCCGGCAAAAACTTTGTATGGAATGCCCTGCGATGATCGGTACAGTGCCGGTATATGATGCAGTCATTCATTATCAGAGAGATCTGGCATCCATGACAGCAAAGGACTTTATCGATATTGTAAAACTGCATGCACAGGATGGAGTTGATTTTGTAACGCTGCACTGCGGGATTACCAGAAAGACAATCGAACAGATTCGAAAAGGCAGTCGTAAAATGAATATTGTAAGTCGTGGCGGAAGCCTTCTGTTCGCATGGATGACAATGACAGGAAATGAAAACCCGTTTTATGAATTTTATGATGAAATTGTTGAAATCTGCAGAGAACATGATGTAACAATCAGCCTGGGGGATGCCTGCAGACCCGGATGTCTTGCAGATGCAACAGATGGCTGTCAGATTGAGGAACTGATACGGCTTGGGGAACTGACCGAGCGCGCCTGGAAACGGGATGTTCAGGTTATGGTGGAAGGACCGGGTCATATGCCGATGGACCAGATTGCGGCAAATATGAAATTGCAGCAGACGATTTGCAAAGGAGCACCTTTTTATGTTCTGGGACCTTTGGTAACGGATATCGCACCGGGATATGATCATATTACGGGAGCGATCGGGGGAGCAATCGCAGCTGCGGCAGGTGCGGCTTTTTTGTGTTATGTTACACCGGCAGAACATCTGGCACTTCCAAACCTTGCAGATGTGAAGCAGGGAATTATTGCAAGCCGAATTGCTGCACACGCGGCTGACATAGCGAAAAAAATTCCACAGGCAAGAAGTCAGGATGATCGAATGGCAGATGCCAGAAAAAAACTGGATTGGGATGCACAGTGGATGGAAGCAATGGATCCTGAGACCGCAAAACAGATCAGAGACAGCAGGGCACCGGAAGACGATCATAGTGATACCTGCAGTATGTGCGGTAAATTCTGTGCAGTTCGCAGTATGAATAAAGCGCTGGCCGGTGAACAGATCGATATATTGTGAATCTGACAGAGCAATTATTTCATAATATAAAGCGGAAAACTGACGAAATTATATTCTCAAGAGATATATTTAATGGAACTATTGACGGACGATTTCTACAATGATACAATATGACGTGCCAGAAGATAACTGAAGCACAATATATTGTGTATGTTAAAAATTTGACAAAATATTGCGTTGCATGTTATACTCGGCCCGTTACAGTAAATGCGTTGTTTTATTTAGGAGGAATCTGATATGTTAAAGCAGGAATGGCGAAGCTTTTGCGGAACACATTGGCTGGATGATGTCGATGTAAGAGACTTTATACAGGATAACTATACACCATATGATGGAGACGAATCATTCCTTGAAAAACCAACACAGGCTACAGAGAAGCTGTGGGGAATGCTGCAGGATCTGCAGAAACAGGAACGTGCAAAAGATGGTGTTCTTGATATGGAAACAGAGATTGTTTCTTCTGTTACGGCATATGGCCCGGGTTACATCAGCGAACAGGATAAAGATCTGGAAAAAGTTGTAGGTTTACAGACTGATAAGCCTTTAAAACGTGCCTTCATGCCATACGGCGGAATTAAAATGGCAGAAGAAGCATGTACGACATATGGCTATACACCGGCTCCCGAACTGCACAAAATTTTTACGGACTATCATAAGACACATAATCAGGCAGTGTTTGATGCCTATACACCCGAAATGAAACTGGCCCGTCACAGTAAGATTGTGACCGGACTTCCGGATACATATGGAAGAGGCCGTATTGTAGGTGATTACAGAAGAATTGCTCTTTATGGAATTGATTTCCTGATTGCAAAAAAGAAAGAAGATCTGGCAAACTGTGGATCCGGAACGATGACAGATAATATTATCCGTCAGAGAGAAGAACTTGCAGATCAGATCCGTGCACTGAAACAGATCGCTGAAATGGCAAAGGTTTATGGATTCGATATTTCAGCACCGGCAAAGAATGCGCAGGAAGCGATTCAGTGGCTGTATTTCGGATATCTTGCTGCAGTAAAATCTCAGAACGGGGCGGCAATGAGTGTTGGCCGTATCTCTACTTTTCTGGATATTTATATTCAAAGAGATATGAGAGAAGGAACTTTGACCGAATCCCAGGCACAGGAGCTCATTGACCATATGGTTATGAAATTCAGGATGGTCAAATTTGCGAGAATTCCTTCGTACAATCAGTTGTTTTCAGGAGATCCGGTATGGGCAACACTGGAAGTAGGCGGACTTGGTCAGGATGGTCGCCATATGGTTACAAAGAGCGATTATCGTTTCCTGCATACACTTGAGAATATGGGACCCTCTCCGGAACCCAATCTGACGGTGCTCTATTCGTCTAGACTGCCACAGCATTTTAAGAAATATGCTTCATGGATTTCTGTTA
>JAGOGF010000205.1 GCA_017996845.1 Butyrivibrio sp.
TTCTTGCTGCCGTACTGATTGGAAGATGCGTTATAATAAATTATACTGCTATAGCGATAAGTGCGGTATCAATAGAATTTTGCCAAGAGGATAAACGATGCAACAGCTTAATGCAATTGAAGAAACTTCATATTTGTCTGCAATTAATGCATTGCAATACCGTAAGATCATGCGCATTTTTTATACGGAGTATGAAAGAATGCATTTTCAACTCTATAAAGAGGATATCCTGAAGCAGATACAGGAAGAAGATGTGGCTTACAGCATGGAGCAGTTGAAGCAGGATCTTGAGGCACTTGTAAAATGGAAGAATCTTACACCGATTCAAGATCCGGGACGAGTATATACGATTGCAGACTATAAGAATAAACAGTATCGTTATACGATGTCAGAATATGCTGTCGAAATTGAACGAATGACTGTCCGGTTGGAGAATCTATTTCTGGAATCAGGTAATCTTTCTACCAATTTTTTTGTCCGGCTGGAATCAGGGCTGGAACAGGCCGAAGAAATAAACAATGGCAGGCTGAAGGACATCAATGAGTGGTGGGATCTGATTCAGGAAGATTTTAAACGTCTGAATCAGAATTATCAGGACTACCTGCGAGATTTCTATTCTGGAAAAACAGACAGACTGATGAAATCAGTTGAATTTATCGTACATAAAGATCGATTTATTCAATATCTGACAGAATTTGTGCAGGAACTTCAGCATCATGCCGCACGGATCGAGAAAATACTAAAGCGGCAGAATGATGTCATTGAGGGACAGCTTTTAGACAAGGTAATTCAAAGCGAATTGGATATTCCGCATGCTGCACTTGAGAGAGAGGGAAGATCAGAACCGGGCATCAGGGAAAATGTGATCGGAAAATGGGAGTCTTTGAAAAATTGGTTTGTTGATTCGGCTGAGCGTGAGTGTGAGTGCAGGAAAGTACTGAAGATTACAAATGACATTATCAGAAACATCATTCAGAATGCAGCACTGATCGTACAGATACAGAACTGGGGAATCAGCAGAAAAGATGATTACCGAAAGTTCCTGGAACTTTTTCTCTCATGCGGAGATCTTGAGGAAGCCCACAGGTTATCTGCACATGCTTTTGGTATCCAGCAGATAGAGCATTATATGGCGAATGAGACGCGGGATTCCGATGGCATTAGTCAAAGTGTATATGAGGAAGAACCGATGGGGTATCTTCTGAAGCCACATGTTAAGACTTACCGGGAAAAGAAAAACCGGCAGGGATTTACAGACAAATCCATTGAAAAATACATACAGAAAACGGCTTATCTGACGAAGGTTCAGAAAGAAAAAGAACTCGTCCTTTACTATATTAGGAATCATTATCTGGACTTTGGCGCAATTGATGAAGTGGTGTCAGAGACTGTAAAAAATATTTTTCTACAGTGGATTGCACAGGCCGGCAGCAATTCTGAGAAAAAGGGAAGAACGGAATACGGACAGGAATATATACTGAAGAGAAAAGAAGGTACGTGTGTCCTTCATTGTGAGGATGGAGATTTAACGATGCCGGTTTACATATTGGAGTTTAAAGATGAATGAGATTCGCACACTGTTAGAGAAAAAATGGATTTGTAAAGATACAGATAAAGATCTTTATTATAGGGTAAAAAAGGATATTCCGTTATTTCAGCAGTTTGTACGGGAACAGTTGGGCTGGAAAATAATTCATACAGAGCATATCCTGAAACTGGAAAAAATACCTTCCCATGCAGAATCCTTTATGGGGATACAGGAGTTTTCGGATATCCGAGATTATTGTATTCTGTGTGTTGTGCTGATGTACCTTGAGGATAAAGAGGAACAGGAGCAGTTCTTACTGTCTGAACTGATTGATTATGTGGAAACTCAGCTGAAATCTTATATGGAGATAGACTGGACTTCTTTTGCCCAGCGAAAATCCCTTGTCCGGGTGCTGCAGTACATGGAGGGACTATGTATGTTGCGGGTTTATGAAGGCAGCAGTGAAGCCTTCGGTCAGGAAAGCGGTCAGGAAGTGTTATATGAAAACACAGGGTATTCGAAATATTTTGCTTCGACATTTTCTTATGATATTTCACAGTTTCAGTCATGGTCTGATTTTGAAAGAATTCCGATTGAGGAGCTGAATGCGGATCGCGGTCATGTGAGGATTAATCGTGTTTACCGCCAGCTTGTAACGTCGCCTGCAATGTACTGGGATAATAACGAAGATGCAGACTCCCTGTACCTGAAGAATCAGAGACAGTGGGTGGCAAAAAATCTTGAAGAACAGCTTGGCGGGCGATTGGATATTCACAAAAATATGGCATGTTGGATGGTGGAGGAGATGGATTGCTACGGAAAAGTACATCCGAGGGATGCCATGTTGCCGGAAATCGTTCTGCTGGTCTGCAATGAGATACAGCAGAGATTGGAGCAGCATAGAATCGTAAAAATGGAAAATGAATGTATAGATTTGAAAAAAGGTGCCTTCGAGGAACTGATTTGGGAATGTCGTGAAAAATGGAATACCGGATGGAGCAAGGAATACAGAGAAATGCCGCGAGAACGCTTTATCAAAGCAGTGTTGGAGTATATGCGTGACTGGATGATCATCCGGGAATCAGCTGACAAGGTATCTGTCCTTCCGAGTGCCGGCAAAACAAAAGGCTATTATCCTGCAGACTTTAAGGGAGAAGCGGATGAATAATTATTGGAAAATGAACCGTATAGGGTTTGTAAATTTCTGGCTGTATGATGAAGAGATATTTGAGTTTGTGGATGGAAAGCTGTTGCTGAGAGGACAGAACGGATCCGGAAAATCCATTACGACGCAGAGCTTTATTCCGTTTATTCTGGATGGTGACAGAACACCCAGCAGGCTGGATCCCTTTGGATCAAGTGACCGGCGGATGGAGTATTATTTTCTCGGGGAAGACGGAAAAGATGATTCAACAGGGTATCTTTTTCTTGAATTTCAGAAAATGGAAACGAATGAATATCGGACGATTGCAATCGGTCAGAGGGCACGGCGCGGAAAACAGATGGATTTTTGGGGATTTGTGATTCTGGATGGCAGAAGAATCGGTATCGACATTAATGTATATAAAGAAACAGGCAGCACAAAACTCCCGTATGACAGGCAGGAAATGAAAAAAGTATTGGGAGAAGAGACGCCGTTTACGGATGTTCCGGGGGAGTATAAGGCACTGGTTAATAAATATCTGTTTGGATACCAGCGTCCGGAGCAATATGAGCAGTTTATTAAATTACTTGTCAAGGTCAGGGCACCTAAATTATCCAAGGAATTCAAGCCGACAAAAGTGTATGAGATACTGAATGAATCGTTACAGACACTTACGGATGAAGAACTGCGTGCCATGGTTGATGCCATGGAAAAAATGGATGGAATTCAGGAGAATCTGGATCAGCTTCGCAGAACATTCTTAGATGTGAAGGCTATCAGAAACGAGTACTCACGTTACAACAGGTATATGCTTGCCAGAAAAGGAACGGCATATCTGAAAAGTTATGAAACCGTACAGAAGCTGCAGCAAGAATATGATAAAAAAGAACAGGAAATCAGGAACCTGACAGAAGAACGGTCTGAAAAAAAACAGAAAAGAGATGACTGTGAGGATCAGCTGCAGCTGATTGATGTAGAATTGCTGAATCTGGCAGATACGGATATGGAAGAAGCGGATCTGAAACTGGAAAATGCAAGGCATACCAAAGCGGAAGCGCAGATTCAGAAAAAGCAATGGGATAACAGGATTACAGAGTACAGATCCGATATGTTCCAG
>JAGOGF010000018.1:0-12274 GCA_017996845.1 Butyrivibrio sp.
ATGTTACGAGCAGATATACCAGAAGAGGTGAATCAGAGTATGGCGCGATAGCTTCTTATATCCATCAGATTACAGCGGCCAGAAAAGGAAACTATCTTGTTTTCTTTCCGTCTCATTCTTTTTTGGAGCAGGTTGGAGAAATATATGAGGATCGTTTTTATGATCCGGTGCAGACAGAACTGATCGTGCAGGAAACGTATATGTCGGAGACTGCAAGAGAAGCGTTTCTGGAACGTTTTACAGCGGGAACGGATGTGGATATCACAAAAGTTATCCACATGGATATGGAAGTTGTTGATAACCACAGTCTCATAGGCTTTTGTGTGATGGGTGGGATTTTCAGCGAAGGAATAGACCTCAAGAATGACAGCCTGATTGGAGTCATTGTTGTCGGAACGGGTATTCCACAGGTATGCAGTGAACGTGAAATCCTGAAAGCATACTTTGACGAGAGCGGAGAGAATGGATTTGACTATGCGTATAGATATCCGGGAATGAATAAAGTACTGCAGGCAGCAGGAAGGGTGATCAGAACAGAAACGGATACGGGAATTGTTGCTCTTTTGGATGAACGTTTTTTACAAAGTGGGTATAATCAACTTTTTCCACGTGAATGGCAGGAATTTCTTCAAATCACGACTGATACAGTCAATAATAAGATAAAGTCTTTTTGGAAAAGGTGGAATTGATAAAAATAATAATGATTATTGATTGTTATGTCTACTAAAATATACAAAATAAGCATGAAGTTTACATAATTTATTATAAATAAGAATTATGTAAACATGAATGTAACGCTAAATTGTTTTAATTGCTAGAAAAATATCATTTATGTAGAAACAAAATGACTGGGATGAAGTTAAAAATGACACCTATGTACATGTGGATAACTTGGTGGAAAATGGGGATAAAAGTAAAATGAAATTTTAGAAAGCGCATAGACACTGCTTAAAATGCTATGTCGAAAAACAGTTACTAAGAAAATGAAATTTGAAGACAGAACTTATGTAGTCAATAATATTATGTAAACCGATACAAAAATGACATATTTGTCATATATGTTTTGACATATATTTTAAAAGGAGCGGGAAACAATGAATTTACAATGTTTCCCGCTCCTTTTTGGACCTGAAATGTTTAGGTGCGTTTTGCGTCTTCGAGAGATTTTTGAGAAATAACAGCGGAGTGAAGCAGAACAATTTCTCCTTTTTTGTGCTGTTTAACGTTATAGAGTGCGTTATCTGCGGTATACATATAATCCCAGAGCTTATTTTCTTCTTTGGGAACGGAGTTTCGAATGCCCTGCGAAATGGTAATATAGGAGGAAAATCTTGATCCACCGTTTGGAATATGCAGAGCAATAATCATATCACGCAGCCTTGCTGCAAATTCGGTTACTTCATTATCTGTTTTGCCTTCATATATCAGTACAAATTCATCGCCGCCGTATCGTGCACAATATATTCCACAGCTGCTTCTTGCCAGCAGCTGAATCTGTTCGGCAATTTTCTGCAGACAGGTATCACCCGCCTGATGACCATATGTATCATTGTATTCCTTAAAATAATCAATATCCAGAATCTCAACGGCAAGAGAAGTTTTGTTATGAAAAGCACGTTCAAAAGCCTGGTCAGAAAAACGATTGAGATGATAACGGTTAGGAAGACTGGTTAATTGGTCATATTCAGCCTGTCTGGTAAGACGCATGTTTTCTTTCTGTATTTTTTCCTGTGAAATGCGCATTTCCTCCATGGAACGGCGTACATCAACGGAAAATTTATAGGAAACCGCATCGTTACGTTTTAAAAGCTGCGAAAGTTCATAATATGTGACAGTGGATTTCTGCAGTTCTGTTTGCATGCCAGCTTTTGCAAAATATTCGATTTTCAGCTGGACAATCTGAATTTTCACGCTGGGAAGCTCAAGATTGTTCAAAGATGGTTCTGAAATTTCAATAATGGATTTCACATCTTTTAAGTCACCGATTTCAAGAAGGAAAAAACCAATATCAACAACATCTTCAGCCATATCGGCTATACTTTCCCAGAGGGAAAGAGTGACCATCAGATTGGCAATCGCAGCATCCCTTTCTGCAGTTTTTCCCGAATAGTGCAAAATCTTGATGTTCAAAATGGAATAAAGAAACTGATCAGATACATCTTCCGGTGTTTTGGATGACATCAGAATTTCATGCGCATGCTTCAAGGATATTTTTGCTTTTTCAAGTTTATGATTATAATGCAGATAATAATTTCCCTGCAACGTGTAACATAAAACCATATCATGTGAATACATGGGGTCATTCGGATATTTTCTGATTTCTTCCAGTGCGCCTTTCATATAGCGAAGAGCTTCCCGATAATCGCCCAGATCAGCGTAGATGTGACCGACGTTGGATTGTACAATTCCCTTGAGATTATTGCCGCTGTTATTGTCGCAATAACGCAGTGCAGTCATCAGATAATCCATGCCAAGAGACATTGTTCCATGCAAAAGAGAATCGATTCCAAGCAGATTGTAACACCTGCCAAGAAGCATATATTCAGATGCAGCCTGCAGGTGCTCCATTGCACGAATGACTGCTTTTTTGAAATTGCCATGATTCATAGAATAGATGTAATGTGCTTCGGCAATATAATAGCTCGAGAATCCGATTAATGCATCATCTTCCAACTCCTGGGCTTTTCGAAAGAGTCTGTTTGCTGTTTTTGTAAAAGAAGAGTCATGCCTGGCACGTTTTTCCATCAATTCTTCAATCAGACGTTGTACATGGTTGTCGTATTTTTGTATATTCACTGCGGTATGTGCTCCTATCAGTAAGACGTCCATATTCATCAGATTGTTTAAACTTATTTTTTGCTTCTATCATACTACAACGAATATTCGCTGAAAAGAAATATTAATGTAAAATCAGTAAAATAAATTCAAAGTGGTATGACAAAAAAATAATATTCTGGCACTGTTAATAATACCAGTATAAATATATTGTTATATTATAAGAAAAAACAACAGTGAAATGTTAAGAAGGAGGGGTGAAAATATGAAAAATGAAAAACAGGTACGTTCGGGTGTGGAGCGCAGTCAGGATCAGACGCTTAGAAAAATTGTGTTTGCAGGCATTTTTGCAGCACTTACCTATGTTGTATTTACTTTTCTGTCCATTCGCGTTCCGACACCGGGAGGACAGGTATCCATACACCTGGGAAATGCATTCTGCGCGCTTGGAGCGCTGCTGCTGGGAAGTATGTATGGTGGACTGGGCGGAGCAATCGGGCTTACCATTGCAGATCTGATTGACCCGGTATACATTGTAGAGGCACCTATTACATTTCTGATCAAACTGCTCATGGGCATACTGGTAGGCATTGTCGCACATCGTATCGGGCATATATCAACGGAAGAAAATCATGCAAAAGTTTTAAAGTGGACCATTACAGCAACTGTCGTCGGAATGGTATTTAATGCAGTAGGAGATCCGGGACTTCGTTATATCTATAAGATTCTGATTCTTGGAAAGCCTGCTGCTGAGGTGACATTTGTAATTAACTTTGGGGTAACGCTTTTAAATTCAGTCGTTTCAGCCTTTCTGACGGTTATATTGTACATGGCACTTCGTGTTCCGCTTAAAAAAGCAGGTTTGTTTTTTAAAATTTAAAAGGCAGGTGCCGCAAACGGTATTTTTTTCTGAAATCCTTGACAAGCAGCACCTTTCTGCCTATGATGAAAATCATAAAAGTTTATGAATTAAATAAAATGATAAAGGTTATGACAAAGAAGAGTACATATTGAAATGCCGTTGCAGAGAGGATATCCGGGCCGTAAAGTACAGAAGTGCCCGCTGAAAGGAATCCATGGCAGATGATATGGAAGGTAGCTTTGGAACCGGGAACTGAGAAAGTGCCACGCACAAGTAAGTGACCCCGCAGCATCAGCGTTAGAGGATGAACCATAATGTGTTTTTTAACAGACACATGCTGGACTGAGGCAGCGTAAGAGCTGCGAATTAAGGTGGTACCGCGTACATACGCCCTTGACTGAAAAATTTCAGCCAGGGGCGTTTTCTGCGTATATAAGCAGAGCCATGTGCCATTGCGCAGACATCCAAAAAAATTTGATTGAGAAAGGATATACTATGAAAAAAGAACTTACAAAGACATATGATCCAAAAGGCATAGAAGATCGTCTCTACAGCAAATGGGAAGAAAAAAAGTATTTTCATGCAGAAGTTGATAAAACCAAAAAACCTTATACTATCGTAATTCCGCCGCCAAATATTACAGGACAGCTCCATATGGGACATGCCCTTGATAATACCATGCAGGACATTCTGATCAGATGGAAACGGATGCAGGGATATAATGCCCTTTGGCAGCCAGGTACAGACCATGCCAGTATTGCAACCGAAGTTAAGATCATCAGCGAACTGAAAAAAGAAGGAATCGACAAGCACGACCTTGGCCGTGAGAAGTTTCTGGAACGTGCATGGGAATGGAAAAAAGTTTATGGCGGCAGGATTATTCAGCAGCTTAAGAAACTGGGCTCTTCCTGCGACTGGGACAGAGAAAGATTTACGATGGATGAAGGCTGTAATAAAGCAGTTACAGAAGTCTTTATCAAAATGCATGAAAAAGGATATATATACAAGGGCAGCCGTATTGTTAACTGGTGTCCGGTTTGCAATACATCCATTTCGGATGCGGAAGTAGAATATGAAGAGCAGGCAGGACATTTGTGGCATATCAAATACCCGCTGATCGAAGACGATGGCAGCGTCAGTACGACAACGTTCATTGAATTTGCAACGACCCGTCCGGAAACCATGCTCGGAGATTCTGCAGTTGCCGTTAATCCGGAAGATGACAGATACAAAGATATGATTGGAAAGGAAGTAATGCTTCCGATTATAAATCGTAGAATTCCGGTTGTGGCAGACAGTTATGTAGATATGGAATTTGGTACCGGAGTTGTCAAGATCACACCGGCGCATGACCCGAATGATTTTGAGGTTGGAAAACGCCATAATCTTCCGGAAATCAACATTTTGAATGATGATGCTACCATTAACAAAAATGGTGGAAAATATGAAGGCCTTGATCGTTACGAATGCCGCAGACGTATTGTGGAAGAACTTGACGGTATGGGACTTCTGGTAAAAATTGAAGATTATTCCCATAATGTAGGAACGCATGACCGCTGCCATACCACAGTAGAACCGATGATCAAAAAACAGTGGTTCGTTAAGATGGATGAACTGATCAAACCTGCAGTGAAAGCCATAAAAGATGGTGATGTCCGGCTGATTCCTGCAAGAATGGACAAAACATATTTTAACTGGACAGATAATATCCGTGACTGGTGCATCTCCAGACAACTGTGGTGGGGACATCGTATCCCTGCATATTACTGTGAAGATTGCGGAGAAGTAGTTGTAGGACGCGAAATGCCGGATGTATGTCCGAAGTGCGGATGTACGAGATTCAAGCAGGATCCGGATACTCTGGATACATGGTTTTCTTCTGCCCTGTGGCCGTTTGAGACACTTGGCTGGCCGGAAAATACAGAAGATCTCAAATATTTCTTCCCGACAGATGTTTTGGTTACCGGATATGACATTATCTTTTTCTGGGTAATCCGTATGATCTTTTCCGGATATGAACAGATGGGAACCTATCCTTTCAAAACGGTTCTGTTCCACGGACTGGTGAGGGATTCGCAGGGTCGCAAGATGAGCAAGTCTCTTGGAAACGGAATCGATCCGCTGGAAGTCATTGACCAGTACGGAGCAGATGCACTGAGACTGACACTGATTACCGGCAATGCACCGGGCAATGATATGCGCTTTTATAATGAAAGAGTTGAGAGCAGCCGCAATTTTGCCAACAAAGTATGGAATGCATCCCGCTTTATTATGATGAATATGGGTGAAGATGAACAGTCAGCGATTCATCAGCCTATGCCGAAAGGTCTTGAACCGGTTGATCACTGGATCCTTTCAAGGCTGAATGAGACCATTAAAGATGCGACAGAGAACATGGATCATTTTGAACTTGGAATTGCCGTACAAAAGGTTTATGACTTTATCTGGGATGAGTTCTGTGACTGGTATATTGAGATGGTTAAGCCAAGGCTGTACAATTCGGATGATCAGATTTCTCATACTGCTGCAATGTGGACACTGCAGACGGTTCTGATCAGTGCACTAAAGCTCCTGCATCCTTATATGCCGTTCATTACCGAAGAAATTTTCTGCACGATGCAGGACGAAGAGGAATCCATTATGATCTCTTCCTGGCCGGAATATCAGGGGTCCTGGAACTTTGCACAGGATGAAAAAGAAATTGAGGTTATTAAGGAAGCAGTCCGTGGAATCCGTAATCTTCGTACGCAGATGAATGTTGCACCTTCCCGCAAGGCAAAGGTATATGTTGTCAGTGAGAAAGAGGATCTGCTGGATGTATTCAGAACAGGCAAGCTGTTTTTTGAAAGTCTTGCATATGCGTCAGAATCAATCTGCCAGAAAGATAGAAGCGGGATTGCAGAAGATGCGGTATCGGTTGTAATTCCGGATGCAACGGTATATATTCCGTTTGCAGATCTGGTTGATCTGTCGGCAGAGATTGAACGGTTACAGAAGGAAAAAGCACGTCTTGACACAGAACTGAAAAGATCCAGAAATATGCTCAGCAATGAGAAGTTTCTGTCTAAAGCACCACAGGAAAAGATTGATGAAGAAAAGGCAAAACAGGAAAAATATGAGCAGACCTATGCACAGGTAGAAGAACGCCTGGCACAGCTGTGCAAATAATTATTCTGTAAATACAGTAAAAAGTGACGCCATGCAGATCATGTCAGACAGCTGCATGGCGTCAGGCATGCAGGGGAAAACGATACAGGCAGAATGAAACGGAGACGCAATGGGGAACAGAACAATTGCAGAAATGACTGACAGGATCAGCGAACTGAACAGGCAGGGAACGTTGACATTAAAGAATTGTGCCGATTTTTTAAATGAAATCCCGCGGTTCACACAGAAGCATGCCTTGGCCGATACCAGAAAATTTCTTGACTTTATGGGAGCTCCGGATGAACAGATGCAGATCATTCATATTGCAGGCACCAATGGAAAAGGCTCTGTCTGTGCATATATTTCTTCCATTCTGATGCATGCCGGTTATACAACGGGGATGTTTACATCACCGCATCTGGTCAGGATATCTGAGCGATTTCGGATTAATAACGCGGTAATTGAAGATGATGTATTCATTTATTATTTTATGCAGGTAATTTATCAGATATCGCAATATGAGGATCAAAGCTATTTTCCAACTTTTTTTGAATATTTGTTTATTATGGCGATGCTGTTATATCGGGAACATCCGGTAGATTATCTTATTCTGGAGACCGGACTGGGCGGAAGGCTGGATGCAACGAACAGTATCAGGCATCCCAAAGTATGCACAATTACAGAAATCGGGATGGATCATATGCAATATCTCGGGAATACAATTGAAGAGATTGCAGGAGAAAAAGCAGGAATCATAAAGGAACATATTCCGGTTGTGTTTTGTGACAGAAGAACGGAAAGTTCTGAAGTAATCGAAAAAAAAGCGCAGCAGGAGCAGGCACAGGTGTATGCAGTATCCGGTGCACAGATTTTTGGAGTTAAAGTTTTCACATCTTTGGATGGGAATAAATGCATTGATTTTTCCTATTATTCCCGCTATTATAAGTATGTTGGTCTACGACTGTCCACAACTGCAATATACCAAACAGAAAATGCCGCTTTAGCGATAACAACAATAGAAGTACTGGAAGAACAGGGACTGCAGATCTCTCAGGAGGCAATTCGCAAGGGACTTACAGATATGGTGTGGGAAGCTCGTATGGAAGAAGCCGAACCAGATTTTTATATTGATGGTGCGCATAATACAGATGGTATGGCTGCTTTTTTGGAAAGTGTCAGAGAGATTGACTGTAATGGTCAGAAACATCTTATTTTTGGAGTGGTTGGAGATAAGCAGTATACCAAAATGGCAGAGCAGGTATTAAACAGTGATCTGTTTGCTGACATTGCAGTGACTGTTCTGGCAACGGAACGTTCTGTTTCTGAGACCGAACTGGAGCAGACTTTTTATATGGAAGAAAGACTTTTACAGAAACAGCAGAAAATAGTTTTTTTTAATAATGCAGCGCAGGCACTGAAATGGACAATGCAGAAAAAGAAACCGGGGGATCTGGTTTTTGCAGCAGGATCACTTTATCTGGCGGGCCAGATAAAGGAAGAACTGAGCAGCAAGATATAATGCGCGGGATGATGACGCAGAAATGAGGTTTTTATGATTAATTTTGAAGACGAACTCAAAAAATTTCACCCAAGTCTTGAAATTGAGGATGCGGAAGAAATGATATGTAATCAGGATCTTGACGATATGGCAGATGTGCTTGTAAAGCTGTTAAAAGATGCCGGTGCAGATACCGATGGCAGGCATGCAGCAGGCAGACCTGTTACAAGAACGCCTAGAAACTGAAAGGAGTAAGTTTGCCATGAAATGTTATCATTGCGACTGCGAATTGACAGATCAGGATATCTGCCCAACCTGCGGCGCTGATGTTGCTTTATATAAAAAATTAATGAGCCTCTCAAACCTTTATTATAATGAAGGTTTGGAGAAAGCAACAGTCAGAAATCTGACAGGAGCGGCTGAAAGTCTTCATCAGAGTTTGAAACTCAATAAGGGAAATATTGATGCAAGAAACCTTTTGGGACTTGTATATTACGAAATGGGAGAAGTTGTTGCAGCACTCAGCGAATGGGTGATCAGCAAGAATTTGTCTGCAGAAGATAATGCAGCGGATGATTATATGAATGAGCTGCGAAATAATCCGACACGCCTTGACACCATGAACCAGACAGTTAAGAAATATAATATTGCACTGAAGTATTGTCAGCAGAATAGTCTTGATCTGGCAGTGATACAGCTGAAAAAAGTCTTGTCGCTGAATCCGAGTTTTATCAGGGCACATCAGCTTCTGGCATTGTTATATCTGAATAGCGGAAATTATGCCAAAGCGGAGCGTGAACTTGAAAAATGTGTAAGGATTGACACGGGAAACACATTGACACAAAGATATCTGATGGAAGCACGGCATATGCAGATACCCGGAGAAGATGAG
This sequence comes from Butyrivibrio sp., assembly GCA_017996845.1. The sequence continues at coordinate 9,175 of JAGOGF010000018.1, forward strand.
GCAAAACATCTCTCTGAAATTCCTTCCGCGAAGGAAGTAGTACAGTATCGGAGCGGAAATGAGACAATCATACAGCCGGTACATAATCTGCAGCCCAGAGGAGCAGTTTCCATGCTCAGCATAGCGATTGGAACAGTATTGGGTATTGCAATCGCATGTTTTCTTATTTTACCCGCGAGGATCCAGACAATCAACAGCAGTAATAAAGAGCGTATTACTGCTATCAGTGAACAATCAGATTCCAAATCAGCGCAGCTGACGGAATATGAACAGCAAATTGCAGATTTAAAAAAAGAAAAAGATGGATTACAGTCTCAGATTGATTCCTATCAGGGAACGGATACGACAATGGATGTAATGGATGCTTTAATGGCGGCTACCAGTACATATCTGACCAAACCTTCTGATACTGAGACAATAGCAGGATATTTGGAACATGTTGATCTGAGCAAAATGGGTTCCTCTGCTACGGCGGAGTTTACGGAACTTTATAATTCACTTGTGAAGCTGGTGGGACCGAGAATGGCAGCCATGTATTACAGCAGCGGTTACGCAGCATATAAGAAACAGGATTATGATACAGCAATTACAGCACTGACGCAGGCATACCAGTATGATAATACCAATGGGGATGCGTTGTTTTACCTTGCCAATTGTTATTATGAAAAAGGGGATACCAATCAGGCCAAAAAAATTTATGATCAGGTTATAAATGATTTCCAGGGAACCAGAAAAGCAAGTAACTCGGAAGCAAAGATTGCAGAAATCAATAATGCTTCCAATTGATGAAGAGAGGCGTGTAAATTGGCACGTGAAATGATTTTTAAAATGGAAAGGCCCGGTCTGTTGAAAGAAGGAGATCAGATAACAGTAACAGAAGGGGTCCTTCCAAGTAATTATTATTATACGATCGATCCATCTCTTGCAATGTCCGCTAATTATCCATTTCGTGAGAGAATGTCTGAAAAGAACGGAATAGTGACGGAAGTTGTTGAGAATGCGAGAGGATATTATGTAAAAGCTGTTTTTGGCAGAGATAAGGCATAAAAAAGGAGTGTGAAAAGTATGAAAAAAATAGCAACAGACAAAGCACCGGCGGCAATCGGCCCTTATTCACAGGCAATTCAGGCAGGGGATTTTCTTTATGCATCAGGCCAGATTCCGATCAATCCTGCCACAGGAGATATTTCTGGAGAAGATATTACAACACAGACAGATCTTGTCTGCAGAAATATAGGTAAAATTCTTTATGCGGCTGGTACAGATTATGAACACGTTGTAAAGACAACCTGTTTTTTAGCAGAAATGGCTGATTTTGCAGCATTTAACAGTGTATATGAAAAGTATTTTACCGGAAAGCCGGCAAGAAGCTGTGTTGCAGTAAAACAACTTCCCAAGAATGTACTTTGTGAAGTTGAAGTTGTATGTTACCTTGGAAAATAAGGTGTCGTCTGTGATGAAATCGAACAGAAAGTATAGGTTGTTTGCAGTTGTTTTGTGTGCAATGATTTTCTGCTGCGGCTGCAGTACCTTTTCCGGTCAGAAAAATATTGATTCCGGTATGAATTATATTGAGAATCATGATTACGAAAGTGCGCTCGCAAGCTTTTCACAGGCACAGAAAGCCGGAGAAAGTGCAAGGCTTCTTTATCGCGGAATCGGAATAGCTAATTTAAAGATGGCAAACTATACAGAAGCAGTAAAAGCATTGGAACAGTCACTTGCTGCCAGCTGGGGTATTGTGGATGCCATGGATTATGATACGAATTACTATCTTGCAGAAGCACTTTCCGGAGAAGGGGATTATGCCGGTGCAATTCAGGTTTACAGTGCAATACTCAACTTGCATAAGGATGAGCGTAATGCCTGCTACCTGAGAGGGATTACGGAACTGAAAAATGGCGATCATGACAGTGCTTCTGCAGATTTTACCAAAACAATTGCGCTTGCACCAAAGGATTACGACCGGATTATCATGATATATCAGGCACTTGCTGATTATGGCTATCAGGATGAAGGAACGGTAATTTTACAAACGGCAATGAGTCAGGGAAGTTCTTCCATGACAAATTTTGAAAAGGGACAGATTTCATATTATCTGGGAAATAATGCGGATGCGCAAAATTATCTGGAAGGAGCGCGAAGCGAAAAGGGAAATGCAGGTAATGCGGCAGTGGTTCTTCTTTTGGGACAGACAGGGGAGAAACAGCAGGATTATAACTATGCTGTCAGTGTTTATAAATCATTTTTGCAGGATAACCCCAAGCATGCCGATGTGTATAACCGTCTTGGTATATGTGAGATGAAAATGGGAAGCTATGAAGCAGCGATAGCTGATTTTGAAACGGGCCTGGCACTGAAAGATGCTTCTGCAAATCAGGCACTTTTGCGTAATGAAATAGCAGCATATGAATATGGCGGAAATTTTGATCAGGCGAAAACGCTGATGGAAACTTATTCCAAAACATATCCTGAAGATCAGCAGGCAGCCAGGGAAAAGATATTTTTGTCTACCAGATAAAGAAGATAAAAAGGCTTTTCACTCTGTATCATTGCAGAGGAAAAGCCCTTTTGCTTTTTAAGGATATTTACTGATTCAGGGAATCCATATTATCTACCGAATGGATATCATCACTTCCAAAACCGATATCCTGCATGCTCACGGTTCTGCGGTTTAAACGGCATTTTTCAGATGTCTGCAGAATATAGTCTTTTATTTCTGAGCCATGGCGGATATTTTTCATTACGATTGTGCGGTCCGTAACATCAGATGTGAAACAGGTAACAGTTGCAAGACCGAACAGGCGCTGAAAAAGATTTCTGGAAAGCTCAACGTCACTGATTCGATACATATAACAGTCATTTTCTTTTATATTTATGAGTCCGGAAACAATAACGAGGTCAGTCTCATAAATACGGAAGTGTGTAAACGGCCATGGAATACCAAAAAACAACAGGCGTGTGGTTTCCTTATATACAAGATTTCCCTTTGCCAGAATGGAAGCTGATGAATGATTTGTATCCATTTTTTCCTTTCTCCGGTATATATTCCGGAAACCAATATCCAAATAAAAAAATTGTAGTTCGCAGGAAACAGATC
>JAGOGF010000018.1:12374-33811 GCA_017996845.1 Butyrivibrio sp.
ATCCACGATCTGCCAGAAGCCATGCTCGGAATTTGCTGCGCAAATCCCTTACTGTGGCGTATTCGCCACATGAATTTGTGCCAAATCATACTCCCGAATGCAAGCATTCGTCGCATGATTTGATACAGTTCGCAGGAAACAGATCATCCACGATCTGCCAGAAGCCATGCTCGGAATTTGCTGCGCAAATCCCTTACTGTGGCGTATTCGCCACATGAATTTGTGCCAAATCATACTCCCGAATGCAAGCATTCGTCGCATGATTTGATACAAATTCGCATGGCTCTGAACAATAACATGATAGATGAAATTAAGGAAAAAGTAAATAGAGGCAGATTGACTTTGTGTAAATACAAAATTATAATCCAATTACCGGAACGGCAGCAATTTATTCAGTAAAGGATGGAAATGGACGAAGAAAAATATAAACAGGTTTTGAATGAAATGAAAAGCGATCCCAGAATTCGACAGATGCAGCAGTATCCACAGCATGGATCATGCAATACTTATCAGCATAGTGTGTTTGTGGCAGAAGGATCGTACAGGCTTGCCAGACTGCTGCATATTCCGGTGCGTGAAGCGGAGCTTGCCAGAGGGGCCATGCTGCATGATTATTATCTTTATAATATTCGTGAGAGCGGGTACAGTGCCTGGCGGCATGGAACAGGGCATGCATATATTGCACTTGCCAATGCACAGGAAAGTTATGATCTGACAGATTTGGAAAAAGATATTATCTATTCACATATGTGGCCGCTTAATATTACACATATCCCACATTATCGCGAAAGTGTAATAGTCGGGATTGCGGATAAGTACACTGCATCCAGGGAGCGTCTCCACCAGTGGAGAAAAATATTATCATTATGTTTGAGGAGAAAAACAGTATGAATCAGTGTGCGATTGCACTTTGGAACAAAGAAGAATATAGCTATCCCATGGCAATTGATTTTGTACCTAACATTGTACCGTATTTACATGAAGATGACAGAGTACGTCCCTGTATATTAGTGGTTCCAGGTGGAGGATATTGCATTGTGTCACCATCAGAAGGGGAGATTGTAGCGGACAGATTCCGTGACAAAGGGTATCAGACTTTTGTTCTTACTTATACCGTAAACATGCTTATGAATGAACCACTCAAAGACCAGCCGCTGAAGGATATTGCAAGAGCGATTCGTCTGATCAGAAAAAATGCGGAGAAATGGCATATTGATCCGAACCGTGTTTATATTTGCGGCTTTTCGGCAGGTGGACATCTCTGCGCGGATGCCTGTGTACATTTTATGGAAGCGACAGACTCAAATCCGGAATTTGCAGATATTTCAGCCAGACCGGATGCAGGAATATTATCCTATCCGGTCATTACTTCCGGAGAATATGCACATCAGGACTCTTTCAGGGCACTTCTTGGAAGTGATATTTATGAAAGAAATGACGGAGAAAGTCTGGATCAATTAAGACATGCAAGCCTTGAAACACAGGTGAGTGCTCAGACTCCGCCGTGCTTTTTGTGGCATACGGCAACAGACGGACTTGTTCCGCCGCAGAACAGTCTTCTGTTCGCAGAGGCTTTACAGGAAAAAGGGATTCTGTTCGCATTGCATATTTTTTCGAAAGGAAATCATGGTCTCTCTGTTGCAAATTCAGAATGGGCACATGGCAGATTCGGAGAACCATATTGCATGGAACAAAATGTAAATATTGCACAGGCCATTCGTGAAGATCGAATTTTGATGCCAAACGAGAGTAAGAAGGCATTTCTGGATTCTTTCCATGAAGTACCTACAAAAGAGGATCTGCTACAGAATATTCCTAATCCGGAAGTTGCAGTTTGGCCGGAGCTGGCAGATGCATTTATCAGAAGCAACTGGGAAAAATAAAGATACAGTGGTATGAAAAAGCAGATTCTGTTTTTTACTGGCATAAAGACTTTTTTATACTCAAATCTTATCTCAAAACAGGTATCAAATGGTTTTTAATAAATTCGGAAAGAAGGACAGGAAGCATGAGCTGCCTGCCCTTCTTTTGCATAGCAGAAAAGTTTACTCTTTCTGCATGTTTTTTAATTGACAATAAAATAATAAGATGTATATACTTGGTAAAACGGTTTAGAATGAAGTGAGGAAAAGCGCATAATGACAATTAAAGAAGTGGCAAAAATATGCGGCGTTTCACCAGCAACAGTATCAAATGTCATCAATGGCAAACATAAAGCAGGAAACGAGACAACACGAAAAATTCTGGAGGTGATCAAAGAAAATGATTATCATCCGAATCAGATCGCGCAGGGACTTCGCAGACAGTCAATGAGGTTGGTAGGACTTCTTGCTGAGGATATGACGATGTTCAGTACACCACTCATCATTGATGGAATTGTGCACTTTTGTGAGGAAAACGGTTATAATGTGATACTGGAAAACATGCGTTTGTATGCACGCTGGCAGGATACCTGGTTTCATAACAATCAGAAGTACCAATCCGCGTTGCAGCCGGCGATACGGGAACTTCTGTCGCTCAAGGCAGATGGTATGATCTATATCGCAGGGCATGAGCGTATTATAGAAGGATTTGACGATGTTCCGATTCCAACAGTGACAGCTTATACTTATACGACCAACCCTGGTATACCCGCGGTGGTAATTGATGATGAAAAAGGCAGTTATGAGATTACGAATCATCTGATTCACATGGGGAACAGGAAAATTGGCGTATTGGCTGGAGAAATGGATAATCTGCATACGCAGGCTAGAATCAGAGGTTATCAGAAGGCATTGTTTGAGAATGGAATATTATGCGATCTGGATTTGATTCACTATTGTGCATGGAACCGTGAAGCGGGGTATCAGGCAGCAGGACTTTTTTCTGAAAGTGGTGTAACTGCCATTTTCTGCTTTTCAGATCAGATTGCCGGAGGTGTATATGATTATATGTATGCACATAATATGGAGGTTGGAAAAGATATCTCAGTGGCAGGGTATGATGATCAGGTAATGGCGGAGTATTTGTATCCAAGTCTGACAACAATGCAGCTTCCGCTTTTTAATATTGGCTACCGGTCTGCACAGAAACTGATACAGATGCTTGCAGGAGAAAAGTGTGAGGATGGAGATGTTGAGAAACTTTCCTGTAAAATGATGCTTCGAAATTCGGTAAGCAGTCGAAATATCGAATGAACGGAGGATAAATTTTTATCCTCCGTGTTTTTTATCAATCAGGTAAAACGATTTATAAAATATAAAACTGATTTTTGGTACAGACAAAGTGATGTATGAATATAATGGTTTCAGAATATAAAACAGAAATGAGGATTAAGATGGAAAGAACAGTCAGGGTAACTGGAGAAGGAAAAGCATTTTATAATCAGGCCACAATGTGCGTGGGAACAGGAAGAATGGATCTGGCATTACAGGAAGAATATCAACAGCATCTAAGTCTCGTACAGGATGAAATCGGATTTCGTTATATCAGAGGACACGGACTGTTTTCAGACCAGATGGGCATATACAGAGAAATTGAACAGAATGGGAAAAAAATTCCATTTTATAATTTCACGTATCTGGACAGAATTTATGATTCCTATCTTAAAAAAGGAATTAAACCTTTTGTGGAACTTGGATTTATGCCCTCGGCACTGGCATCCGGGGATCAGACAATTTTTTACTGGAAAGGCAATGTAACTTTACCAAAGGATATACACAAGTGGCAGCAGCTTGTTCAAAAGACGATTCAGCATTGGCTCGACCGTTATGGCAAAGAAGAAGTGGAAAGCTGGCTTTTTGAAGTCTGGAATGAACCTAATATTGATTTCCTGGCAGGAGACATTGCAGAATATTGCAGTTTTTATCAGGACACAGTTACAGCAGTCAAACAAATTGATGCAGCGATTAAAGTTGGCGGACCCTCAATTTGTGGAGTGGATGTTGACAGATGGTTAAATGGCTTTTTTGCATACTGTCAGGAGAATCAGGTTCCGCTTGATTTTGTCACCAGGCACTGCTATTGTGCCAAAGAGCCTCATTCGAACGGAGAGTATGTACATCATCATATGAATGAGCCGGAAAGTATGTCTGCCGAACTGAAGGAAACACATAAAATAATGGAAAAATACGCGGTTACAAGAGATGTTCCGCTTCATATTACCGAGTTCAACACCTCCTACACGCCTTTATGCCTGGTGCATGATACCGTGTATAATGCTGCATATGTTGCAGACCTCCTTAGCAGGGTGGGGGATGATGCCGATTCCTATTCCTACTGGACGTTTAGTGATGTGTTTGAGGAACAGGATGTTCCGAAAGCTGAGTTCTATGGTGGGTTTGGACTGGTAGCAGCAGGTGGAATCCGTAAACCTGCATTTTATACCTTTCAGTTTTTTTCCAGAGCTGGAAGTGAATTGCTGTATCGGGATGAACATATGGTCATCACGAAAACAGCGGATGAAAATTATCAGGTCATTGCCTGGAATATGACAGCACAGGGGCTTGCGGAGACTGGAAAAGAAAATCCGCTCATATATCAGATTTTTCTGCCGCAGATAGGGGGAGCGGAAGAGATGACCGAACTGCGCACCTGTGTTGATTCACGGCATGGGAATGCAGCGAGGAACTGGTGTGATTTGGGATCTCCCAGAACGCCGGATGCAGAGTGTCTGAAAGAAATTCAGGAATTATCAATGCCGGAGCGCACATCGCGGAAACTGACATCGGTAGGAGGATACTATGAGACACAGCTGATTCTGATGGACAACATGGTAATGGAACTGCGGATTAAGTGCTGTGCAGATAATGATCAGCCATATTACGGTTTTGAAAAAAAGTATGGGTTTGGACTGGATATCAAATAGCATCAAAAAGGATGAATTGCAGTTATATAAAAACAAAAGCAGGTTTTTGCATAATTTCAGTACACTTTTTATGCACTGTTTTTATAAATATAAAATGATTATGGATAAAAGATAAAAAATGGTATACAATACAAAAAACGAAGACGTTCTGACAAGGGGTTAGAGCGTCTTTTTTTTAATACAGAGCATGCAAAACAGCTTTGTAACTACTTTAATTTAGGGAGGAAACGATATGAAAAAAGCTTTAGGTGTTATTCTGGTACTTTCCATGACGGTAGGTACACTGGCAGGCTGTGGCTCTGCCAAATCCAGTGGGGATACATATAAGATCGGTGGTATCGGACCTACGACAGGAGCAGCAGCAATTTATGGAACTGCAGTTAAAAACGGAGCCCAGATTGCGGTGGATGAGATCAACGCAGCAGGCGGTATCAATGGCAAGCAGATTGAATTCAAATTTGAAGATGATCAGCATGATGCTGAAAAGTCGGTAAATGCATACAATTCACTCAAGGATTGGGGAATGCAGATGCTGATGGGAACCGTTACATCCACACCTTGTATCGCAGTTGCCACTGAGACGGCAAATGACAAGATGTTCGAACTGACACCTTCCGCATCTTCGACAGATGTAATTAAAAATGGAAATGTGTTCCAGGTATGCTTTACAGATCCTAATCAGGGAGTTGCATCTGCTGACTATATTGCAAATAATAAAATCGGTTCCAAAGTTGCAATTATTTATGATAGTTCAGATGTATATTCTACCGGTATTGAAGAGAAATTTGTTTCTGAAGCAAAATCAAAAAATATTGAAGTGGTTTCAGCAGAGGCATTTACAGCAGATACAAACACAGATTTTTCCACACAGCTGCAGAAAGCAAAAGAAGCTGGTGCAGATCTGGTATTTTTGCCTATCTATTACACACAGGCGGCAATTATCCTGCAGCAGGCATCCGCGATGTCTTATGCACCTAAGTTCTTTGGCTGTGACGGACTTGACGGAATTTTGAATGTTGAGAATTTCAAGACATCTCTGGCTGAAGGCGTTATGCTTTTGACACCATTTGCAGCAGATGCAACAGACAGTAAAACAAAGACTTTTGTAGATGCTTACAAAAAAGCTTATAAAGATACACCAAACCAGTTTGCAGCAGATGCATATGATGCAATTTATACCATTAAGGCTGCAGCAGAAAAAGCAAATATTACACCAGGTACAAGTGTTAGTGATACCTGTGATGCTATGAAAAAAGCAATGACAGAGATAAAGGTTGACGGATTAACCGGTACCGGAATGTCATGGACTTCTTCAGGGGCTGTGAGCAAAGATCCCAAGGCAGTTGTGATCAAGAACGGCGCTTACGTTTCCATGAACTGATTGGATGCAGAAAGGATGCCGTGAGGCATCCTTTTTTGCTATACGGAGTTTTTTAGCAGATATTTATGAAATGAACTGTAAATGCTATTTATTTAAATGGCATTTTATTACAGATAAGTGGTAAAATGTATAAATATGAATTTAAATTGTACCTGTAAATTAACTTCGGAAAATGAAGAAGCTGTACAATTTAATAATAAAAATATGGAAAGACAAGAGGTTTCCGGACATGAGCTTTGCTTCCTATTTAATTGATGGAATCAGTCTCGGCAGCATTTATGCAATTATTGCGCTGGGATATACCATGGTTTATGGTATTGCCAAAATGCTTAATTTTGCACATGGTGATGTAATTATGATTGGCTGTTACACCGTATTTATGACGGTAAGCGGATTTGGCTGGAATCCGATTGTCAGTACACTGGTATCTGTGGTTGTGTGTACCGCACTTGGTATATTGATTGAAAAAGTGGCATACAGACCTCTCAGAAAAACAGCATCGCTGGCTGTCCTGATTACGGCAATCGGTGTGAGTTATCTACTTGAGAATGCAGCACTTCTGATTTTTGGAGCAGACAGTAAATCCTTTACATCTGTAATTGAACTGCCGCCTCTCACGCTTGCAGGCGGGGCACTGCAGATATCCAGTGTAACAATTGTGGCAATCGTTTCCTGTATTGTAATTATGATTGCACTGATGCTGTTCATCAAAAAGACAAAAGCAGGACAGGCCATGCTGGCTGTTTCCGAAGACCGGGATGCAGCGCAGCTGATGGGTGTAAATGTAAATGCCACAATATCGCTGACATTTGCCATCGGTTCAGGACTTGCGGCAATTGCCGGTGTTTTGCTGTGTTCACAATATCATTCTCTGAATCCATATACCGGGGCTCTTCCCGGAATAAAGGCATTTACGGCAGCTGTTTTTGGGGGAATCGGATCCATTCCGGGAGCCTTTATCGGTGGCATTCTGCTGGGCATTATTGAAGATCTTGCGAGTGCCTATATTTCTTCCCAGCTATCCAATGCAATTGTTTTCGGGGTCTTGATTCTGGTCCTTTTGATCAAACCGACCGGAATTCTCGGCAAACAGATTCGTGAGAAGGTGTAGGTGAGCAGGATGAAAAAAGTATTTCAAAAACTGACAGACGGATATGGGAAAAGGATGGAGCGGTTCAGCAAAACATCTCAGAATCTGATCAACACCCTCGGGATGATTGTTCTGGTATTTGTAGTGATTCAGATTCTGGGTGCAGCAGGTGCCTTGTCTTATTCATTTTCCAATTTGCTGGTCGGATTATGCATTTATTCCATTGTTGCAGTCGGATTAAATCTTTGCGTCGGCTATCTTGGGGAACTGAGTCTTGGACATGCGGCATTTATGTCTGTCGGCGCTTTTTCCAGTGCATTGTTTTCCAATATGACACAGAATGTGATTACGGTTGCGCCGATCCGGTTTGTCTTTGCACTGCTGGTCGGAATTCTATTTTCTGCATTGTTTGGATTCCTGATTGGAATACCGGTGCTGCGGCTGAATGGAGATTATCTTGCAATTGTAACACTTGCATTTGGAGAAATTATCAAAGGACTTCTGAATGTTCTGTACATTGGAATGGATAAGTCAGGGCTGCATTTTGCATTTATCAAAGATACCATTCAAATGGATGAAACCGGCAGGATGATTATTGACGGGGCGCAGGGTATTTCAGGTACACAGAAGATTTCTAATTTTACAATAGGTGTGATTTTGCTGATTCTGGTGCTTCTGGTTGTGACGTTTCTGGTAAATTCCAGAAGCGGACGTGCAATTATGGCCATCCGTGATAACCGAATTGCAGCAGAGTCGGTTGGGATAGACATTACAAAATATAAGATTATTGCATTTACCATTTCAGCGGCAATTGCAGGCGTTGCAGGTGTGCTTTATGCGCATTACTATTCTTCACTGACTGCCAATAAATTTGATTACAATACTTCTATTTTGATTCTTGTATTTGTGGTACTGGGAGGAATGGCAAACTTCAGAGGTTCTATCATTGCTGCAATTGTTCTGACACTTCTTCCGGAAATGCTTCGCGGGCTGTCTGATTATCGGATGCTGATCTATGCAATTATCCTGATCGTCATGATGCTCCTGAACTGGGCACCTGCAGCGATTGAAAAAAGGCAGATGCTGGTGATGAAGTGTAAAGAGAAGTTCAGCAGGAAATCGAAGGAGGTATGACAAAATGGCTTTACTTGAAGTAAAGAATCTGGGGATTTCCTTTGGAGGCCTTCGCGCAGTGGACAATTTTAATCTGTCAATAGAGAAGGGCAGATTATATGGACTGATCGGACCTAACGGAGCAGGAAAAACGACTGTGTTCAATATGCTTACCGGTGTGTACAAACCAACGGATGGAACTATTTTTCTGGATCAGGTCAATATTGCGGGAAAGAGAACGATTGATATCAATAAAGCCGGGATTGCAAGAACCTTTCAGAATATTCGCCTGTTTCAGGAACTGTCTGTACTGGATAATGTAAAGGTAGGACTGCACAACCAGGAAAAATATTCTACGGCGGCAGCAATCTTCCGTTTACCGGCTTATTTCAAAACAGAAAAGATCATGGATGAAAAAGCCATGGAACTGCTGAAAGTTTTTGATCTGGAACAGGAAGCGCAAACACTGGCAGAGAACCTGCCATACGGTAAACAGAGAAAACTGGAAATTGCCAGAGCGCTGGCAACAAATCCGAAACTTCTGCTTCTGGATGAGCCTGCAGCGGGTATGAATCCAAATGAGACGATGGAACTGATGGAAACAATCCGGTTTGTAAGAGACAAATTCGATATGACAATTCTGTTGATCGAGCATGATATGAAACTGGTATCCGGAATCTGTGAAGAGCTGACGGTTCTGAATTTCGGGCAGGAACTTGCACAGGGGAAAAGTTCAGAGGTATTACACAATCCCCAGGTAATCAAGGCTTATCTGGGAGAGTAGGAAGGAAATGACTTATGGCAATGCTTGAAATAAGAGATTTGAAAGTTTATTACGGGATGATTCAGGCAATTAAGGGAATTTCCTTTGATGTAAATCAGGGAGAGGTAATTGCATTAATTGGAGCGAACGGAGCGGGTAAAACCACAACGCTTCAGACCATTACGGGGACCTTGTCTCCAAAATCCGGCAGTATTTTTTTTGAAGGTACTGATATTACGAAAGTTCCGGGATATCAGATCGTATCACTTGGAATGGCACATGTTCCGGAAGGACGCCGTGTTTTTTCTCAGCTTTCTGTTCTTGAAAACATCAAACTCGGGGCTTATACCAGAAAAGATAAAAAAGAAGTGGAAGAATCCATTCGGAGAGTCTACCGGAGCTTCCCAAGATTGGAAGAGAGAAAGAATCAGCTCGCCGGAACACTCAGTGGAGGTGAACAGCAGATGCTTGCCATGGGGCGCGCACTGATGTCAAAGCCCAGGATCATTCTGATGGATGAACCTTCTATGGGACTTTCTCCTATCTTTGTAGAGGAAGTATTCCGGATTATCAAGGAGATTTCTGCGGAAGGTACAACGGTTCTGCTGGTGGAGCAGAATGCCAAAAAAGCGCTCACGATTGCCGACCGGGCATATGTTCTTGAAACAGGGAAGATTGTTTTGCAGGGAGATGCAAAAGAACTGTTGAATAATGAGTCTGTAAAAAAGGCATATCTGGGAGAATGACGGGACAGGGTGATTTACCAAAACTTTTTAAAGTCTATGAATCAGGGTGGTATGTACTACCCTGATTTTTAGGATAAAAAGGAAAGCACATGGCTAAAAAAGTTTTTTAGCAAAAGTAAATATAAACAGGTATATTTCATACAAAAAAGAGGAAACAGCGGGGTATAACTATGAATAATACGGTAATCACAATTGCAAGAAGTTACGGAAGCGGAGGAAGAACGCTTGGGAAACTGCTTGCGGAAGAACTGCATATAAATTGTTATGACAGGGAACTGCTTCGTATGGCGTCTGATGAAAGTGGGATTAATGAAGCGTTGTTTGGAGCCGCAGATGAAAAGAAAAAAAATCAGTCCCTTTTCAGTATTGCCCAAAATATCTATAAAGGAGAAGTTTTTCCGCCGGACAGTGATGTATTTACCTCGGATGATAATTTGTTTAATTATCAGGCAAAGGTAATCAAAGGACTTGCAGCATCAGAATCCTGTGTAATCATCGGAAGATGTGCCGATTTTGTACTGAAAGATTTTGATAATATCACCAGGTTGTTTCTGTATGCACCCAAAGAAAACTGTATTCAGAGAATATTGAATCAGGAGGGCGGCGATGAAAAGGAAATCTCTAAGAAAATTGATAAAATAGATAAATATCGCGCGGAATATTACCGATATTATACAGGTAGAAATTGGTATGATGCACGAAATTATGATTTCTGTATAGATACTTCTTCCAGATCATATAATAATCTGATCGGTCTGGTAAAAAGTTATATTGAGCGGAACGAATAGAGAAAATAACAGCTCATACTGGTTTGATCGTGCGTTTATATTAGGATAACAGGGAGGTTATCTATATGAGGGTGGATAAAACAGATGTGATGCAGAGCAGTATGGCAGCTGCAGAAAACGGAATGCATACATCCGCGCAGAAAAATGAAGCAGACAGTTCTGTCAATGCAGATGAAGTAAAGAGCATTTCTGCAGCACAGATGAGTTTTCCGGGTGATGATATAAAGCAGCGCCAGGATGCAGCAAAAAAGAAATCATGGGATATCATTTCCAGAGCATACGCTGGAGAAAGTAAGATAGATGATACAGTTCAGAAAATAAGGGATGATACCAGTCAGAAAAAAGCAGAGAACAGTGATTCACTGGATCAGATCGCACAGAACAATGATCGGATTGACAACTTACAGAAACAATATGGAGTTGATCCGGACAGCAAGGAACAAAAAGATCTGGAATTGATGGAAAAAGCCTCTGATGCAATGATGTCTCCGGGTAAACAGCTTACGAAAGAAGAACAGGCAGAACTGGGTGCGGCTGGGGCAAACGGTTTAACGGAGTATCAGCAGCGTGCAATGGAAATTTATGGACAGAACACAGGTTATCAGAAGCAGATCAATGATAATATGAGTGCAATCATGGGAAATAATGCTTCGCTAACCGGAATAAAACTGGAACGGCTAAAATCCCACACAATGGCAGATGCACAGACTGCAGCAAAGCAGGTTATGGATGCCGCAAATCAGGATATTGTCGGAGTGTTGACCAGCAATACAATCAGGAAGGAAGACGACAGGCAGGAGAAAGAAGCAGAAAAGACAAAGAAACAGCAGGAAGAAAATCAGAAAAAGCAGGATGATGCCGACACGGCGAAAGCAAAGGATGCAGCGCAGGAAGAAATGATTCAGAAGATCAGGGAAAAAGGCGCAGAGAGTGCACCGGATGCGGCAGCAGGCAGTGCCGCTGCAACAGCAGATGCGGGAGCTTCTGTCCAACAGAGTGAGCCGGAACAGACACCGATTACCCTGCAGCAGACACAGCAAAATGTAAACAGGGAAATCGATGCTGTGCTGACAAAGATGAAAATGATGACGGAAGATATCAAAGGGGAAGTAGTGGATAGCCAGATTTGAATAAAGCTGTTACAGAACAATTGTTTTATTGTTGTTTTGTAACAGTTTTTTTATGCTGAAAATAGACAATATCTAATTGACAATGATTATCATTAATATTATTATTTAGTCGAAGTAAATGTCAAACACACGATAGGGGTTTATATGACACTGAGAGAGCTAAAGGCAGGACAATCAGCAACTGTTATGGTTGTTGGCGGAGAAGGTGCACTCAGACAACACTTTCTGGATATGGGAATTATCCCCGGGATAAGGGTGGTGCTTACCAAGTTTGCTCCGATGGGAGATCCGCTGGAACTGAATATCAACGGATATGAACTGACACTGCGTCTGGCAGATGCCGGCAGAATACAGGTGGAAGATATTGCAGAACCGGGAGAACATGATCTGTATGCACCAGTACGGGATCAGAACAGCGTTATTCCGCATCCGGGTCTTGGAGAAGGCGGCAAATATCATGATAAAAAAGCGGAGCATCCGCTTCCCAAAGGAATGCAGCTGACATTTGCGCTTGCAGGCAATCAGAACTGCGGTAAAACGACATTATTTAATCAGATGACAGGATCCAATCAGCATGTGGGTAATTTCCCCGGGGTTACGGTAGACCGCAAGGATGGGGTGATCCGAGGACAGGAAAAAGCACTGGTAACCGATTTGCCGGGTATTTATTCCATGTCTCCCTACAGCAGTGAAGAGATTGTCACCAGAGAATTTATTTTACGGGAGAAGCCAAATGGTATTATCAATATTGTAGATGCAACCAATATTGAACGGAATCTGTTTCTGACCATGCAATTGATGGAACTGGATGTTCCCATGGTACTGGCACTTAACATGATGGATGAAGTCAGAGAAAATGGCGGAACGATACGGGTCAATCAGATGGAAGAACTGCTCGGGATTCCCGTTGTTCCGATTTCTGCAGCCAGAAATGAAGGAATAGATGAACTGATCAGTCACAGCATTCATGTAGCCAGATATCAGGAAAATCCGAAAAGAATGGATTTCTGTGATGAAAATGATCACGGCGGAGCAGTTCACCGCTGCATTCATGGTATTATGGATCTGATTGAAGATCACGCCAGAAAAGCCGGGATACCCGTCAGATTTGCAGCATGCAAACTGATCGAATCAGATCAGATGGTGTTACAGAAACTGGAACTGGATGAGAATGAAAAGGAAATGCTGGAACATATTATTACGCAGATGGAAAAGGAACGCGGACTTGATCGTGCAGCCGCCATTGCGGATATGCGGTATTCCTTTATTCGCAGGGTGTGTGCGCAGACGGTTGTAAGACCGCATGAGAGTAAGGAGCATATTCGAAGTACCAAAATGGACCGGATTCTGACGGGAAAGTATACAGCAATTCCCTGCTTTATCGGAATCATGGCACTGGTATTCTGGTTGACTTTTAATGTCATTGGCGCATGGATTCAGGGACTTCTGGAGATGCTGATCCGGTTTGTGACAAATGTTACAGATCAGGCACTGACTGCTGCAGGTGTAAATGAGGTACTGCATGCACTGATTATCAAGGGCGTTTTCAATGGGGTAGGAAGTGTACTGAGTTTTTTGCCGATCATTGTGACATTGTTCTTCTTCCTGTCGATGCTCGAAGACAGTGGTTATATTGCAAGAGTTGCCTTTGTAATGGATAAGCCGCTTCGTAAGATTGGCTTATCCGGGCGCAGTATTGTGCCGCTCCTGGTGGGATTTGGCTGCACGGTTCCGGGGATTATGGCCAGCCGGACAATGCCTTCGGAAAGAGACCGTAAGATGACGATTCTCCTGACACCCTTTATGAGCTGTTCCGCCAAGCTTCCGATTTATGTTTTTTTTACAGCCGCATTTTTCCCGCATTATGCTGGACTTGTCATGATCGGTTTATATATTCTGGGTGTTCTTCTGGGAATTCTGATGGCGGTATTATATCGTAAGACACTGTTTCAGGGAGAAGCGGTTCCCTTTGTAATGGAACTTCCCAATTATCGGATGCCGGGAGCAAAAAGTGTAGGACAGCTTCTGTGGGAAAAAGCAAAAGATTTTCTGCAGAGAGCTTTCACGGTCATCTTTATCGCAACGATTATCATATGGTTTCTGCAGACGTTTGATATGCATCTGAATGTAGTAACAGATTCACAGAACAGTCTTCTGGCGATTCTGGCAAGTGTGCTTGCACCGATATTCCGGCCACTGGGCTTTGGAGACTGGAGAATTTCGACAGCGCTGATTGCAGGCTTTATGGCAAAAGAAAGTGTAGTTGCAACGCTTTCTGTTTTGTTTGGCAGTACCACGCAGCTCCTTAATACAATCACGCCGCTTGCAGCAGGTGCACTTCTGGTGTTCTGCCTTCTTTATACACCATGTGTTGCAGCAATTGCAGCAGTAAAAAGAGAACTTGGAAGCAAGTGGGCGGTTGCAATGGTGGTTGGACAGTGTGTAATAGCCTGGATCGCTGCTTTTCTGGTTCGAATGATCGGGCTTTTGTTTGGACTGATGTAGGAAATTTGAAGTAATCAATAATACGAAAAAAGCTGTTGATTTATAACTGAGATATTGCACGCAGTTATGAAACAACAGCTTTTTTGTGTCCCTCCAAATTCATTTCCTATCTTAATGCCTTTTTAACATGATACAGCAAACTATGACATTTCTCTTACGTTCTATTTTATATAATGAAATCGAAAGCAGAGAAGTATTGGAAGAAGGAAATGCGCAGCAGAAAAAATCCAACGCTTTCAAAGGAGAAAAATATGGACGAGATTTTAAATAGTTTAATCGTGAATGTAAGAGAATTGATGGGAAAACGGGAGCTGAAAGAATGCGAAAAACTGATCAGACAGGCAATGGCGGATTATCCGGATAATGCAATTCCGCATAATTTGATGGGACTGCTTTATGAAAAAAAAGGAGATCATCTTGGCGCAATGAAACATTTCAGGGCGGCATGGGCACTGGATCCTTCTTATCATCCTGCACTGATGAATCTGGACTCTTTCGGAACGGTCTTTTCCAATAAAATATTTATTTTTGATGAAACAGATGAAGAATCTGCAATCGTGAGCAAGCAGAAGGTGCAGGAGGATAAGCAATGTATATCATAATCGCAGGATGTGGTCGACTGGGAACAGAACTTGCAAAGCGCTTTTCTGATCGCGGGGATGATGTTGCAGTGATTGACCCAAAACCGGAAAGATCGGAGAGCCTTGGATATGGATTCAATGGACTCGCAGTTACGGGTATGCCTTTTGATGAGGATGTTTTGCAGGAAGCAGGAATAGAAAATGCGGATGTGGTAGCGGCAATGACAGATGATGACAATGTCAATATCATGATTTCACAGATTTCGAAGGTCCTGTATCAAATACCGAAAGTGTTGACCAGAATCTCTGCACCCGATAAGGTAAGTACATTTCAGAAGATGGGGTTTGACGTGATCTGCCCCACCATTACTGCCGCGGACAGTATTGAAGAATGGCTTGGGGAGATACAGGAGGAAAAAAGATGAATCTGGTGATAGCAGGTGGAGGAAATGTCGGATATTATCTTGCCAGAACGCTTTGCGAGCGCAAACATCATGTCAGTATGATTGAGCAAAAGGCAGAGCGGTGTGAATGGATTGAAAACAGCAATCTGGTTCGAAATCTGATATTGATACATGGAGATGCTACAGATGAACAGATTTTGAAGGATGCCGGAATTAAAAACTGTGACACATTTATCGCAGTAACCGGACAGGATCAGAATAATCTGACCGCCTGTATGCTTGCAAAAGAACTGCTTCATGTCAAACGTACAATTACACGCGTCAATAATCCGAAGAATATTCGGGTTTTTCAAAAACTTGGGATAGATGCAGTTGTCAGCAGTGCAGATCGCATATCCAATATGATTGAACAGGAACTGGAGTGGGCAGATATTGGATCAATTCTTTCTGAAAAGACAGAGAATGCCCGTATCCGTCAGTATATTGTTGGTGCAGACGCAAGTGCCATTAATTGCAGATTATCTGATCTGGTCTTACCGCAGGAAACGATTATTGTTGTGGCAATACGTGGTAGCCGCGCTTTCATTCCAAATGGCAGTTTTATATTCAATGAGGGAGATGAAGTAGTGGTCATGGGTGCGGAAGAGAATTTGCAGATAGTGGAAAAACTGTTCTATCATGAGGGAGTGATATGAATAAAAAGTCAGAAAGTCTTAAAACGATGGCAGGGGTTTTACAGGAAATGCTCTATGCTTTTCTGCTGATCGGAATTGGCAGTTTCATTGCGCTGAATTTTGCGAGGTGAGCGGAATGCAGACAGAAACGAAAGAAAGGTTTTTATCAGTAATATATTATGTTGGCGGAGTACTTATGGTGCTGGCAGTTTGTGAACTGATACCGCTTGCCACTTCATTTTTTTACAGAGAAACGCGGTTTGTTTTTGTCTTTTTGGCAGCAGTATCTATTATGATCAGTTTTGCAGCCTTTTTCATGCTGATTGGGGCAAGATACCGTAATGTGTATCTGAGTTTTGGAGAAGGAATGACGGTTGCGTCTTTAGCATGGCTTATGGGGACGATGCTCTGCGCACTTCCTTACTATTTTTCAGGCAATTACCTGTCCTATCTGGACTGTTGTTTTGATGTCATGAGTGGCCTTACTACGACAGGGCTTTCCATGATTCAGGATCTGGATCATCTGTCCAATGGCCTGAATATGTGGCGCTTTTTATTGACCTATATTGGCGGGCAGGGGATGGTGGTGCTGGCACTGACGTTTGTAACCAAAAATGCAGGCAGTGTATATATGATGTATGTAGGAGAAGGAAAGGATGAGCGCCTTCGTCCGGGAGCCGTAAGTACGGCACGTGCAATATGGAAAATCAGTATTTTATATCTGATAATCGGTTGGATCGCGATGAGCATTGCCGGTATTTTTGCTGGTTTACCTTTGGGCAATGCAGTGCTGCATGGATTATGGATATTTATGTCGGGATGGAGTACCGGCGGTTTTGCGCCGATGTCACAAAACATTCTGTATTACCACAGCCTGATTTATGAACTTGCCACGGTTGTATTTTTTACGATCGGTTCGTTCAATTTCGCATTGCATTATGCCGTATTAAGCGGAAACAAAAAAGAAATGCGTAAAAATATTGAAATTATTTCTTTTACAGTAACACTGACGCTTTTGTCGCTCATAACAGCATTTGCACTGATGCATAATCATGTCTATCCCAATATGGCAGCTCTTTTTCGGAAAGGATTTTATCAGTTGATTTCAGGACATACCACGACCGGCTTTATGTCTCTTTATGCCAGACAAATCTATCATGACTGGGAAGATCTGGCGATCTATGCGATGATTTTGGCAATGCTGTTTGGAGGAAGTGCCTGTTCCACTGCAGGCGGATTCAAAGGATTGAGAATCGGTATTATTTTTAATATCATCCGGGCAGAAATTCGGCAATACACAATACCGCAGTCCAGAGTCATTACAACGAAAATTCATCATATCAGGGATATTGTTTTAACAGATAGTATGATTCGGAGTGCGTTTTCTATCGTGATGTTGTATCTGATTACGTTCTCCATAGGGACAATCATCGGAATGGCGGCAGGATATTCCGGTGTGGAATCGGCTTTTGAATCAGCATCTGTTACGGGAAATGTTGGATTAAGCATAGGGGTTACTTCACCCTCCAATCCGGCTTTTTTGAAAATCACCTATATTCTGATTATGTGGCTTGCACGTTTGGAGTTTGTTTCTGTTCTGACACTGATTGCGCAGATTTGCAGGAGGCTTGTAAAAAGATGAAACAGAGAAACAGGAATAAAGCCTTTTTACTTATATTTACCGTGTTGCTGAATGCATTTATCTGCTTTATGCCGGTTTCTGCACAAGAAATACAGGCAGATAAAACAGTCGGGTTGACAGAATTGGTGGAGCATGCAAAGCAATATGATAATACGGTGGTTCATTTCAAAGGAGAAGCAATCGGAGATGTGCTGTATCGCGGCTCCAAAGCATGGATCAATGTCAGTGATGGAAATAACAGCGCAATCGGTGTATATATGCCTGCCCAAACTGCCAATAAAATTTCGGTTATGGGGCATTACGAAACACAGGGAGATACGATTCTGATAACCGGAGTTTTTCACAGAGATTGTGCAGATCATGGCGGGGATATGGATATTCATGCCGATCAGGTTCAAATTCTAAGCAAAGGATACCGTGTCAGTGTCAAAACACCCGGCTGGCTGGTATACCTGTCAGGAGGAAGTGCATTATGCGCAGTGGTGATAGGTGTTTTTGCACTTTTTATAACACGGCGTTATGATATAACAAAAAATAGTTTTCAGAATCATGTTAAGGTGAAAAAATCCGATTAAGAAAACGGTATCCATTGTGAGGTAAAATGAAAGCAGATCATCCGCGTATTCTTGTATGTGTTTCTTCTTCTCCATCCTGTCACAGGTTGATTCATACGGCATCACAGATGGCGGCATCCATGCATGCTTCCTGGGTGGCAGTTTTTGTTATGCAGAAACAGGACAGGGAGAAAAAATCGCCAGACTGGCAGCATGGCATGGATAATCTGATGTATGCAAAGGAACTCGGTGCAGAAATAAAGGTTGTTTGCGGATATGATATCGCATATCATCTTTGGGTATTTGCAAAAAAATGGGGTGCAACCCAAATAATACTCGGTCGCAGAGTAGGCAAAAAAAATTTTTCCATCAGAACCTGTTGTCTGATCAGCAGATTACGATGGCTGTTGCAGGATACAGAAATTATTACCATTCCCAATCCCATACCGGATTATGCGAAAGAAAGTGATACGAAGTTGTCCCTTTCATGGAAAGATATGGGAATCAGTCTGGCAATAATGACGGGAACAACGCTGCTTTGCTGGGGGTTTAAGCGACTGGGATTTACGGATGCTACGCTGATTACGGTATATATTCTTGCGGTATTGATCATTTCTTTTTTTACCAATGGATATCTGTGTGGTATGATTTCTTCTCTGCTAAGTGTCATGGTATTTAATTTCTTATTTACGGTACCTTTTTTTTCATTAAAATCGTATGGAACAGGTTATCCGGTCACATTGGTGGTTATGTTTTTTGCGGCTTTTCTGACCAGTTATCTGACGGTTCAGGTACGGCGTCAGGCACAACAACATGCACAGAATGCGTATCGAACAGAAATGCTGCTTGGTGCCAACCGGAAACTGCAGCGTGCTGCAAATGAAAAAGAAATTTTGGAGGCAGCAGCGGTACAGATCAGTAAATTACTGATGCGATCAGTGATCTTATATCCTGTCCGCAACAGTCAACTTGCAGAACCGATTCTGATTCCCGTGGGAGAAACATCGGATTACTTAGCCCAAAATGCTGCGCAGCAGGAGGAACTTGCAGTTGCAAAATGGGTGATTCAGAACAATGTTCAGGCGGGAGCCACTACCGGCATCTATGATGATGCGGGATTCTGGTATCTGGCAGTCAGAATGAATGAGGGGGACAATATCTGCGCGGTAGCAGGTATTCGGATGAATAAACAGGAGTGGGTGGATGTTTTTGATAAGAACCTCTTGCTGGCAATGCTTGGTGAATGTGCGGTTGCGGTGGAAAAAGAACGTTTAAACCGTGCAGGAGAAGAATATGCCATCCAAATAAAACAGGAACAGATGCGCTCGAATCTGCTACGATCGATTTCGCATGATCTGCGTACACCGCTGACTGCCATTTCAGGTAACGCAAACATGCTCAAAGATGGTACGGTGCTGACGGAAAAGGATAGAGAACAAATCTATACGGATATCTATGAGGATTCGGTCTGGTTGATTGATCTGGTTGAAAATCTGCTTTCTATCACGCGGATTGATGGCGGACATCTTCATATTCACCTGCAGCCGCAGGATATGTCGGATATTCTGGATGAGGCAGCCGCGCATATGCAGTCCAGAATGAAGAAACACCATATTCAGATCGTAAAACCGGAGAAACTGGTGATGGTTAATGCGGACAGTGCACTTCTGGTACAGCTGCTGGACAATCTGATTGAAAATGCATTTAAATACGGAGCAGAAGATGGAACGGTGGAGATCACAGTTAATCTGGAACACAAGAATATGGTTTTGCTTGTGGCAGATAATGGTCCGGGAATTCCGGATGCAGAAAAAGAAAAAATATTTGAAATGTTTTATACAACACGGACACACAAGTCATCCGATGACAGACGTGGTCTTGGAATCGGGCTTGCCCTTTGCAAAATCATTGTGCAGGAACACAATGGAACCATTCGTGTATATGACCGAAAACCACATGGAGCAGTTTTTGAAGTGGTAATGCCTGCATTGGAGGAAAAAAATGAGTAAGTTGCCGCTGATTTTAATTGTAGAAGATGACAGACCGGTTCGCAGTTTGATTTCCATGGCACTGAAATCCCGCGGATACCAGCAGGAGACTGTATCAAATGCGCAGGAGGCTATTTTGACAATGACTGGGCATCCTCCGGATATTCTGATTCTGGATTTGGGACTGCCGGATATGGATGGGAACGATATCATCAAAATGGTACGGGAGTGGTCGCAGTTACCAATTATTGTGGTCAGCGCCAGAAGTGATGAACGGGACAAGATTGATGCATTAGATTACGGAGCAGATGACTACCTGACCAAACCCTTCAGTGTGGAAGAACTTTTGGCACGTATCCGTGTTGCGGTCAGGCGACTGCAGTATATACATGAAAATCAGGAATCTTCTTCCTCTGTTATTACAAACGGAAAGCTTTCTATTGATTATAATGCAGGGCTTGTAACGATTGACAACGAAGAAATCCATCTGACGCCGATTGAATATAAACTTTTATGTGTTATGGCACAGAATATAGGAAGAGTATTGACACACAATTTTATCTTAAAAGAGGTATGGAATAATACGTTACCGAATGATACCCAGTCGCTGCGGGTTTATATGGCTTCTCTTCGCACAAAGGTTGAACCCATGCTTGGAGAGAAAATCATCCAGACGCATGTCGGAATCGGATATCGCATGATCAAATTATAAGAATACCGTGTTCAGAGGAAAAAAATCTGAACACGGTATATTTTAGTTTCGATATGGTTATGCTCCGGTTGTGGCACCTGCGGCAGGGGTTCCGGTCTGAACGGAAGTGTTATTCTGTTTTCCATTCAGGATATCCTGCAGTTTGTCGGAGGCATTAACGCCGAGAATATTTTCCGCCGCATTTGCACCACCGTCAGAAATTTTGGTCAGTGTTACCGTTGAGGTACCATCCGCATTTTTGGTTGTAGTCTTCAGATAGATGGAACCGTCCGGCTGACGAACCAATTCGGTAGTAG
This sequence comes from Butyrivibrio sp., assembly GCA_017996845.1. The sequence continues at coordinate 33,588 of JAGOGF010000018.1, forward strand.
TTTCGGTAGTACCCTTTGAGCCGGAAGAAGTACCACTTGATCCAGATGTTTTATCAGTTTCGGATGCTGTGCCTGTCGTATCAGCGGTAGCGGTAGTACTGATGGTTTGCGCAGAAGCGGAAGAATCATCTGCGGTCAGAGCACCGCTTGCTGTGTATTCACTGGTAATGGGACTGGTCAGAACGGAAGCAAGTGTAGATTCAAAACTGTCTGTTTTGCCGGAA
>JAGOGF010000206.1 GCA_017996845.1 Butyrivibrio sp.
TGAAACGTCTGTTATTGAGAGGGTATGGGGAGATCCCCATCAAGATAAATCCCATAGGAGAACAGGATGCCAAACGGCAATACTGTTAAACATGGGTGGATCTTGCTCTGTATGTGTACCCCTCTATATAACGAAACGCTCAGAGGCTGTTTTACAGTGAGGGAAAAGAAAAAATATCAAAAAATTGATAATTAATGGTGAACTTGTGATAGAATGGAAAAAAGAGAAAAGCATAAAGGATGTAGTTGTGGAGAATATTTGTTATGATTAGAAAGTTGCTGAACGGAGATATCGATAGAGTCGCTGACATATGGTTAAAGACAAATCTGAAAGCACATTATTTTATTTCCAATCAATACTGGAAAAGTAATTATGAATTAGTAAAAGAAATGCTGTCACAATCCGAAGTCTATGTGTTTGAAGCAGATAAAATGATACAAGGATTTGTAGGACTAAATGATGAATATATCGAAGGTATTTTTGTCTCCGATGAAATGCAGTCATGTGGCATAGGTAAGCTTTTATTAGATTATATTAAGGATAAAAAAGTTAGCTTACGATTAAATGTATACCAGAAGAATGCCAGAGCAATTTCTTTTTACCAAAGAGAAGGATTCATTATTCAATGTGAAGATTTGGACGAAGATACTGGTGAAAAAGAGTACACTATGCTATGGAAACGAAAATAGAAATCGGAATTTGGAGAATTAGACGTTATGAGGAGCGTAAAAATATGAATGCTGACTTCAGAATAGACGGAAAAGTAATAGAAACAAAAAGGCTCATTCTTAGATCATTCAAACAAACAGATTTGGAGGATTTCTATGAGTATGCATCTGTCGAAGGTGTTGGGGAGATGGCAGGATGGAAACATCATGAAAATATTGCTGAATCTCAAAGTATTATGAATTCCTTTATCAGTGAGGATAAAGTATTTGCAATCTGCTTAAAGAAAAACAATAAAATAATCGGTACTGTTGGCATAGAAAAATATGGGTTAGAAGATGCTTTGACAGAATTCAAGGATTATTACGGCAGAGAATTAGGATATGTTTTGAGTAAAGATTATTGGGGAAAAGGACTTATGCCCGAAGCCGTAAATGCAGTTAAAGATTATTTATTTGGCGAATTGGATTATGATTTTCTGATTTGTGGTTACTATGATTTCAATGAACAATCAAAACGAGTTCAGACAAAATGTGGCTTCAAACCATATCGTTCATTGGTCATGACAACGCAAATGGAGACAAAAGAACAAGGTACATTGATGTTGTTGCTGAATTCCAAGAAGAATATTAAATTAGTTTTTTCACATCCGGAAACCTTAATCTCCGAAAATTGGTAAAATCCAGTTTGTTGAACTGAATCCGAAAAGCATTAGGGCGCAGAGGAGATAGAATCCTTTGCGTAAAAGACTAACGAACATATTTAATGAAACATCGGAACCATCTTCTTTTTGTTGTCTACCTATAATAACGATTGGAGTAATCGATTATAGACACTGCAATCAAAAAAATCTGAAAATATATTTATCAACATTACATAAAAGTGTGTAGATGCACATAAAATGGGAATACATATTGAAATTCAGGTCGTTCTGTGATAGAATCTCATTACTAAAAAGTGTGCAGATGCACGGAAATGGGGAGTGTAACGATGGAGATTAAAAGAGACGCTTACCTACAGCAGCTGATCGAGCGAAAAGATAATGGAATGATAAAGGTGATTACCGGCATTCGTAGATGTGGCAAATCCTTTTTGCTGTTTACCATCTTTAAGAGATACTTACTGGAGAACGGCGTTGATGTTGATCATATTATTGAAATTGCATTGGATGGTATTGAGAACGAGGAATTAAGAGATCCCAAGGTATGCTTCAAGTACATCAAGGATGCCATGAAAGACGACGGGAAGTATTATCTCCTTTTGGATGAAGTGCAGTTCATGCCACGATTTGAGGAAGTGCTGAACAGCCTGCTCCGCATGAGCAATATTGATGTGTATGTCACCGGAAGTAATTCCAAGTTCCTGTCCAGCGACATTGTGACCGAATTCCGTGGCAGAGGTGATGAGATTAGAATCTACCCTCTCTCCTTTGCAGAGTTTTATTCTGTCTATGACGGTGATTATGATGATGCCTGGGATGACTACATGATCTACGGAGGATTGCCGCAGATCGTAAGTTTCCAGAGCGAACGACAGAAAGCGGACTATCTGAAGAACATCTTTGCAAATGTCTATCTGAAGGATGTTATTGAAAGAAATAAGATTCAGAACGTGGATGAGATTGGGATTCTGGTTGATGTGCTTGCATCTGCAATCGGCGCACCGACCAACCCTTCAAAGATTGCCAATACCTTTGCCAGTGAGCGCCAGATGACTTATGCTAATAAAACCATCTCCAAGCATATCGACCATTTGACAGATGCCTTTTTGATTTCCAAGGCAAGCCGATACGATATTAAGGGCAGAAAGTATATCGGTGCAAATCTGAAATACTACTTTACTGATCTGGGACTGAGAAATGCACGTCTGAATTTCAGACAGCAGGAGCCTACTCATATCATGGAGAACATTGTTTATAACGAGCTGCTGATCCGTGGCTACAATGTTGATGTGGGTGTCGTGGATATCTTCGGTAAGGATAAAGAGGGCAAACGTGTTCGCAAGCAGTTGGAGGTTGACTTTGTGGTGAATCAAGGAAACCAGAGATACTATATCCAGGTTGCATATGACATGACTTCGGAAGAAAAACAGACGCAGGAGTTCAATTCTCTGCGTAATATCCCGGACTCTTTCAAGAAGATCGTCATTGTAAATGGCAGCAAAAAGCCTTGGAGAAATGATGAAGGTTTTGTCATCATGGGAATGAAGTATTTCTTGCTGAATGCGAATAGTCTGGAATTTTAAGTCGATTTGAGTTGTTGCTGTGGTGTTGTTCTATTTCAAAAAAGAGTGAAATGATATAAATAAGGCCACGGCTGATTTCATGTTGGAACAGCCGTGGCTCAGTTTATTTTTTTATCCGTACAAACGAGACTGTTCCGCAGATTATGGTTGATTGGTGTGTGCGGTAATATACTATATTCAGAAAAACTATTCAGGAGAGTGTTAGTGTGAGAAAATCAGATTGGGCAAAATGGTTGATCGTGATTCCGGCAATGCTAGGCATTGTGTTGGTAACCTATGTGGATCGTATAACAGATATCTGGGGATTTGGTGCATTTATCTGCCAACTGATTGCGATTTTAGAATTGGCTTATGGTATGCGAATCGCGATGCTGGCACAGAGTAGAAAGAAGTCCTACCGGTTAACACCGGAAGAACGACATGAGTATGCACAGTATTTATATGAGAAACAATATCAACGTTACCCTGCTGTGGCGAATCAGATGCTTTTGGTTATGGCAAGGATGAGTATACTTCTTGACAATTATGAACGGGCTACACAGGAGCTGGAAGATATTTGTATAGATAAATTTAATCCGGCACAGTTGAAGGTGTATTATTACCTGAAAGTGGTTACAGCAGTAGTGGCAGGAGATACAGAAGGGCTTCAAGAGAGCCAGATGCGTTATGCAGGGATTCCGGATACTAAATGTGTATATCCGCCAGAAACTGAGCTTGCTGAGTGGATAGAGCAGAGAGATACAGTGCAGATGGCAGAAGCACTGAAAAAGGCAGTGCCGGATAAGAAAGAGCATCCGGTACGGATCAGTATCATTACTTTG
>JAGOGF010000072.1 GCA_017996845.1 Butyrivibrio sp.
ACGCTTTTTTCATTTATTTTCCCTTTCTTCTGCGGATGAAAATCCATATATCTACCGATATATTCTCAGCGAATCAACTCTTTCATCAAACCTTCGCTGTTGCTCATCCCACATCTGAAGCAGTTCTTCCAGTTTCATTTCCCCGGACAAATACTGAACTACATCCATTCCGCCTGTCAGATTTGCAATTGTATTTTCCTGCTGATCTGCGTCCTCATATACTTTAAATTCCGAATACTGCTCAGCGATTATATGCAGGAACAATAAAAAGGCAGGCAGAAAATCCGCACGCTTGTCAAGTGGTTCAAATTCCAGTCCATAACAGAGCTGTCCGGTATATTTGGATGTCTGCGGAATGAACGCTCTTTTACGGAAAGCAAAAAAATTTGTTTTGCCGCCTTCCTGTTGTCTATAACAGAATACAGACATTGCCTCCTGCATTCTCTCATAAATGACATCCATGTCAATAAAAGGTGCTCCATATATCTGAAATGGTTTGGGAGTGCCCCGCCCTTCCGAAAGATTTGTTGCTTCTGCAAAGCAGCCACCGCTATAGCACACTGTACTCTGATAAGTTGCAAGCGCCGGAGAAGGCATATTCCAGATCAGTCCGGTATCCGGATGAAACATATCTCTTGTATAATTTTGAAGCGGAATCACGTGATAATCAAGTGCAAGCTTCTGATATTCGCAAAAATACTTACCGACTTCTCCGATCGTAAGCCCGTACCTGACAGGCATTTCATAATTGCCCACAAAAGATGCATAGGTGGGCTGCATACATCCACCGGCATAAATACTGCAGGAAAGAGGATTGGGTCTGTCCAATGTAATAAAGGTTATTCCTGCCTGCGCGGCAGCTTCCATACAATAAGTCATTGTATATATAAACGTATAATAGCGAAGACCAACGTCCTGAATGTCAAAAACAAGTACATCGATTCCATTCAGATCGGATTCAGATGGTTTTCTCTTGTCACCAAAAAGCGAAATTACCGGTATTTTGTATTTGGGATGCAGCATATCCCCTACTTTTTCACCATCCGGACTTCCATATAAGCCATGTTCCGGCGTATATATTTTGACAATTGTATATCCCTTCTGCATAAACACATCTATATTATCGTGCCAGTTTGAATCTACGCCGGAATAATTTGTAATCAGTCCGATTCTTTTATTTTGAAAAAAAGTGCAATCATCACGGATCTGATCGATCCCCAAAATTGTCTTCATTTTTGTCTCCCCGCCGCCAGCATTGCAGCTCCGTATGCCGCATCCCTCTCCGGTGCCGTCAAGACAATATCCGGATGTTCTTCTGCAAGCTTTTTTTCCAGCAGTTCTCTGATATACCGGTTATTGAGCAGCACTCCGCCGCCTGTAATCAGCGCGATTTTCTGCCCTTCACCATCGTTTTCCGTATTTATCTGTCTGCTGACCGCCTTTATCAGTTCCATCAGTTCATTTACCGCATTCTGCGCAATGCAAATTGCAGCCTCATCCTCTTGTTCCAACGCAGCATCCAAAAGCGCAGATATCTTTGCCATTCCCTTTTTACTGGTTTCCGGCGCATAGACATAGGCAATCAGCTGCTGTATCCCGGATATCTGCAAATACTCCATGACAGCCCTGCTCAGGCTTGTCTTGCTTCCTCTCCCATCCGCTGCTCTTACAACCGCACGCAGAATATCTCTTCCGATCGAATAGGCGCTTCCTGCATCATCAATCAGATGTCCCCATCCGCCTGCACGATAAAAGTGTCCTGCCCCATCCGATGCAAGACATACCGATCCCGTACCCGAAATCAGCAGGATTCCCCTGCCTGCGCCTACCGCACCAATCAGTGCTGCCCTGTCATCTCCACAGATTTCGCAGGTGCAGGAAAATCCAGCCTCTTCTACGCATTTTCGCAGAAAAGGGATTGCCTTCGGATTGCTGATTCCGGCTGCTCCGATTCCTATTCCGGTAAGTTTTTGCACTCCGGAAAGCGCTTTCTCCACTTTTTCGCCAATTTCAAGCAAAGCCGTTCTGATCTGTTCTTTGCTATAGCTGTTATAATTAATTCCGGACACGCAAAATCTGCTTTTTTCCTGCAAAAATCCATTCGGATACTTTGCCAGTAATACGCATTCCGTTTTGGTTCCGCCGCCATCCATTCCAAGGTAAAACTCACAATCTTCCTGCATTTTATATTCCTCTGCTGACTGAATTCCATCTGCGCTGATTCTGCGCATCCGTCCACTTACCAGTCGGTCGCTCTGATACAGCCATTCCTGCCTGCTTCTATCTGTCTGTATCTATCTTTCTGTATTTATCCCGGGTTTTATTGCTTCGCATCTTCCATTCGATGCTTCTGGCATATCCGATAACTGCTTTCCAGAGGCCCCCTGATCTGCTCATAATTTGCACTTGCTATAATTGTAAAAAGAATGTCCACTACCATCAACTGCGCAATACGACTGCTCATGGCACCACTTCGCATATAAGCTTCCGGAGAAGACGTATACAGCAGAATATCACATTTTCTGGACAGTACGCTTTCGGAATACCTCGTAATTCCGATCATGATACATCCGTGTTTTTGGGCTTCCTGCAGCGCCTGCAGTACTTCCTGCGTCTGCCCTTTATCCGAGATGAAAACTGCAACGCTTTTATCTGTCAGCGTTGAACTGTAACCCAGCTGAATATGGGAATCTTTGCTGAACACTGCGCTGATACCGATTCGCAGCAGTTTATGATAGAAATCTTCCGCTACCAGTGATGATGCGCCCATTCCGAACATTCTGACAGAATCAGCTTTCTGAATTGCTTTTGCAGCTTTTTCAAACGCCTCAGGCTGCAAAATCTTTTCTGTATCCATAACTGCCTTTTCCGTAAGCGCTGCAACCGTATGCAGAATCTGCTGCGAAGAACCGCCCTCATTCAGATCTGAAAAGACAGCCTCGGTCTCTTTCCCCGGCTTCTGAATGTCTCTATTCTGATCATCAAACAGATGGTGTCTCAAATCCTTTAAACCTGCAAAGCCAATTGATTTGCAAAACCGGATCCATGCCGCAGAACTGACTTTAGAATTTTCTGCAAGAATACTGACCGGAAGATTGATCACATCAAGCGGATGCTTCAGAAAATAGTCCGCAGCCGTTTTTTCCGCATCACTTAAGGATGCATACTTTCCTTTTATTCTCAGTTCTACATTTGTCATACTTTTGTTATTCCTCTTTCCTGCCGTTCCCATTCAGATATTTCCATATCTGCTGAAACTGAGGCCTGCTGTATTCCCATCCTGCAATGCGAACAACATTTTCCGGCATTTGATCCAGATCATATGGATCCATAAGTGAAACCGCAATCACAGGGCAACCCCGCTCTGCGGCTTTTGCGGCAACCGCTCTGGCAAGTTCCAGCTGTCCGGTTTTTATATGTCCATTATACAGACCGTAAATCACTGCTGTATATGGATTCTCCTCATATTCATACAATATTTTCCCAATTTCTTCTTTTTGCGGATCCTGTGAAGTCACAAACGCCCGTCCGCATCCTGCCTGTGTTTTCATATATTCTGAAAAGGTAAGCGCCTTACCGGACTGATCTGCCACATTTGCGATCTGATAATCTTCGCAGCAGATAAACAGCGGATTATTTCCGATTGCCGGAATTGTTATCACATCCTGATGATATGGTCTGATCGTCAAAAAACGCATCTGCGCAATTTCCTGTCTGACTGCCGCTTCCCTTGCTGCAATGTCAACAGTGCTTCTCGGTGTATTGCAGTACTGCTCTTTGTATGCATGAATTCTGGCAACTGACTGCTCAAATTCCTCCCTGCTGATTCTGCCGGTCTGCACTTCCTGATAGATTTGCTGTGCCGCTTCCATTGCAAACATAACCGTATGTGAGATACAGATCAGATCCACACCTGCCTTTACCGCTTCCACCGCTCCATGTACCGTTCCGTAATACTGCGCAATTGCATTCATTTCCATACAATCGGAAATGATCATGCCTTTATATCCCATTTTTTCCCGCAGAAGTCCGCTGATGATTGCACGCGACATCGTCGCAGGTATCTTAGCGGATTCAATTTGCGGAAACAGAATATGCGTTGTCATGATTGCCGGCGCACCTGCTTCTATTCCTTTCTGAAACGGAATCAGTTCATTTCGTGCAAGATCCTCCAGACTCTTGTTCACGATCGGTAGCCCCAGATGTGAATCAACCGCGGTATCTCCATGCCCCGGAAAGTGTTTCAGACAGCATGCAACCTTTTCTTTCCGGTAGCCTTCTACGGCACACACCCCATACCTGGCAACCGTTTCTGCATCTTCCCCATAGCTTCTTGCACCGATGATGGGATTATCCGGATTGGAATTAATATCCATTACAGGTGCCAGATTCATATTGATTCCACAGCTTCTGAGTTCCTGCGCAGTTATTTCAGCCGCCCGGGATACCATCTGCGGATCTGCTGTTCCAGCCAGCGCCATTTGTCCCGGAACATTCATCTGCGCATCTGCGATTCTGGATACTCCTCCGCCTTCCTGATCGATCATGATAAAAGGATCTTCTCCGGTTTCTCCTTTGACCAGTTCCGCAATCTGCATACAGAGGTTTTTCAGCTGCACCCAGTCTTTGATATTTCTGGAAAAAAGAATTATATTTCCGATTTTATATTCTCTGACCGCATCAATAAAATCCCGGTTCATTTCATATCCGGGGAATCCTGCGATGAGTTTTTGTCCGATTTTGATCTTTAATGCATTATCCATATTCTGTGTTATCTCCGTTATGCTCTTAACGCGCCATCTATCTGTCCGTCTGCTTTTTCCAGTTTTCTATCTGCCGCTTCTGCACCACAATCACACAAAACCATAACAATTGCAGTTTTGGCCCTGTTCCCGCTTTTTTCAAGTGCTTCTTTTGCCCGTTCTGTACTGCACCCTGTTGCCGTACAGATAATGGAAACGCATCTGTACATCAGCTTTTCATTTGTCGGACTGACATCTACCATAAGGTTTCCATAAACTTTCCCCATTTTGATCATCGTGCAGGTCGTCAGCATATTCAATACCATTTTTTGTGCTGTTCCGCACTTCATTCTGGTCGAACCGGTCACCACTTCCGGTCCGGGATAGGGTGCAATCCCGATATCGGCCGCTCTGTCAATCGGACTGTCCGGACTGCAGGTCACTCCGATAACATATGCGCCGCATGCAGCGGCATATCGCATCGCTCCCAGGACATAAGGGGTTCTGCCACTTGCTGCAATTCCGACCAGAATATCTTTTTTGTCAAAATCTATTTTCTGCAGATCCAGAACACCCAATTCCTCCCTGTCTTCTGCGCCTTCCACTGCGCGGAAAACTGCAGTTTCTCCTCCTGCAATCAGACCCTGCACCATTGCAGGATCCGTTGAATACGTTGGCGGACATTCTACTGCATCCAGCACACCCAATCTTCCGGAAGTCCCTGCTCCGCAATATATCAGTCTGCCACCTCTGCAAAGCTGCCCGTATATTTTTTCAATTGCAGCTGCAATATGTTCTTTTTCCCTTGCAACCGCTTCAATTACCATAGCATCTTCGCTGTTTATCAGTTCTACCATTTCCATAACAGACATTGTGTCGATATGTGCCGATTTTGGATTTGCCTGCTCTGTTGGCATTTTTTCGATTTCTATCATGTAAGCCTCCTTGTGAATGTTTATCAGCTGTTCCGATTGTAATATTATTTCATTTTTTAATCAATATATTTGAAATATTATTTTCTCTCTGATAAATGAAGCCTTCCAATCCACCTGCCACTTTCCCTGAAAAAAATAACAGAATATCTGTGCCGGTGACTGTACAGAAGCGCTGTCTTTGATCCCGATGCATCAGCCTGATTTTACTGTGATGGATATTCAAATACCCGGAATGAATGAACCGGAAGTCATCAAAAAGACCGCCTGCCTCCAAAATAAATGTTTAGGGCGGACGGTCTTATATCTGTTATTCTGATACTTTTTCAATCATCAAAGCATGATCTCACAGTTTCCATCTGTAATGACACCTTTTTTCTCTGTTTGATCTGCCATATGCAGCACGAACGGAACCTCTTTTCCACCACCTGTAATATTCCAGGTGACTTTTGTCCCATCATCGCTGGTATGTGCTGTTACTGTCATTACCGTCTTCCCGTGAATATCCGGAATACTGCACTGCGCAGTGCTTCCCTTTACCGGCACATAGAAATGCAGTGTAACACCTTCCGCATAATCATAGTCCGGTACCTTTTTGTTACTTCCGATCGGCAAAATAGTGTTCTCACGAACCAAAAGCGGCATATGGAAATAATCATAAACTTCCGTATACCAACGGCTGCCCGCTCTGACTGCACCATCCAGGAGATTCGTCCATGTGCCGTCCGGCAGGTAATACTGACCTTCACTGCGGTCATTGAAGACAGGTGCTGCCAGAAGCGCATCGCCCAGCATATACTGCATATCAAGATACCTGCAGCCCGGATCCTGCGGATAGGCAAACGGCATCGGCCGCATAACAGGAGTACCCTTTTCATGCGCAATGACTGCCATTCTGTACAGATATGGCATTAAGGAACATTTCAGTTCTGTAAAATACTGCAGAACATCACAGGCTTCCTCTCCGAACAACCAAGGTGCACGATAGGTATCTGAGCCATGCAGTCTGCTGTGGGAAGACATCAGTCCGAACTGCACCCATCTCTTATAAAGATCCGGTGTTGCGGTGCTTTCAAATCCGGAAATGTCATGGCTCCAGAAAGCAAATCCTGACATTGCAAAGGAAAGACCGCCGCGAATCGTCTCTGCCATTGATGCGTAACTTGCAGAACTGTCACCGCCCCAGTGTACAGGGAACTGCTGAGACCCTGCTGTTGCACTTCTGGCAAAAAGGACTGCCTCATCCTGCCCTTTTTCTTTTTGCAAAAGCTCAAATACAGCTTTGTTATAAAGGAATGTATAATAGTTATGCATGCATTTCGGATCACTTCCGTCATAATATCTGACATCAATCGGGATACGTTCACCAAAATCAGTTTTAAAACAGTCAACACCAACATCCAGTATCGTCTTCAGCTTATCTGTATACCACTTTACCGCAGCAGGATTGGTGAAATCCACCAGTGCCATACCAGGCTGCCAGTTATCAATCTGCTTTATCCCATGCCCGTCCGCACGCATCAGGAAATAGCCGCCTGCAGCGCCTTCTGCGAAGAAATCTGTATTCTGGGCAATATAGGGATTGATCCATGCACAGATCTTCACTCCCTTATCATGATAGCGCTGCATCATCGCCTTAACATCACCAAACTGTTCCTGATCCCACTCAAAATCACACCAATGCAGTGCACGCATCCAGTAGCAGTCAAAGTGGAAAACGCGCAGCGGAATGTCACGATCCAGCATTCCATCAATCAGTCCTGACACTGTTTTTTCATCATAACTGGGTTTAAAAGATGTCGTCAGCCACAATCCAAAGGTCCATGCCGGCGGAAGTGCGGGTCTGCCCGTCAGCGCAGTATAGGATTCCAGAACTTCTGCCGGGGTCCTGCCATAAATCAGGTGATACCGCAGCTGTTCCCCCTGTGTACTCACACCGACATATTCCACCTTCTCGCTTGCCACTTCAAACGATACACTGTCCGTGTGATCGACAAAGACGCCATAGCCTTCACTGGTCATGTAAAAAGGAATGTTCTTATAAGATATGCCGGAAGCGGTTCCGCCATCTTCATTCCACATATCCACAACCTGACCGTTTTTTACAAATGCAGTAAACCGTTCTCCGAGTCCATATACGCATTCACCCGGTTTCAGTGACAATTCACTAAGCATATAAGGTGTATAGTCCTGCTGAAAATAATCGGCTCCGGCAGAAAGACTGGTCGGTTTCTTGTCTACCCGCATATAGCCGAGATTACGAAATCCTGAGGAGGTCAGAATCCGGCCACCGGCTTCAAACTGATATGCCCAGTGAACTCTGTCCACTCTGACGGTGACATCCCCGGCTGTCATAACCGCTTCTTCCGGTGTGACCTGAATATCTACGGAATCCGGATATCTGGTCAATTCAAATCTTGGTTCATGGCTGTCATATGCCTGATAATGCGTTGCCGTAACGGCAATATCATTGTGCCCTGCAGATACAAAGTCGACTACCAGAACTGTCAGATCCAGTGCATCAGCTCTCTTTATAATCGGATGCTCAGGTGCCGTGATCCGCATGCCGTTTTCTATTTTTTCAACTGTAAATCCCTGTGTTGCATAGGATGGCTGCACACTTTCCTTTCTCAGCCAATAGCCCTCATTAAATTTCATTCTGTATGATCCTCCTGTTCCTGTCTCATATATCCCCTTGTTATAAAAAGGCGCTTTCAGGAAGATACCGGAAAGCGCCTTTACATACAGTTTAATCTACCATTGATTTTATTTCAATTCAGAATCAGTTGGATGCTCCGTCGATTGCCTGCCACTGCTTCTGGATTGCATCACAGGTAGCATCCTTATCTGCTGTTCCTGCAATATATGCCTGCATCAGCTGACCAAAAGTCTGATGCCAGCTGTCTGTAGAATAGCAGACTGCAAGCGGTGCGGCGCCAACAGAAGCAGAGAGTTCATTGCCCTGTTGAATGATTGCATAATCGCTCTTTGCATCTGTCTTGATCGGAGGAACAACTCCTGCAACGTCAGTAAACCAGGACATGCCATAATCAGATGTGTACCACCAGTTAATAAAATCAAGTGTTGCCTGCAGATTCTTGGAATCCTTATTTACATGAAGCGCCTGGTCGGAACCTGCTATTACCTGGCACTGTGCTGCATCATCCGTTACCGGATATCCATTAAAGCCGATGTTGATCTTGTCATTGATTGCCTTAACGTCGCCCTCGATCCATGCACCCTGTCCGACAACCATAGCTGCTTTTCCGTTACCAAATGCTGCTTCTTCTGCACTGAGGTCTGTTTCAAGCGGCTTGTCATCACCATACTTTACGGTAAGGTCAATGAAATTAAAGAAATTTGTGTACAGTTCCGGATAATCGGAAACCTTTGCTTCGCCCTTTTCAAACTTCGCAACAAGCTCAGCCGAAGTAATCCCAGCATCTTTTGCTGCTGCATCAAGGAAATGCTGCCATACATGTTTGAATACCCACCATTCGCTGTAACCTGTGGTAAACGGCTTATATCCCTTTGCTGCAATCTTTTCACAGGCATCGATCATCGCCTTCTGTGTCGTCGGAAATTCTGTTACGCCGCACTCATTCAATATATCTTTGTTGTAGACCATTCCGAAATAATTACCCTTAATTGCAATTCCGTAGCATCCTGTTCCCAGTTCAGGAGACTTCATTGTATCTGCTACTGCAGGATCAATTGTATTCATCAATGGCTCTTTGGACAGATCATAGGAATACTCACGATATGTATCGATTTCCTTTCCGGATGTGGAAGAAAAGATATCCGGAACTTCTCCGGAATTGATCTTTGCTTTCAGCATGGTCGGATAGTCATTCTGTGTTGTTTCATAATTAACTGTTACATTTGGTGCAACGCTCTTGTACTGATCAATCAGTGTATTGATTGCATCTGCATACTCCGGTGAACTGATGAACATATAAATCTCACCACTGTCCTTGGAATAGTCAACGGAAGCTGCTGTTGCAGAAGCACTTGTAGCATCTGCGGAAGCGCCTTCTGAACTTGCGGCTTCTGCTGTTCCGCTGCTGCTTCCTTCTGCAGGTGCTGCCGATGCAGCTGATGTACTTGATGTACTCTGCGCTTCGCCACACCCTGCCAGCATGCCGACTACCATCGCCGAACATAATAATGCGGATAGAACTTTTCTTTTCATGTAATACCCTCCCAGTTTTCTGCCCCATATGAGGCGGTCATTAATATGTTACTTTACCATCATTTTATATTGCAACGGGTTTTCCCCCGATGATGATCATCCTTTTACTGCTCCTGCCACAACACCTTCCACAATATATTTCTGCAGGAAAATGAATATAATGATGGATGGCAGGACAGTCAGAACCATTGCTGCCATGGCATACTGCCACTTGGTATTCATCTGTCCGACAAAAGTATATGCCGCCAGCACCAGTGTCTTGGTCTTGTCACTGCTGTTGACCATCAAAAGAGGTAGCAGGAAATCATTCCAGATCCACATCACATCCAGGACGATGACTGTTATTGATACCGGCTTCATCAGCGGAAATACGACTGAAATAAAGGTTCTGAAAGTAGATGCGCCATCGATATGTGCACTTTCATCAATTTCATGTGGTATAGTATTCATGAAATTATAGAAAATAAATGTTGCCATCGGAATACCAAATCCCCAATACTGAATTCCCAGACCGACACGGCTGCCGGAAAGATTGATTACCGACATGGTTTTCAGTAGTGTGATCATAATGGTCTGAAACGGAATCAGCATAGGTGTAATGATCAGTGCATATATAAATTTCGTATAGCGGTTTCTACGCCTGTCCAGAATATATGCTGCAAGAGATGCAAAAACTACAATACCTGCTATTCCGATCGTTGTGATCAATACATTGTTAAAAAATAATTTCCCATATATGATCTTCTTAACAACATATACAATATTCTCAAAGGTCGGCTTCTTCGGAAAAGCAATGGGATCTGATACAATCTCTCCGAAAGGTTTAAATGCATTCATAAACATCAGAAATACAGGATAAATAAAGAAAAGTGCTATGAGCGTAAGCAGGATGACTCCCGCAATCTTTCCGATCTGTCTCTTTTTCTTCATGCCCATTACAGTTCCACCTCTCTTCTGCTCATTACTTTCAGCACCAACTGTGTGATCACCAGTACGACAATAAAGTACAGGATTGCTTCCGCAGAACCGAGTCCATAATTATTGTTGGTAAATGCCTCGTTATAAATCTGCAGCGTTGCACTGTAAGTCGAAGTACCCGGTCCGCCTTTCGTAAGTGCCAAAATGATATCAAATACCTTAAGTCCGTTGGTCAGTGACATGAAAATACAGGTTGTTATAGAAGGCCCCAGAAGAGGAAGTGTCACTCTGAAAAATTTCTGCCGCCCGCTTGCTCCATCCACCACTGCTGCTTCCAGAACATCACTTGGCACTGCCTGCAGACCTGCAATATACAATACGATATAAAATCCAAGCGACTGCCAGACACCTACAAATGCCACTGAATAAAATGCAAGAGAAGGCTGGCCAAGCCAGCTGTAATTCCAGAATTCCCAGCCTGTCAGCCCATAAAGCGTTTCAAAGCCTTTGGTAAAAATGAACTTCCATATAAACCCTACAATTGTCATACTCATAATATAGGGAATAAAGAAAAGACTTCTGTAAACATTTGCCAGCTTAAACTTTTTCGTTAAAGCTACTGCA
The DNA here is from genome assembly GCA_017996845.1 of Butyrivibrio sp. The sequence goes on from JAGOGF010000072.1 coordinate 11,409, forward strand.
AGTGCAAGTGCCACAATATTGGATAAAATAACAAAGACAAACGTATACCTGATCGTAAACAGCAAAGAGGAAGCATAATCACTGCTGCCGGAAAAAATATTCTTAAAATTCTTCAGTCCCACAAAAACAGGTGCTTTGGAAATACCATTCCATTCTGTCAATGAGTAAAATCCACTCATTACAAACGGAATATACATCATCATGCAAACCAGAATGACCGCCGGAATGGTAAAGCAGAAATTCTCCAGATTTTCTTTTCTCTTCCTTTTTGAATTCATGGTACCGCCTTTCAGTATTGCTTTTATGATCTTACTATCACTTTACGTCTACTATAAATCATGCTAGTTGCACAAAGAATGGAATATTCTGAACTGTTTTCTGTAAAATTTGATACTGTTTTACTGTTTTGTTGTAAATTTTATTGTGAAAATGTATTGTATATAAATAAGAAAGCAGCATTGTACTGTTCGACTTATAAGAGAAAAGCGAATGACATCAGGAAAGAAGTCACGATGATAAAAAATATCCCGCAAATCATAAAAAAAAGACTAAATCAGATTTTATTATGGAAACAGCTTGTTTTTTTTCTGCTGTTTATTTTACTGTTGTTCACTTCACTGATCAGTGCTTC
>JAGOGF010000207.1 GCA_017996845.1 Butyrivibrio sp.
GAATGATGTTGCATTTGTTTCTGACCCTGATTTCAGAGGAAGGGCAGCATCTGTTAATTATTTTTTCCCATGGATTTATGACAGGGATATGAATATTTCTCAAAATGTAAGGGAAAAAATGGCAGGAAAGGTCCTGGACAGCAAGGAACATCGTGATAAAAACGGGTTCTTACCGTCGGAGAAAGTACTTGATTCAGGGGTTGACTATATTACGCTTGCGAATGTATCAGCCTGGCAGAAAGAAGCTACTACACTCATCAATCTCAGAATGACAGATGAAAGCAGAAAGGATCTTGAAAAAATCTGCCTTTTTTGTAGAGATAATCAGATCGAGTTGGATGCTATTACGGTACCTTATCCGAATTTTATTACGATTTATTCGGAAAAAAGTTATATTCAGGTTGCTGGTGAACTGAAGGATCTGTTTCGCAATTTTGGCTTTTCTTATTATGATTTTAATCTTGCAAAACCATCTCTTTATCAGAGTGATCTGTCCTGCTACAGTGATAACGGCCATATGAATACAAAGGGAGCAAGCAGATTTTCACTTATGTATGCAAATTTTTTAAAGTCAACAACAGAACGTGAAGCTCTTTTTGATACGATGGAATGATGAGGCTGAAAATGAATCGAAATATATTAGTGTGGCTGGAAAGTTCTGCGGAGAAATATCCAACCAATATAGCATTTGGAGATGTGAAGGAAGAAGTTACTTATACGGATTTAAAGAATCGTGCACGTATAATCGGAAGCTTTCTTGCAGAACGGGTTAAACCATGCAGTCCGGTTGCATTTTATCTGGAAAAAAGCTGCCTTGCAATGTGTGGGATGCTGGGAGCTGTTTATGTGCGCGGATTTTATAGTGTACTGGATATCAGACAACCGCATACACGTACCGAAAAAACATTGGATGTTCTGAAACCGGCAGTCATACTGACAGACCGTACAAATTTTGAAAATGCGCTTACATTCGCTGAGAAAGCCCCGGTTTTTTGTCTGGAGGACATCCTGCAGCAGGGAGTCGTCTGTGAGGATAAACTGCAAAACATACGCAGAACAGCAATGGATACAGATCCTCTTTATGTCAATTTTACAAGTGGAAGTACCGGTACACCCAAAGGTGTTACGGTATGTCATCGTTCCGTGATTGATTTTATTGAATGCTTTGTTTCTACATTTCAGATTCGGGAAAGTGATGTCATTGGAAACCAGGCACCGTTTGATTTTGATGTTTCAGTAAAGGATATATACAGTGCGATGATGACAGGTGCCAGGGTACAGATCATTCCAAGAGAATTCTTCAGTGCGCCGATTTCTCTTATGGATTATCTTTTTGCGCATCAGGTTACCGTGCTGATCTGGGCTGTCAGCGCCATGTGTTTTGTTTCAATCATGAACGGACTGTCCTATAAGGTGCCGGAAAAGGTACGCATGATCATGTTCAGTGGGGAGGTCATGCCCATAAAGCATTTGAAAGTGTGGCAGAAGTATCTTCCGGATGCTTTGTATGTTAACCTTTACGGACCGACCGAGATTACCTGCAACTGCACCTATCATATACTGGAACGTGTATATGAAGATACGGAAACCATTCCGGCCGGAGTACCTTTTGAAAATGAAAAAGTTTTTTTGCTGGACGAACACGACAGAGAAGTAATACAATCCGGGACTGAGGGAGAAATATGTGTTTCGGGGACCTGTCTGGCACTTGGATACTATAATGATCCGGAACGGACAGCGCAGGCATTTATGCAGAATCCGCTGAATCCCTTTTATCACGAAAGAATGTATCGAACAGGGGATATCGGAAAATACGATGCTGCGGGGAAATTGGTATACGTATCAAGAAAAGATTTTCAGATCAAACATCTCGGACATCGGATTGAACTTGGTGAAATTGAAATGGCGGCGATGTCAGGAAATGGTGTCACAAGAGCCTGTTGTATCTATGATACCGTGAAAAAGCGAATTATACTGTTTTGTACAGGAATTTGCGATGGAAAGGAACTTTTGAAGGAACTCAGAGAGAGCCTTCCACCGTTTATGCTGCCTAACAGTGTGCATATGCTGGATGAGATGCCGCTGAATAAAAACGGTAAAATTGACAGAAAACAGCTGATGGATATCTATCTGGACGGTAAGAAGTAAAAGAGGTAAGTAAAATGACAGACGAAGAATTGCAGAAAATCGCAGAAACATATGGAACGCCCGTTTATGTATTTGATATAAAGGCGTTCAGAACAAGAATAAATGAAATCAAAAAAATAGTAGGGGATAAAGTTCACCTTTGCTATTCCATCAAAGCAAATCCGTTTCTGATTACAGAAATGCCATGTGAAATTGAACATTTGGAAGTATGCTCACCCGGAGAACTGGATATATGCAGGAAGCTTCATGTTCAGGGACGGAAAATTGTTTATTCCGGCGTGTATAAGGGAGCAGGGGATATTGCGGATGCGGTGGAAATGCAGGCAGGTATTTATACTGCGGAGTCCATACATCAGGCAGAACTTTTGCAGATGGAAGCAGCAAAACGTGACACTGTGCTTCCGGTATTACTGCGTCTGAACGCCGGCAGTCAATTTGGCATGTCCAGAGAAGATCTGTATTACATTTTTTCCAACATGGATCAGTTCCGGAATCTGCAGATTGAAGGTATTCATTTTTTTGCGGGAACACAGCGTAAGAAAATCGCACAGCAGGAAAAGGAATTACAGATGCTGAAGGAACTGTTCGAACAGATTCACATACAGTATGGATTTGTCCTGAAAAAGCTGGAATATGGACCGGGACTTCCGGTTCCGTATTTTACGGGAGAGGATTTTTCTGATACACTTCGCCCGCTCAGGGAACTTGCGGAAGCACTTAAGGATGCTGCGACGTGGTCAGAGCTGACTGTTGAAATGGGACGCTTTTTCAGCGCTGCGTGCGGATATTATCTGACAAAAGTGGTTGATCAGAAAAAAAATGAAGGAATTTCATACAGTATTCTGGATGGCGGAATGAACCATGTGACGTATCTTGGACAGATAATGGGTATGAAGAACCCCATTATCAGGCATTTGAAACCTGTGCAGAAAACAGTAGAAGATGACAGACAGGAAAACTGGGCATTGTGTGGAAGCCTTTGTACAACGGCAGACGTTCTGACCAGACAGACTCCATTTTCAAATCTTGCATGTGGAGATATTCTTGCATTTTGCAATATGGGAGCATATTCTGTAACTGAGGGGATTTATCTGTTTCTGAGCAGAAGCATGCCTGAAATTCTGCTGTACGACGCGGATGAAAGCGGTCAAAATAAAGTATCGGTTGCACGTAAAGCACTGGAAACAAGTGTTTTAAATATGATAGATAAGTCTCCGGAAAAATGAAAAAGGAAGGATAAATGACAATGGATCGGCTGATCGAACTATTACAGGAAATAAAAGAAGATATAGATTTTGAGAACACGACAGATTTAATCGATGGAGGGATTCTGGATTCATTTGATATTCTGCAGATTATCAGTTCTTTGAATGATGAGTTTGATATTTCCATTCCGGCACATGAAATTGTACCGCAGAACTTTAACAGTGCAAAGGCGCTCTGGGAAATGGTTCAGAGACTTCAGGATGAAGCATGAGAGAATCAACAAGAATAGAATCCGGCAGCAGGGAAGATACCTATGAGCTGGGGAAGAGAATAGGAGAACAGGCAAAGCCCGGCATGGTTTATACA
>JAGOGF010000073.1 GCA_017996845.1 Butyrivibrio sp.
GTAAAAAGCAGTTCCATTTTGGATGGTTCCGCAATCTCCAACTGTCCTTCAATTCCATCCATGTCAGTGCCGATTGCAATCAGATCCTCACCGCCTGCCTGCAGCATATGCTGAACATGCTGCACCATTCTGTCTACTGTGCTGTGCGCATCTCCAATATCGGGATTCAGAAAATACCCTTCCAGATTAAGCCCTGCCACACCACCATGTTCTGCCAGCACACGGATCATATCATCTGTCAGATTTCTCGGATGCGGTGCAATTGCTCTCGCATTGGAATGGGAGGCCACAAAAGGTCCCTTACAGACTTTTGCCACATCATAGAATCCGCCGTCGGATAAGTGTGAAACATCCACCAGCATTCCAAGCCGGTTCATCTCTGCCACAGCTTCAAACCCAAATTTTTTCAGGCCTTTTTCCATCTCATCCTTTTTCCCTGAATTGGGAAAACCAAAGCAGTTCTCATAATTCCAGGTTAATGTAATCAGCCTGACTCCCATATCATAAAATCTCTGCAAATTCTCCAGTCTGCCGTCAACGATTCTCCCATCTTCCAGCGTCAAAAAAGCTGAAAGACAGTTTTTCTTTTGATTATCCAGAATGTCTTTTGCACTTCCTGCAAAAATAACTTCTTCCGGATATTTTCGCAGCGTATTCTCAAAAATATGATGCAGGCAATCAAAGTATGCTTCATCCGAAGCAAAACTTTTCATATATGCATCCTGCTGCGGTGGAAAAAAAATCGCAAAAAACTGTGCAAGCACACTTTCCTGCCGCAGTCTTTTAATATCCACCATCCCCGCAGGGTTATCATATATATCCTCTAAATGATTTTCTGCTGCGCTAAGCAGACTGTCACAGTGCATATCAATATACGCATTTTCATCTTTTCTCCTTCCGGTGCGGATGAAAATCCACATACCTTACCGATATATTCTCAGCGAATCCACCTTTTCATCAAAGCTTTGCTGTTGCTCATCCCACAGTCCAAGCAGTTCCTCCAGTTTCATTTCCCCGGACAAATACCGCGCCACGTCCATTCCGCCTGTCAGATTTGCAATTGTATTTTCTCGCTGATCTGCATCCTCATATACTTCAAATTCCGGATAATGCTCAGCGATTATGTGCAGGAACAGCAAAAAGACAGGTAGAAAATCCGCACGCCTGTCAAGTGGTTCAAATTCCAGTCCATAACAGAGCTGTCCGGTATATTTGGATGTCTGCGGAATGAAAGCTCTTTTCCGGAAAGCAAAAATATTTGTTTTGCTGCCTTCCTGTTGACTATAACAGAATACGGACATTGCCTCCTGCATACTCTCATAAATGACATCCATGTCAATAAAAGGTGCTCCATATATCTGAAACGGTTTGGGAGTGCCACGCCCCTCCGAAAGATTGGTTGCTTCTGCAAAGCAGCCACCGTTATAGCACACTGTACTCTGATATGTTGCAAGCGCCGGCGAAGGCATATTCCAGATCAGCCCGGTATCCGGATGAAACATATCTCTTGTGTAATTCTGAAGCGGAATCACATGGTAATCCATTATTAGTTTTCGGTAATCACAAAAATATTTTCCGACTTCGCCGATCGTCAGTCCGTACCTGACAGGCATTTCATAATTGCCCACAAAAGATGCATATGCAGTCTGCATACAACCACCTGAATAAATACTGCCGGAAAGCGGATTGGGTCTGTCCAATGTAATAAAGGTTATTCCTGCCTGTGCGGCGGCTTCCATACAATAAGTCATTGTGTATATAAACGTATAATAGCGAAGACCCACGTCCTGAATGTCAAAAACAAGTACATCGATTCCCTTCAGATCAGATTCAGATGGTTTTCGCTTGTCACCAAAAAGCGAAATTACGGGTATTTTGTATTTGGGATGCAGCATATCCCCCACTTTTTCACCGTCCGGGCTGCCATATAAGCCATGTTCAGGCGTATATATTTTGACAATTGTATATCCCTTCTGCATAAATACATCTATATTATCCCGCCATTTCGAATCTACGCCGGAATAATTTGTAATCAGTCCGATCCTTTTATTTTGAAAAAAAGTATGATAATCGCTGATCTGATCAATCCCCAGAATTGTCTTCATTTTTGTCTCCATGCCGAAGCTTTTTTTCGAAGGCATAAGGTAAAACTGCATGTGCAGTTTTTCTCATGAAGGTCTGCACTTCGTCGCAGACCTTTCGCGTGAAAGATTTTCATTAAAAAACTTTCACGTTATTCACTTTTTGCCTTATACATTGCCAGCATTGCAGCTCCGTATGCCGCGTCCTGTTCCGGTGCTGTCAGAGCAATGTGCGGATTTTCTTTTACAAGCATTTCTTCCAACCGCTCCCTGATATACCTGTTATGGAGCAGTACCCCACCGCCTATAATCAGGGGGATTAGCTGCCTGCTGCCATCGGTTTTATCATTTATCTGTCTGCTGACTGCCTTTATCAGTTCCATCAGCTCATTTACCGCATTCTGCGCAATGCAAATTGCAGCTTCATCTTTTTGTTTCAATGCAGTATCCAAAAGTGCAGACAACTTTGCAATTCCCTTTTTACCGGTTTCCGGCGCATAGACATAGGCAATCAGCTGCTGTATATCGGATATCTGCAGATATTTTTTTACCACTTCTGTCAGTAGTGTCTTTTCTCCTCTGCCGTCTGCTGCTTTTACAACGGCGCTCAGTATATCTCTTCCGATCGCATAGGCACTTCCCGCATCATCAATCAGATGTCCCCATCCTCCTGCACGATAAAAATGCCCTGCACCATCAGATGCAAGACATACCGATCCGGTACCCGATATGAGCAGGATTCCTTTGCCTGTGCCGACTGCACCGACCAGTGCTGCCTTGTCATCTCCACAGATTTCGCATGTGCACGAAAATCCTGCTTTCTCTGCACATTTCAATAGAAAGGGAACTGCTTCCGGATTACTGATTCCGGCTGCTCCGATTCCCATTCCTGCAAGCTTCTGCCCTCCGGGAAGAATTTTCTCCACTCTTTCTCCAATTTCAAACAAAGCAGTTCTGATCTGTTCCTTGCTATAACTGTTATAATTAATTCCGGACACACAGAATCTGTTCTCTTCCCGTAATAACCCATTCGGAGACTTTGCCAGCAATACACATTCTGTCTTGGTTCCGCCACCATCCATTCCAAGGTAAAACTTACATTCTTCCTGCATTTTCATATTCCTCTATCAGCTGATTTTCTCAGCTCCTCATAACTTCTTATCTGCCATGCGATGCTTCTGGCATATCCGATAACTGTTTTCCAGTGGCTGCCTGATCTTCTCATAATTTGCACTTGCAATAATCGTAAAAAGTATATCTACTACCATCAACTGTGCGATACGACTGCTCATGGCACCGCTTCTCATATAAGCTTCAGGTGAAGATGTATACAACAGAATATCACAGTCTTTTGAGAGCATACTTTCAGAATATCTTGTGATTCCAATTATCGTACAGCCATGTTTCTGTGCTTCCTGTAATGCCTGCAGCACTTCCTGCGTCTGTCCCTTATCCGATATAAAAACTGCCACACTTTTACTTGTCAGCGTTGAACTGTAACCCAGCTGAATATGGGAATCTTTGCTGAAAACAGCACTGATCCCGATCCGCAGAAGTTTATTATAAAAGTCTTCTGCTACCAGCGATGATGCACCCATTCCGAACATTCTGACAGAATCAGCCTTCTGAATCGCCTTTGCAGCCTTTTCAAGCGCTTCCGGCTGCAGGATTTTTGCCGTATTTACGACCGCCTTTTCAGTAAGTGCAGCAACTGTATGCAGAATCTGCTCTGGAGACCCGCCTTCATTCAGGTCTGAAAAAACAGTCTCTTTATCCTCACTCTGCTTCTGAATATCTCTATTCTGTTCATCAAACAGATGGTGTCGTAAGTCTTTTAATCCATCAAAACCAATTGACTTGCAGAACCTGATCCATGCCGCAGAACTGACTTTCGAATTTTCTGCAAGTATGCTCACCGGAAGATTGATAACATCAAGCGGATGCTTCAGGAAATAGTCTGCAGCCGTTTTTTCCGCATCACTTAAGGAATCATACTTTCCTTTTATTCTGAGTTCTACATTTGTCATTCTCTCGTTATTCCTCTTTCCGACCATTCCAATTCAAATATTTCCATATCTGTTGAAACTGGGGTTTGCTGTATTCCCATCCTGCGATGCGCACGACATTTTCCGGCATTTCATCCAGATCATACGGATCCATGAGTGCCACCGCAGCCATAGGGCACATTTGATCTGCTGCCTTTGCCGCAATCGCTTTGGCGAGTTCCAGCTGTCCCGTCTTTATATGTCCATTATACAGACCATAAATCACAGCTGTATACTGATTCTCTTCATATTCATACAATATTTTCCCGATTTCTTCTTTCCCCGGATTCTGTGAAGTCACAAACGCCTGTCCGCATCCTGCCTGCGTCTTCATGTATTCCGCAAACGTAAATACCTCACCGGACTGATCTGCTACTTTTGCTGTCCGATAATCTTTGCAACCGATAAACAGCGGATTGCTTCCACTTATCGGAATTTCCACGATATCCTGATGATACGGTCTGATTGTCAAAAGACGCATCTGCGCAATTTCCTGTCTGACTGCCGTTTCATTTGCTTCTATTTCAGAATCAATTCCATTTATGCTGCAGAACTGCTCTTTGTATGCATGAATTCCTGCCACTGACTCTTCAAATTCTTCTATGTTAATTCTGCCGGCCTGTACTTCCTGATAAATCTGCTGTGCCGCTTCCATTGCAAACATAACCGTATTTGAGATACAGATCAGATCTACACCCGCCTTTACCGCTTCCACTGCTCCGTGCACTGTTCCGTAATACTGCGCGATCGCATTCATTTCCATACAATCGGAAATGATCATTCCCTTATAGCCCATTTTTTCACGCAGAAGTCCACTGATAATCGCACGTGACATCGTCGCCGGTACTTTTCCCGATTCAATTTGAGGAAACAGAATATGTGTTGTCATAATTGCCGGTGCACCTGCTTCCATTCCTTTCTGAAACGGAATCAGCTCACTTTGTGCAAGTTCTTCCAGACTCTTATCCACCACCGGTAGTCCCAGATGTGAATCAACGGCTGTATCACCATGCCCCGGAAAATGCTTCAGACAGCATGCAATCTTTTCTTTTTGATAACCCTCTATGGCACACACACCATACCTGGCAACCGTCTCTGCATCTTCCCCATAGCTTCTTGCACCAATTACGGAATTATCCGGATTGGAATTAATATCCATCACAGGTGCCAGATTCATATTGATTCCACAGCTTCTGAGCTCCTGTGCAGTTATTTCTGCTGCACGGCGTACCATCTGCGGATCTCCGGTTCCAGCCAGAGCCATCTGCCCCGGAACATTCATCTGCGCATCTGCAATTCTGGTTACACCTCCGCCCTCCTGATCGATCATGATAAACGGAGCTTCTCCTGTTTCACGTTTGATCAGTTCTGTAATCTGCATACAGAGTTTTTTCAGCTGTCCCCAGTCTTTGATATTTCTGGAAAAAAGAATTACATTTCCGATTTTATATTCCCTGACTGCCTCAATGAACTCCCTGTTCAATTCATACCCGGGGAATCCTGCCACAAGTCTCTGTCCGACTTTTATTTTTAATGCATTATCCATAATCCGCATAATCTCCGTTATACTCTTACTGCTCCGTATGTATGCCCATCTGCCTTTTCCAGTTTCCTGTCTGCTTCTTCTGCATCACAATCACACAAAATCATAACGATTGCAGTCTTTGCCCTGTTCTCACTTTTTTCAAGTGCTTTTTTTGCCTGTTCTGCACTGCACCCTGTAGCCGTGCAAATGATGGAAACACATCTGTACAGCAGCTTTTCATTGGTTGGACTGACATCTACCATGAGATTCCCGTATACTTTTCCCATCTTGATCATCGTGCAGGTCGTCAGCATGTTCAATACCATTTTTTCCGCTGTTCCGCATTTCATTCTGGTTGAACCGGTTACCACTTCCGGTCCCGGGTAAGGTGCAATCCCGATATCTGCAGTCCTGTCAATCGGACTGTCCGGGCTGCAGGTCACTCCGATCACAAATGCGCCACATGCTCTGGCATATTGCATCGCGCCCAGGACATAAGGAGTTCTGCCACTTGCGGCAATTCCAACCAGAATATCCTTTTGATTAAAATCAATTTTCTGCAGATCCAGAATGCCCAGTTCCTCCCTGTCTTCCGCACCTTCCACTGCGTGGAAAACTGCCATCTCTCCTCCGGCAATCAATCCCTGCACCATTGCCGGATCGGTTGAATAAGTCGGCGGACATTCTACCGCATCCAAAACTCCCAGCCTTCCTGATGTTCCCGCTCCGCAGTATATCAGTCTGCCGCCTGCATGCAACTGTTCATATATTTTCTCAATTGCAGCCGCAATATGTTCCTTTTCCTTTGCAACTGCTTCAACCACCATAGCATCTTCACTGTTTATCAACTCCACCATTTCCATAACAGACATCGTGTCAATATGGGCCGATCTGGGATTTGCCTGCTCTGTCGGCATTTTTTCTATTTCTATCATGTAAGCCTCCTTATATGTGGTTATCAATTATTCCGATTGTAATATTTTTTCACTAATTATTCAATATATATGAAACATTATTTTATATTTTTTATATTTGATCAAATCAAACTTCCTGATCACCTGTCTTCTCACAATCCAGGATATACTTCACTCCTGATCGCATCTTTCTGCTCCCCGATATAACAATGATCATCAAAAAATCATGCAGGTTCACTTTAATTTGCAATAGCATCTATTTGAAAGTTTGAATCAAGAAAAATATTTATAATAAAAAGCGTACACAGAAAAGAAAAAAGGAGCGTAAAATCATGTTTTACAAATTTATTGAAAACGAACAATTCAACTTCCAGATAAACCGCATCGTAACATACGGCGAAGAAAATGCCTGCATAGAAGAAATAAAATCGAGTATTCCCTACATAAAAGATATGACAAGCTGGACAGAAAACTGAAACAGATTGGCTGAACAGGCAAAAAATGAAGGGCGATATTCTCAGGCAACCTACTATTACCGAATGGCTGAGTTTTACATGACTGATAATATCCATGAAAAAATTGACTGTTACCATAATTTCAGAGAATGCTTTGAGAAAGCAAATGAAGATAAAATGATTCAGAGATTTGAGATTCCATTCGAAGGGACCTTTCTTCCGGCAATCAAAACTGCTGCTGAATAGAATCCTTGAAGGAAAAAAGAAGGAAAGCATTGATCTTGACTGGAAGATCAGGCATGGCATGTACATTACCGGTACAAAGAGCCCTTATGATTTTTTAAACAGCATAGAAAAGCACAATTTGTCATGTTGTATAGATAAAATTACGCAGAATGTTCTGCTGTTAGCCGGTGAAAATGATCAATATGTACCTGTTACACGTATGAAACAGATTCAGAAAGAACTTGTCAATGCAAAATCTGTTACTGCAAGAGTATATACCAAAGAAGAAGGCGGGGAACAGCACTGCCAGGTCGGAAACCTGCTACTTGTTACAGCGGAACTATACAAATTTCTTGATCTGCACAATTAAAAAGCAGCAAAAAAACAAGGGTTCAAAGCCCTTGTTTTTTGTTTTGGTGTATAATATTGCAAAACAGCTTTGACACACAGTATAAGGCAGGGAAAACATTTTGCACGATATTTATTTTGGTATAGATCATATCTTGTCAGTCGCGGATTTTAATCAGCCTGACATACATAAGCATTGGGCAAAGCATATTGCCATCGGTCTGGACCACTCAATAGAAATAATTGTCAAAAATGAAAAAATAGTATGTGAAGGCATTATAATCAATTCCAATGTTATGCATACCATTTATTGTAATTCTCAAAGACATTTTGTCTTTTCATTTGAAGATGCTTCCAATATTGCCCGTGAGATTAAAAAAAAAAATATTTATTGAAATCAGATTATTGTCTTCTGGATCATACGTTAATTGAATCTCTCAGACAGATTTTTGATGTAAAAGACCTCAAAGCCAACAGGGAAACATACTATGAAACTTATAACAAAATGCTTGCGATACTGGAACTGGATTTTAATCGATCCGAAATCAGTGATGAAAGAATGATACAAGTCCTGAACTTTATTAAAAAGAAGGAAGAAATCAATCCTGATACAATTAATGAAATTCTTGCATTGATTCATATCTCCCAAAGCAGACTGTCTCATCTTTTTAAAGAACAGGTAGGAACATCGCTTAACAGCTATCTGGCAATGATGAAACTTGAAAAAGCTTATCAATATCTGTTTTGTGGAAATAATATTACAGATGCAGCGCTGATGGCAGGATTTGACAGTGCCTCACATTTTGCCGCAACAAGCAAAAACATGATAGGCCTTTCAGCAAAAAACATGTGTCACAACAGTGAATTTTTTATAGAATAATTCTGTCATAATACTGATTTGGACTTTTGAAAATTCAGTTGAACAATTGCAAAATGAGATATCCAAAAGTTGGAGACAATATGAATGGTTTTTTCTTTTAATTCCTTTTTTTCTGATCAGATTCGGACTATTAAGCATATTAAGTAAGGACGGACTAAAACGTGCCGTTTTCTTTGCGCCGCTCATTGGGAAAGAGAAAATAGCATACTGGTTTTATCAAATTTCAAATATCCTTTTTCTCGTCTACTTGTTTTTTCTTAAAATTACGATTCTGCAGCATTGGCTTTTTATAGGATTGATAACATATGCCGTAGGAATTTTATTGTGTTTTGGTGCAATCTCTGATTTTGCAAAGCCCTCGGAGAATGGCATTAATCTAAAGGGACTATACCGTTTTTCCCGCAATCCGATGTATGTGGCATACTTTGTCTATTTCCTGGGATGCGTAATTCTTACACATTCTCTGATATTATTTCTAATCCTGATGGTTTTTCAAATATCAGCACACTGGATCATTCTGTCTGAAGAAAGATGGTGCATCAGACAGTTTGGAGATGAATATATAAAATATATGAATAAAGTAAGGCGTTATATTTGACTTCTTTGGCAGAGCACGAATAAACATGGACAGCAAAACGCATCCATTTTATAATCAATCCATAGTTTTTCTAAGTCAAAATACCGAATCTGACAGAAAGGATGCAGATATGAATCCTCAAATAACTTTTATCATTGCAGACGATGAACAGAATATCTGCACCGGCCTGACAAATATTATCCTGCAATGTGATCCGCGCTTTTCCTTAATCGGCTGCGCCGGTAACGGTACAGAAGCACTTTCCATGATTGCAATGCACCAGCCTGATTTTGCCATTATGGATATCAGAATGCCGGGGATGGACGGACTGGAAGTGATTCAAAAATCCGTAGACAGCAGTCCCGATACATGCTTTTTGATTTTATCCGGCTATGACGATTTTACCTATGCACAGAAAGCCATCCGATATGGTGCAAAAGGATATTTTCTTAAGCCCCTTGATGTTCCGGCTTTCTGTAATGAGATCATGCGCCTGTCACAGACCCTGGTCTCAGAAATAACCAAACGCGATCTGCAGCAGCAACAGGAACGGGAAGCGCAGTTGATGACAGAGCGCATTCATTTTCTGAATTCCTTTCTGCACGGCGAAATAACCAATACATCTCACGCACATCAGTCTTTTGCCGACCTGTTTCCTTTTTTGAAAAATATCCCTTCCTGCATTGTTATCTATCAACTTGATTATGATGATTCTTTCGGTGAGCAGGAGCTGCTCTCCGGAATAAAAGAACGCACCGATCTGCTTTTGACGGCCTATCCGCATTTCATCTGGGTTCAGGATTCTCATCATATTTTGATTATCCTGAATCTCACGAATCCATTTGAACTTCTCTCAGAAACGATCCGAAAAGCTGTCGGAAGGATTTCTGCATCAGAAGGTTTGAAACTGTATGCCGGTATCGGAAGTACCGTGTCTTCTCTGCAAAACACTCCGGTATCCTATGCCTCGGCGGTTTCCGCTTTATCCTATAATCTGTATGATACTGGATTACAGGTATATGATTCTTCTGTCATCTGCACAAAAACGCCCGATTTTGCCGTTACAGATATTCATCCGGAACAGCTGAGCAGTTATATTCTTAAAAATGATATGAACGGAATTCATTCTTTTTGTGAGCATTTTTTTAAATCACTATTTTATGTATCTTTTCCACCTCCGGATTTCGTACGTGGCATGTGCGTCTATCTGATTGTAAATATACAGAAGGAATTTTCTTCTGCATATCCCGGAAGCGAACAGAAACTGGATTTTGCGCTTGCTCTTGAGAGTATCAAGCAGGAGACTTCCATTCGCGGTCTGCAGGAGGTCATGTATAATACTTTTTCCTGTTTCAGCAATGTACTGCGGGAAACTGACTCCATTCATCAAAATGATATGATTCTCGCAATCAAACAATATATTCAGGATAATCTCCGTAAAAACATTACCGCAAAAGATATCGCCGCACATGTCAATCTGAGTGAATCCTACATCACAATTTATTTTAAGGCAAAAACAGGTGTTAATTTCCGTGATTACCTGCTCCATCAGAAAATGGACTATGCCAAAACGCTTTTGCGCAACCCATCCTCAAAAGTTACGGAAGTGGCATATTTACTCGGTTATCAGGATTATCGTTCTTTCTCACGGGCATTTAAAAACTGTTTTAATATGTCACCTGCGGAATTTGCAGAAGGGTTGCATGAATGAATATCATAAAAAGAAAACTTCATTTATCCATTCATAACAGGTACAAATCAAAACTGCGCTTCAGGATGTGGCTTTCCATGGTTTTAATTACCATGACTGCCATTTTGTGCGCAGAATTTGCCGTTCAGATTTTTTTGTCAAAGTATTTCCTGGACAGTTCTCTGAAAGCATCTGATCTGATTGTTACAAATGCATCCTCTTCCATCTCCGGCACTTATGATTCCGAGCTGCGGCGCTTTGTTGCACTTACAAGCAGAGCCAGTCTGAACGTGTTTTTAAAACGGGCTGCCGCGGATGACGCAACACATTATATTCAGTTGAACAATGATCTGCAGAACAGTCTGAATGATTTTTCCACATTATATCCGACTGTGAGTGCTGCCGTACTGGTCAATAATTCCGGAACCTTTTTTTATCCGATTGGATTCAGACTGCGCAGCGACTCCTATAACTGGTTTTGTAATGTACGCAAAAACAATAATGGAAAAATTATTTTTCTTCCGATGATGCAAAGTCCTTTCCGGCATCTTGGTTCTGTTATTCCGATTTCCGTCCCCCTGTATCTGTCGAAGGACAGTTCCTATACCTTACTGGCAGATAAAGGAAAGGTATCTTTATATCTGTATATTCTGCTGGATGCCTCCAAAATAGAAAAATATCTGGATCTGTATGCCGACAAGGATCTGCAGGGTACCCTTTACCTTGCTGATGACAGCGGACGCCCTGTCAGTCTGTCCGATTCTGCAGATAACTGGACGATCATCAGCTCCGAAAGCTATAAAAATCAGCTCTCAGATGCTTTCTCTGCAGGCAGGAGCAAAATTCTGATCGATAATTACTATTTTCTGACTGCTCCTGTAAAAAACAGCAATCTTCACGTAGTTTATTTTCTGGACCGTTATAATCTGACGCCGCAGGTTCAGTCCATTACGCATTTCCTGATTCTGATCGCCATCATCGGTATTTTGATCATAACCCTATTGTCTTTGCAGATTTCCATGTATATTACCAAACCGTTAAAACTACTGATGAATTCCGTAGAAGAAATAAAGGACAATACCTACACCGGCTTACCTTTTACCCCTTCAAATGATGAAATCGGAGAACTTGGCAGTTCCATTGATTCCATGCAGCAGACAATCCGTCAGCAGATGGCCCGGCTGCAACTGGATGAAAGAGAGAAATATAATGCCGAAGTACGTCTTCTTGCAGAACAGATCAATCCTCATTTTCT
>JAGOGF010000074.1 GCA_017996845.1 Butyrivibrio sp.
TGAGTTTCTGCGCAGAATGATAGCCAATATCAAAAAGTGGAAGTTTCATTGTTGTCAGACTTGGGTATAGATATTCTGCCATTACCTGATCATCATAACCCGCTACTGATATATCTTTTCCAACTTCCATATTATGTGCGTGCATATAATCATATACACCTCCGGCAATCTGATCTGAAAAACAGAAAATGGCGGTTACGCCACTACCCGAAAAAAGTCCTGCTGCCTGATATCCCGCCTCACGGTTCCATGCACAATAGTGAATCAGGTCCAGATCACATAATAATCCATTCTCAAAAAGTGCTTTCTGATATCCTCTTATCCTCGCCTGTGCGTGCAGATTATCCATTTCTCCTGCCAATACGCCGATTTTCCTGTGTCCCATACGAATCAGATGGTCCGTAATCTCATAACCGCCTTTTTCATCATCTATTACAACCGCAGGTACTCTCGGATTGGTTGTATATGTATAGGCTGCTACTGTTGGAACCGGCAGTTCGTCAAAGCCTTCCACAATCCGCTCATGTCCCGCAATATAAATCATTCCGTCAACTCTGAGCGACATCAGTTCCCGTATCGCCGGTTGCAATGCGGATTGATATTTCTGATTGTTATGAAACCAGCTATCCTGCCAACGTGCGTAGAGACGCATATTCTCCAGTATCACATTATAACCGTTTTCCTCGCAAAAGCGCACAATTCCATCAATGATGAGCGGAGTACTGAACATTGTCATATCCTCAGCCAGAAGTCCGACCAGTCTCGTTGATTGTCTGCGAAGTCCCTGTGCGATCTGGTTTGGATGGTAATCATTTTCTTTGATCACATCCAGAATTCTTCGTGTTGTCTCATTTCCCGCCTTATGTTTACCATTGATGACATTTGACACTGTTGCAGGTGAAACGCCGCATATTTTCGCTACTTCTTTAATTGTCATTATGCGATTCCCCTCGCTTCATTATAAACCGTTTTACCAAGTATATACATTTTAGCATTTCATTGTCAAATATAATATCCTGCTGATTTTTACAGCACTTCACACCTCAGTCAAATATGCGTTTTTTTGCTGCCTCACCATCATTTTTACCAGTTACTCCTGATCCAGGCATCTGCCAGTTCCAGCCAGAGTGCGACCTCCGGATTGGGTATGTTCTGCTGCAGATCCTCTTTGGTAGGTACTTCGTGAAATGACTCCAGAAATGCCTTTTTGCTCTCTTTGGGCATCAAAATTCGATCTTCCCGAATTGCCTGTGCGATATTTACATTCTGTTCCATGCAATAGGGTTCACCAAATCTGCCGTGTGCCCATTCTGAATTTGCAACAGAAAGACCATGATTTCCCTTTGAAAAAATATGGAGTGCATGCAAAATTCCTTTTTCCTGCAAAGCCTGTGCAAACAGGAAGCTGTTCTGCGGCGGAACAAGGCCGTCTGTTGCAGTATGCCACAAAAAGCATGGCGGAGTCTGCTCACTTACCTGTGTTTCAAGGCTTGCATGTCTTAATTGATCATGACTTTCCCGGTCATTTCTTTCATATATATCACTTCCAAGAAGTGCCCTGAAAGAGTCCTGATGCGCATATTCTCCGGAAGTAATGACCGGATAGGATAATATTCCCGCATCCGGTCTTGCTGAAATATCCGCAAATTCCGGATTTGAGTCTGCCGCCTCCATGAAATGTACGCATGCATCCGCGCAGAGATGTCCGCCTGCCGAAAAGCCGCAAATATAGACACGTTTTGGATCAATATGCCATTTTTCCGCATTTTTTCTGATCAGCCGAACTGCTCTTGCAATATCCTTCAGCGGCTGGTCTTTGAGTGGCTCATTCATAAGCATATTCACGGTATAAGTAAGAACAAAAGTCTGATATCCCTTATCCCGAAATCTGTCTGCAACAATCTCCCCTTCTGATGGTGACACAAAGCAATACCCTCCTCCGGGAACCACTAACATACAGGGATGTACACTGTCATCTTCCTGTAAATACGGTACAATATTTGGTACAAAATCAATCGCCATAGGGTAGTTATATTCTTCCTTGTTCCAAAGTGCAATTGCACACTGATTCATACTGTTCTTCTCCTCAAACATAATGATAATATTGTTCTCCACTGGTGGAGACGTTCCCGGGATGCCGTGTATTTATCCGCAATCCCTACTATAACACTTTCGCGATAATGCGGGATATGCGTGATATTAAGCGGCCACATATGTGAATATATAATATCCTTTTCCAAATCCGTCAGGTCATAACTTTCCTGTGCATTGGCAAGCGCAATACATGCATGTCCCGTTCCATGCCGCCAGGCACTGTATCCGCTCTCACGAATATTATAAAGATAATAATCATGCAGCATGGCTCCTCTGGCAAGTTCCGCCTCACGCACCCGAATATGCAGCAGTCTGGCAAGCCTGTACGATCCTTCTGCCACAAATACACTATGCTGATAAGTATTGCAGGACCCATGCTGTGGATACTTCTGCATCTGCCGAATTCTGGGATCATTCTTCATTTCATTCAAAACATGTCTGTATTTTTCTTCGTCCATTTCCATCCTTTACTGAATAAACTGTTGCCATTCCGGTAATTGGATTATAATTTTCTGCTTACGCAAAGTCAATCTGCCTCTATTTACTTTTTTCTTAATTTCATCTATCATGTAACTGTTCAGAGTCATGCGAATTTGTATCAAATCATGCGACGAATGCTTGCATTCGGGAGTATGATTTGACACAAATTCATGTGGCGGATACTCTGCAGTGAGGGATTTGCCCAGCAAATTCCGAGCATGGCTCCTGGCAGATCGTGGATGATCCGTTCAGGTTTTGCAAAATCCAATTTACATTTTTATTTGAATCTTGCTTTCCGGAATATATCCCGGAGAAAGGAAAAAATGGATACAAATCATTCATCAGCTTCCATTCTTGCAAAAGGAAATCTTGTATATAAGGAAACCACGCGCCTGCTGTTTTTTGGCGTCCCGTGGCCTTTTACCCACTTCCGCATTTATGAAACTGACCTCGTTATTGTTTCCGGGCTCATCAATATAAAAGAAAATGACTGTTATATGTATCGAATCAGTGATGTTGAGCTTTCCAGAAATCTTTTTCAGCGCCTGTTCGGTCTTTCAACTGTTACCTGTTTCACATCTGACGTTACAGACCGTACAATCGTTATGAAGAACATCCGCCACGGCTCAGAAATAAAGGATTATATTCTGCAAACATCTGAAAAATGCCGTTTAAAACGTAGAACCGTCAACATGCAGGATATTGGCTTCGGAAGCGATGATATCCATTCTGTAGACAATATGGACTCCGTAGACCAGTAAATATCTCCTGACATTCAAAAAGGCTTTTCTCTTTAAAAACGCAGAGAGAAAAGCCTTTTTTGATTGTTATCTGGTAGACAAAAATATCTTCTCCCTGGCTGCCTGCTGATCTTCCGGATATGTTTTGGAATAGGTTTCCATCAGTGTTTTCGCCTGTTCGAAGTTTCCGGCATACTCATATGCTGTCATTTCATTACGCAAAAGCGCCTGATTTACAGAAACATCTTTCAAAGCCAGTCCCGTTTCAAAATCAGCTATCGCTGCTTCATAACTTCCCATTTTCATCTCACAAATTCCAAGACGGTTGTACACATCAGCATGTTTGGGATTATCCTGCAAAAATGATTTATAGACACTGACAGCATAATTATAGTCCTGCTGCTTTTCCCCTGTCTGGCCCAAAAGAAGAATCACTGCCGCATTATCCGAATTTCCCTTTTCACTTCGTGCCCCTTCCAGATAATTCTGCGCATCCGCATTATTTCCAAGATAATATGAAATCTGTCCCTTTTCAAAATTTGTCATGGAAGAACTTCCCTGACTCATTGCCGTTTGTAAAATTGCCGTTCCTTCATCCTGATGGCCATAATCAGCAAGTGCCTGATAAATCATAATGATCCGGTCGTAATCCTTTGGTGCAAGTGCAATTGTTTTGGTGAAATCTGCAGAGGCACTGTCATAATCACCGTTCTTCAGTTCCGTAACTCCCCTCAGGTAATAGGCATTACGCTCATCTTCATGCAGATTGAGTATTGCACTGTATACCTGAATTGCACCGGTATAATCCCCTTCTCCGGAAAGTGCTTCTGCAAGATAGTAATTTGTATCAAAATCCATGGCATCCACAATACCCCAGCTCGCAGCAAGCGACTTTTCCAACGCTTTTGCCGCTTCTGCATAATTTGCCATCTTCAAATCAGCTATCCCCATTCCGCGATAAAGAAGCCTCGCACTTTCTCCGGCCTTTTGTGCCTGTGAAAAGCTTGCGAGCGCACTTTCATAATCATGATTCTCAAGATAATTCATACCGGAATCAATATTTTTCTGACCAGAAAAGCTACTGCAACCGCAACAGGAAATCATTGCACATAAAATAACTGCAGCCAATCTATACTTTCTGTTTGATTTCATCACGGACCACACCTTATTTTCCAAGGTAACATACAACTTCAACTTCACAAAGCACATTCTTGGGAAGTTGTTTTACTGCAACACAGCTTCTTGCCGGTTTGCCTGTAAAATACTTTTCATATACACTGTTAAATGCTGCAAAATCAGACATTTCCGCTAAAAAGCAGGTCGTTTTTACAACATGCTCGTAATCCGTACCTGCCGCAGAAAGAATTTCACCTATATTTCTGCAGACAAGGTCTGTCTGTGTTGTAATGTCTTCACCTGAAATATTTCCAGTTGCTGGATTAATCGGAATCTGCCCCGATGCATAAAGAAAATCCCCCGCCTGAATTGCCTGTGAATAGGGGCCGATTGCCGCAGGCGCTTTGTCTGTTGCTATTTTTTTCATACTTTCACACTCCTTTTCTATCCCTTGTCTGTACCAAAAACAGCCTTCACATAATATCCTCTCGCATTCTCAACAACTTCCGTCACTATTCCGTTCTTTTCCGCCATTCGCTCGCGAAACGGATAATTAGCGGACATTGCAAGAGATGGATCGATCGTATAATAATAATTGCTTGGAAGAACCCCTTCGGTCACTGTTATCGGATCTCCTTCTTTCAGAAGACCGGGCCTTTCCATTTTGAAAATCATCTCACGTGCCAATTTACACGCCTCTTTTCATTAATTAGTAGCATTATTAATCTCTGCAATCTTTGCTTCCGAGTTGCTTGCCTTTCTGGTTCCCGGGAAATCATTTATAACCTGATCATAAATTTTCTTGGCCTGATCGGTATCCCCCTTTTCATAATAACAGTTGGCAAGATAAAACAACGCATCCCCATTGGTATTGTCATACTGGTATGCCGCAGTCAAGGCTGTAACTGCTGTATCATAATCCTGTTTCTTGTATGCCGAGTAACCACTGCTGTAATACATAGCTGCCATTCTCGGTCCCACCAGCTTCACAAGTGAATTATAAAGCTCCGTAAATTCAGCCGTAGCGGATGAACCCATTTTGCTCAAATCAACATGTTCCAAATATCCCGCTATTGTCTCGGTATCAGAAGGCTTGGTCAGATAAGTACTCGTAGCTGCCATTAATGCATCCATGGCATCCATTGTCGTATCCGTTCCCTGATAGGAATCAATCTGGGACTGTAATCCATCTTTTTCTTTTTTTAAATCTGCAATTTGCTGCTCATACTCCGTGAGCTGAGCTGATTTGGAATCTGACTGTTCACTGATTGCTGTAATACGATCCTTATTACTGCTGTTAATCGCCTGAATCCTGGCAGGTAAAATAAGGAAACATGCAATTGCAATACCCAAAACTGTTCCGATTGCTATGCTGAGCATGGAGACTGCGCCCCTGGGCTGCAGGTTATGTACCGGTTGTATGATCGTTTCATTTCCGCTGCGGTACTGCACAACTTCCTTCGAGGAAGGGATTTCAGAGAGATGTTTTGTTTCATCTTCTCCCGGTATCTGCATATGCCGCGCTTCCATCAGATATCTTTGTGTCAGGGTGTTTCCCGTGTCAATCCTTGCACATTTTTCAAGTTCACGCTCCGCTTTGGCATAGTTTCCACTATTGAGATACAACAATGCCAGAAGCTGATGTGCCCTGATAAAACTCGGATTCATCGACAAAACTTTTTTCAGTTGTATCACTGCCAGATCAAGACTATCCTGCTGGCAATACTTGAGTGCAATATTATATTTCTTAACTGTTTGATTCATGGTATCAAGACGTGTCGGATTATTTCGCAGTTCATTCATATAATCATCCGCTGCATTATCCTCTGCAGACAGATTTTTGCTGATCACCCATTCACTGAGTGCTGCGACCACCTCACCCATCTCATAATATACAAGTCCCAAAAGGTTTCTTGCATCAATATTTCCCTTATTGAGTTTCAGACTCTGATGAAGACTTTCCGCCGCCCCTGTCAGATTTCTGACTGTTGCCTTCTCCAACCCTTCATTATAATAAAGATTTGACAGGCTCATCAGTTTTTTGTATAAAGCAACATCAGCGCCGCAGGTCGGACAGGTGTCCTGATCCGTCAATTCGCAGTCGCAATGATAACATTTCATGGCAAACTTACTCCTTTCAGTTTCTGGGCGTTCTTGTAACAGGTCTGCCTGCTGCATGCCTGCCATCGGTATCTGCACCGGCATCTTTTAAAAGCTTCACAAGCACATCTGCCATATCGTCAAGATCCTGATTACAAATCATTTCTTCCGCATCCTCAATTTCCAGACTTGGGTGAAATTTTTTGAGTTCGTCTTCAAAATTAATCATATAAACCTCATTTCTGCGTCATCATCCCGCGCACTATATCTTACTGCTCAGTTCTGCCTTTATCTGGCCTGCCAGATAGAGTGATCCTGCTGTAAACACCATATCTCCCGTTTTCTTATTCTGCATTGTCCATTTCAAAGCCTTCGCTGCATTATCAAAAAAAGCTGTTTTCTGTTGTTTTTGTAAAAGTCTTTCTTCATTATAAAAAGTCTGCTCCAGTTCCGTCTCAGAAACAGAACGTTCTGTTGCAAGAACAGTCACTGCAATATCAGCAAACAGACCACTGCATAATACCTGTTCTGCCATATTTGCATACTGTTTGTCTCCTACCACCCCGAAAATAAGATGCTTTTGACCACTGCAGTCAATATTTCTGACACTTTCCAAAAAAGCTGCTATGCCATCTGCGTTATGCGCACCATCAATATAAAAATCAGGTTTCGCTTCTTCCATACGTGCTTCCCAGGTCATATCGGTAAGTCCCCTGCGTATTGCTTCCTGTGAAATCTGTACTCCCTGTTCCCGCAGTACTTCTATTGTTGTTATCGCTAAAGCGGCATTTTCTGTTTGATATTTTGCTGTCGTGGACAGCCGCAAATCAACATACTTATCATAGCGGGAATGATACGAAAAATCAATGCATTTATTCCCTTCAGAAGATGTGGAAAATGTAACTCCAGAAATCTGTGCACCTGATACTGCGTATGACTGTGCATGCTCCTGCATTGCTCTTTTTTCGATTACTCCGGAGCTTTCCGTTCTTCTGTCACAATATACGACCGGAATATGTTCCTTTATGATCCCGGCTTTTTCTCCCGCAATTTCTTCAATTGTATTGCCAAGGTATTGCATATGATCCATCCCGATTTCTGTAATTGTGCATACTTTGGGATATCTGATACTGTTCGTTGCATCCAGCCTTCCGCCCATCCCGGTTTCCAGAATGAGATAGTCTACCGGATGCTCATGGTATAACAGCATTGCCATAAAAAAAAGATATTCAAAAAAAGTCGGAAAATAGTTTTGATCCTCATATTGTGATATCTGATAAAGTACCAGCATAAAATAATGAATAAATACTTCATCTTCAATTATCGCATCATTTATTCGAAATCGCTCAGATATCCTTACCAGATGCGGTGATGAAAACATCCCTGTTGTATAACCGGCATGCATCAGAATAGAAGAAAGATATGCACAGACAGAACCCTTTCCATTGGTGCCTGCAATATGAAGGATCTGCATCTGTTCATCCGGAGCTCCCATAAAATCGAGAAATTTTCTGGTATCCGCCAAAACATGTTTCTGTGTGAACCTTGGCATTTCATTTAAAAAATCGGCACAATCCTCTAATGTCAATATTCCCTGTCTGTTCCGTTCGTTGATCCTGCCTGTCATTTCAGCAATTGTCCTGTTCTCCACTTGCGTCTCCGTTTCCTTCTGCCTGTCCGGTTTACCCCTGCATGTCTGACGCCATGCAGCTGTCTGACATGATCTGCATGGCGTCTCTTTTTACTGTATTTACAGAAAATTATTTGCACAGCTGTGCCAGGCGTTCTTCTACCTGTGCATAGGTCTGCTCATATTTTTCCTGTTTTGATTTTTCTTCATCGATCTTTTCCTGCGGTGCTTTAGACATGAACTTCTCATTACTGAGCATATTCCTGGATCTTTTCAGTTCTCCGTCAAGACGGGCTTTTTCCTTCTGCAACCGTTCAATTTCGGCTGACAGATCAACCAGATCTGCAAATGGAATATATACCGTTGCATCCGGGATTACAACAGATACCGCATCTTCGGCAATGCCGCTTCTATCACTCTGGCAGACAGATTCTGATGCATAGGCAAGACTTTCAAAGAACAGTTTGCCTGTTCTGAAAACATTCAGCAGATCCTCTTTTTCACTGACAACATATACCTTTGCCTTACGGGAAGGTGCAACATTCATCTGTGTACGCAGATTACGGATTCCGCGGACAGCTTCCTTGATGATCTCAATTTCCTTCTCATCCTGCGCAAAATTCCAGGACTCCTGATATTCCGGCCAGGAAGAGATCATAATGGATTCCTCTTCCTCCTGCATCGTGCAGAAAATTTCTTCCGTAATGAATGGCATATATGGATGCAGGAGCTTTAGTGCATTGATCAGAACCGTCTGCAGTGTCCACATTGCGGCAGCATGGGAAACCTGATCATCCGAATTGTACAGCCTCGGCTTAACCATCTCAATATACCAGTCACAGAACTCATCCCAGATGAAATCATAAACCTTTTGCACCGCAATTCCGAGTTCAAAGTGATCCATATTCTCTGTTGCATCTTTAATTGTTTCATTCAGTCTTGACAAAATCCAGTGATCAACCGGTTCAAGACCTTTCGGCATAGGCTGGTGAATCGCTGACTGCTCATTTTCACCCATATTCATCATGATGAAACGGGATGCATTCCATACTTTGTTGGCAAAATTACGGCTGCTCTCAACTCTTTCATTATAAAAGCGCATGTCATTACCCGGCGCATTGCCGGTGATCAGCGTAAGTCGCAGCGCATCTGCTCCGTACTGATCAATAATTTCCAGCGGGTCGATCCCGTTTCCAAGGGATTTACTCATCTTACGTCCCTGCGAATCCCTTACCAGTCCATGGAACAGAACTGTTTTGAAAGGATAGGTTCCCATCTGTTCATATCCGGAAAAGATCATACGGATTACCCAGAAAAAGATAATATCATAACCGGTAACCAGGACATCCGTCGGGAAGAAATACTTCAGATCTTCTGTATTCTCCGGCCAGCCAAGTGTCTCAAACGGCCACAGGGCAGAAGAAAACCATGTATCCAGAGTATCCGGATCCTGCTTGAATCTTGTACATCCGCATTTTGGACATACATCCGGCATTTCGCGTCCTACAACTACTTCTCCGCAATCTTCACAGTAATATGCAGGGATTCGATGTCCCCACCACAGTTGTCTGGAGATGCACCAGTCACGGATATTGTCTGTCCAGTTAAAATATGTTTTGTCCATTCTTGCAGGGATCAAACGGACATCACCATCTTTTACAGCTTTTACAGCCGGTTTGATCAGCTCGTCCATCTTAACAAACCACTGTTTTTTGATCATCGGTTCTACTGTAGTATGGCAGCGGTCATGCGTCCCTACATTGTGAGAATAATCTTCAATCTTTACCAGAAGTCCCATACCGTCAAGTTCTTCCACAATACGCCTGCGGCATTCGTAACGGTCGAGCCCTTCATATTTCCCGCCATTTTTGTTAATGGTAGCATCATCATTCAAAATGTTGATTTCAGGAAGATTATGGCGTTTTCCAACCTCAAAGTCATTCGGATCATGCGCCGGTGTAATTTTCACCACTCCGGTACCGAATTCCATATCCACATAGCTGTCTGCCACAACCGGAATTCTACGATTGATAATCGGAAGCATTACTTCCTTTCCGATCATATCTTTGTATCTGTCATCTTCCGGATTAACGGCAACTGCAGAATCTCCCAGCATGGTTTCCGGACGGGTCGTTGCAAATTCAATGAACTTTGTCGTACTGACGCTGCCATCCTCTTCGATCAGCGGGTATTTGATATGCCACAAATGCCCTGCCTGCTCTTCATATTCCACTTCCGCATCCGAAATAGATGTGTTGCAAACCGGACACCAGTTAACAATACGGCTTCCTTTGTATATATATCCTTTTTCATGCATTTTGATAAAGACTTCTGTAACTGCTTTATTACAGCCTTCATCCATCGTAAATCTTTCTCTGTCCCAGTCGCAGGAAGAGCCCAGTTTCTTAAGCTGCTGAATAATTCTGCCGCCATAAATTTTTTTCCATTCCCATGCACGTTCCAGAAACTTCTCACGGCCAAGGTCATGCTTGTCAATTCCCTCTTTTTTCAATTCACCGATAATCTTAACTTCAGTTGCAATACTGGCATGGTCTGTGCCCGGCTGCCAGAGAGCATTATATCCCTGCATCCGTTTCCATCTGATCAGAATATCCTGCATGGTATTATCAAGAGCATGTCCCATATGGAGCTGTCCTGTAATGTTCGGCGGTGGAATTACGATGGTATAGGGTTTTTTGGTTTTATCAACTTCTGCATGGAAATACTTTTTTTCTTCCCATTTGCTGTACAGACGGTCTTCAATTCCTTTCGGATCATAAGTCTTTGCAAGTTCTTTTTTCATATGATATCCTTTCTCAATCAATTTTTATTGGTTTTCTGCACAATGGCACATGGCTCTGTCTCCTGCCTGCTTATGCAGACACCACCTGCGGAATCTTCGATTCCTCGGCCTCGTTGCTCGCCATATCCCATCCTGCATCCATTCGTGCAAGCACGATGTCTGCACAATGGCACATGGCTCTGCTTATGCACGCAAAAAATGCCCCTGACTGAAAATTTTCAGTCAAGGGCGTATGTACGCGGTACCACCTTAATTCGCAGCTTTCGCTGCCTCAGTCCAGCATGTGTCTGTTGAAAAAACACATTATGGTTCATCCTCTAACGCTGATGCTGCGGGGTCACTTACTTGTGCATGGCACTTTCTCAGTTCCCGGTTCCAAAGCTACCTTCCATATCATCTGTCATGGATTCCTTTCAGCGGGTACTTCTATAATTTATGACCCGGAAATCCTCTCTGTAATGGCATCTCAATATGTACTCTTCTTTGTCACAACCTTTATCATCTTATTTTATAAATAAAGTTTTATGCTTTTCATCATAGGCAGAAAGCTCCTGCTTGTCAAGGATTTCAGCAAAAATACCTTTTACGGCACCTTCTCCTTTACATTCTGAAAAACAACCCCGCCTTTTTAAGCGGAACCCGAAGTGCCATGTACAAAATTACCGTCAGAAATGCTGAAACAACTGAATTCAGAAGCGTCACACCAAAATTAATTGCAAATGTCACCTCTGCAGCCGGCTTTCCAAGAATCAGAATCTTATAGAGATATCGCAGCCCCGGGTCTCCTACTGCATTAAATACCATTCCGGCAACAGTCGCTATAATGGTCCACTTCAGAACTTTTGCACGATTTTCTTCCGTTGATATATGTCCGATTCTGTGTGCCACAAGTCCAACCAATATTCCCATGACCAGCTTGATCAGAAATGTAATAGGTGCCTCTACAATGTACGCCGGATCAATCAGATCCGCGATGGTCAGTCCGATCGCACCGCCAAGGCCACCGTACATG
>JAGOGF010000075.1 GCA_017996845.1 Butyrivibrio sp.
TGATATATGGGAATATGAACTTCCCTGGGAAGAAGCAATCAAACAGAATAAAGAAAAATATCCGGAGCATCAGATGCCGTTTCGCATATTGCAGATAGACTGTGGTATGGGAATCACACTTTCTACACTCAGCTATCTGTACCCGAATGCATATGTGGCAGGGATAGAGGGAAGGGCGATGCTTGGAGGAATCGGAAGATACATGGCTGATATCGCGATCGGGAATACAGAACATTTGGATCTGCGGGGTCTGCGGAACCGGTTTGATGTGATTATTTCTGATTCGGTTTTTTGCAAATGAATCAGTATTTGTATAGCAGATTCTCTCTGTGGTATCATAAAACATGTTATCGGAAAGCTTTTCCGGGTTTACGGGAAGACACCGGATCTGAAAGGAAATGGTTTTGAATATTTTACAAAGTGGTTTTGGGAAAAAAATAAAATTTATCTGTGCGGCGTTTATTATATCATTTTTATATCTGCTGATTTTTTCTGCCTATTCCAGTCCGCTTTTTCCTGGATTTTATCAATATGATTCCGCGATTTTCATGATGGTAGGGAAGGCAATTGTAAGCGGAAAACAGTTATACATTGATGTTTTCGATCATAAAGGGCCGATCCTGTTCTGGATCAATGCACTCGGGATGTGGATGGGCGGAAGAAACGGCGTGTTTCTTTTGCAGTGTCTGTTTATGACAGTCAATCTGATTCTGATGAATCGGATTACGGAACTCTTTGATGCAGGCAGATACAGAATATGGGTATTTGCCATAACCATGATCTATCTGGCATACCCTCTTGCAAACGGAAATTTGTCAGAGGAATACAGTCTGCCATTTATTTTCCTATCCCTGTATCTGTTCCTGAAAGACTTGCAGAAGGGAGAGAACCCGACTGTCCGTTATTCGGTGATATACGGTATTTGCATGGGTGTGCTATTGTTCATTCGGGCGAACAATGCAGTAACGATTTGCGGGATTGTATTATTCTGGGTACTGGAACTGTGTTATGAGAAAAAAATAATGGTTCTGCTGCAGAATATCATTGCAGGGATTGCTGGTATTGCGGCGGTGACGCTTCCTGTCTGCATTTATTTCGCAGCAAAAGGTTCGCTGCAGGAAATGTTTTTTGCAACATTTCAATTTAATATGAAATACAGTTCCAGAACAAACTTTTTGGCGACATTTACCCAGAAGTCTGTTCTGGTACATATGGTCATTTTGTTTGCACCGCTGATTATGGCGGCATTTGTATTTATCCATAATGATTTTTCCATGCGTTTTCGTCTGGCCATAGAGCTCATTCTGCTGCTGAATTTTCTGTCAATGTTTTTGGGATTTGGTTACAACCATTATTTCATGATCGAAATGCCAATCGTTCAGATTATGGTAATATTGGAACTGAAAATACTGCAGTATAAGAGAACAGGAAGAAAGCCGGACAGAATATGCAGAGCGGCTCGAACAATAGCATTATCGCTCGTACTGGTGGTGTATCTGGTATTGTTTATCAGGATTATCTGCGTGAATGTCAGGGATTATTACATATCCGGCGCAGTAACCAAGGAATATGCTACCGTGCAGGAAATGTGTAAAGAGATTCCGGATGAGGAGAAAAACAGTGTGCTGGGGTATGAGATTCCGGCCAGATATTATCTGATCGGGAATATACTGCCCTGTTATAAATACGGAATACTGCAGAGTTTCTGGAGCGAAGTGGATCCGGAAATTATGCAGGAATATGTTGCTTATCTCGAAAATCAGTCTCCAAAATGGCTGCTGGTTCAGGCGGGAGCATCGCAGGAGGGTGTAGATGCGGTCCTTGTACAAAAATATGAACTGGTAAGTACAAATGAATTCTGCAGTCTGTATCAGCTGAAATGATCAGGGAAATCTGTGCTGCAGGCAGGCTTTTGCAACAGGAATAAATAGCACATCAGCTGATTGCTGCGATCCGTTCGACTGCCGGCTGGTAGCTTCCGCATTTGCCATAATACTGCATTGCAAGGTCGTGTTTGCCAAGACATTCATAGATGACACCGATGTTGTACCAGGCACTGTAACTGTTCACGCCTTCAATGGAGTATGCTGACATCTTTGTCGCTTTTTCGAATTGCGCGATTGCTTCCGGAAATCTGGCATTGTTCATGTAGATCAGCCCCATCAGGAATGCAAAATCAGCACGAACTGCAAAAGTACCGTATAAATTCTCAAACTGCAGTGCTTTTGCATATTGCCTGAGGTCCAGCAGGCAATAGCCGTAGGATTCTACCATTTCCTGCACATAGGTCAGGGCAGGATTCACATCCATATTCAGCCCAAGATCAAAGTAATGTGCAGCAAGCGCGGGATCATTCATGACGACATAGCATTTACCAAGCTGATAATAAGTATAGGAAGAAGGGCCTTCCAGACGAAGCGTTTCCTGCAGCATTTTCAGATCACGCTCCGCTTTTTGCCTGCGAATATCTTCCGTCTGATATCCTGCATGGAAAAATGTCAGTGGTATTTCAAAATATTTCGGCCCGTTTCCGCTTGTGGGAACACCGGATACGGGAAGCGGTTCGACGGTTTCATGTATCTTTCCCTTATAGGCAAAGAGATTGCGATTATAAAGTCTTGCAACGTATTCATGCAGTGTCTGCTGTGTATTGTTCCTTGGATAGGGGCTGATTCGGTTGATCATACCTATTTCAAGTGGATGTTCACTGATCAGTGTATGCAGCATCAGCAGATCTGCCTCAATCATATATTCATCGCAGTCAACAGCCAGGATCCAATCGGAGGCAGCGCGGGATGCCGTAAAATTTCTGGCGGCGCTGAAGTCATCACACCAGGGAAACTGATAGATCTGGCGGGTATATTTTGCAGCTATTTTAAGCGTATTGTCACTGGAACCGGTATCGGTTACAATGATTTCACATTGCATCGGTGCCAGTGCACGGAGGCATTTCTGAATATTTTGTTCTTCATTTCTGGAAATGATGCAGATGGAGAGATCAGTCATAGGATTCCTTCCTGGTTCTTATGATAGGGTAATGCGCACGGTAAAACAGGATTGTACCCTTTCATTATACCTCAATTTGCGGCAGGAATGGTATAATGTCAGTAGGCGTACATGAAAAAGCGAGGAAAGAATAAGAGATGAAAAAGGCAGTTGTAACAGGTGCGGCTGGATTTGCAGGATGCAATCTGACAGAGCATCTGATGGAACATGGTTATGAAGTATATGCGGTTGTCAGACCGGATTCGACACACAATGACAGGCTGAAGGAAAGCGACAGGCTCCATTTTGTGACATTGGATATGACAGAGATATCAGAACTCCCGGACAGAATAGGCGAAAAATGCGATGTTTTTTTCCATCTGATCTGGACAGGGGGCAGAGACGACTTTGCAGCACAGTATGCAAATGTTGAGGCCTCGCTTGCTGCGCTGCGTGCGGCAGCAGCACTGGGCTGCAAACGCTTCGTAGGCACCGGGTCGCAGGCAGAGTATGGCGTTGCGGACGAACTGATTACAGAAAACAGAATACCCATGCCGTTTTCATCGTATGGTGCGGCAAAGGTCGCAGCCTGCTATCTGACCAGAAATCTCGCGCAGCAGTTACAGATGGACTGGATCTGGGGCAGGATATTCAGTCTGATCGGTAAATATGAGCCTGCAGGGCGCATGTTGCCTGATCTGGCGGCAAAACTGCGAAGCGGAGAACAGATCAGCCTGTCCTCCTGTAGACAGAACTGGGATTATCTGGATGCCGGGGATGCAGCAGAAGCCTTGATTGCGCTCGCAGAATACGGGCATGCAGGAGAAATATATAATATTGCAAGCGGAGATTATCATCCCCTTAAAGTATTTACCGAGAAACTGCGGCAAATGTACGATGTGAAAACGGAGATCGTCTATGGAGAAGATCCCTCTCCGTTCGTGTCACTTCAGCCATCAATTGAGAAAATCCATGCGGACACGAGATGGAAACCGGATATAGAATTTGCAGATAGTGTATCCCAATATTGTTGATATATGTGGATTTTGAAGTGACTGCGGGAAACTTTCCGCTCTTTGACCGTACTATGGCATCCTTTGGAAGATAACGCTATATCGTATGCGAATTGTAAAAATACAGAGAAAAGTTATGGGAACATTACAGATGTTATCGATTGAGAGAAGCAAGTATAACGGCAAAAAGTGAAAAAAATGTGAACATATTAGAAAAAAAGGCTAAAAAAGGGAATTTTGGTAAATGTGCTAAAAATGAGAGTGAAAGTTCATTAAAATTTATTGCAAATTTTAAGAAAAAAACGAATGACGAAAAAACGTATATGAGTTATACTTTATAACTGACCCGAAAAATAGAGAGCAGGAAGTTGGTATAAGGAGGTATACGCATATGACAAAGGCAGAAATACTAAAGAAGGAAATCTTACAGCAATATAAGAGTGTCAGACAGTTCGCAATTGACATGTCTATTCCATATAGTACTTTGGTAACCGCCCTGGACAGAGGAATTGAAGGAATGGCATACGGTACAGTGATCCGTATGTGTGACAAGCTGAATCTTAACCCGGTAGATTTCACAGTACTTGAGAGAGGCACGGATCTTGGAAATAAAATTGTTGAGAACCGCGTGATGCAGCAGTATGTTAAGCTGAATAAGACAGGACGCAAGAAGATACTGGATTTCATGGGTGATCTTGCTTCACTTGAAAAGTACCAGGCATAATGTAATATTATGGGATAAAGAATAAATGAAAATGGAATAAGCAGCAGGTGAACTGCCATGCGGGACAGAATGATTATCCCGGTATGGTGGTTCTTTTTTTGCTGCAAATGCAGAACGGTTTCTGGCTGCACTGGTCCCTGGATATCTCATGGAAATCTTATGGACATCTCTCGGGACATAGAAGCATGAGGGTTGCGGGAAGCTTTTTTTAGCGATAATATATATATTATATGGGCTGCCGCACGTATGGCAGAAGAAAACTGCGCTTTCAGGAAAAGGCGCACGGAAACGGAGAATGAAATTCATGCATTATGATTATCTGATCGTGGGAGCAGGTCTTTACGGCTGTGTGTATGCACAGCAGAAGGCGCAGGCAGGTAAGCGCTGCCTTGTGATTGACAGAAGAGCACATATAGGTGGGAATATATATACAGAAAACCGGATGGGGATCAATGTGCACGAATATGGAGCACATATTTTTCATACATCAGATGAAACGGTATGGAAGTATGTCAATAAATATGTTCGCTTTAATAATTATGTAAATTCACCTATTGCGGTCTGGAAGGACGAGCTGTACAATCTGCCCTTTAATATGAATACCTTCAGCAGAATGTGGGGAATTCGCACACCGGGACAGGCAAAGGAGATTATTGACAGACAGAGCCGTGAAGCGGTAATCATGATTCTGCAAAAGCGTCATGAAACGGCAGGCATTCAGGAGCCGGTCTCAGAGAATGAAATTGCCTGTTTCAAAGCTGAAAACCTGATGGAGCAGGGACTGTGCCTTGCCGGCAGGGATATTTTTGAAAAGCTGGTAAAAGGATATACGGAGAAGCAGTGGGGGAGATCCTGTGAAGAATTGCCTGCATTTATCATCAGACGGCTGCCGTTTCGCTTTATATATGATAATAATTATTTCAACGATTTATACCAGGGCATTCCGATGGGCGGGTACACACAGCTGATACAAAAGCTTCTGGAAGGGGTCACGGTACTTACGGATACCGATTATTACCGGTTCATGCAGATGCAGGCTGGTATGCCGGCAAGACCTTTCACATCGGTAACGGGAGATTCATTTGATAAGATTGTTTTTACAGGCATGATCGATGAATTTTTTGGCTACCGCCTTGGAATGCTGGAATACAGATCACTGCGCTTTGAGACACAGGATCTTGCAGATGTGGATAATTATCAGGGAAATGCAGTTGTGAACTATACAGAAAGAGAGATTCCCTATACAAGGATTATTGAACATAAGCATTTTGAATACGGCAGGGGACATGGCACAATCATTACACGAGAATATCCTGCAACCTGGGAAAAAGGTGATGAACCATATTATCCGATGAATGATGAGAAGAATAATAGGCTGTTCGAAGAATATCAGAAACTGGCCTCAGATTGGCCGGATATCATATTCGGCGGTCGTCTGGGCCAGTATCGGTATTACAATATGGATCAGGTAATCAGAAGCAGTCTGGATGCGGCTCAACAGTAATTGTTGAACAGCATACCGGAGTATTCACTGGTAATATATGGGCTCGGGAGCGTCCGGCCGGGATTCTTATAATTGACGATCGGCCGGTCGGTGAATTTCATGGGATCAAGTGTTACTTCATTGGTTTTGGCGGAAAGAGCTGATACAAAGTCTCTTACCGGTTGGAATTCTTTTGAAAAATCACCATTATTATCCAGTACGTTCTGCGTCAGGAGCTGGTCATCCAGTGTGATCTGCCCGTTTTCCTGATACTGGAAACCAAGCGGTTCAAGTTCATTCCGATAAAATGCGGAAATGGAGGTCATCTGGCTTAATATGCGCTGACGCTGAAAAAGAGGACTGCTGATTGATGAAACGTTATTGATGAAACTGTTATATCCGTTTATCAGTTTATGAATGTTATCAATTATAGCATCACCGTCATTTTTCACGCCAATGGAGACACTGTCGTCCGGATTTTCATTTACCTGATGCAGTGTTACCTCATAGGCGGAATTGATCATAAAATGGTTCGAAGAGGAGGATCTTGCTGTTCCGTCGACAACGAACCGGGCATTGACTGCCTGCTGTGAAGTCTGATCCAGACCAAAGTATGGCACAATTCCGTGATGATCGCCTGTCAGGGCATCATAGACTTCGAATTGTCTGTCTTTGCCTGTGGACAGACCTGTAAACTGGGAACTGATCTGCAGAGCGGATTCACCGGATGCCTGGTCAAGAACCTCCGCATCCAGCCTGACGCCCGCTTTATTAATCAAACGTGCAATACGACTTTGCACATCACGGTTAGAGTCGTTTTCGCCGATTGAAAATTGCAGTTCATAACGCTGGTCTGCAACACGGGCATTAAATATGTAACTGCCGGGATCCAGATGTGTTTTTTCATTGGGGAGATACGTTCCGGTATTGATCTGGTTTGCAGCAAGACCGTCAACATGAATCGAAACAGGTGCAGCAGCGTTCTCCTCCGATCCGACGTAGGAAGCAGTGACAGCACTTTCATCTGTGGAATATGCTGCCTTTTGACCGGACAGGGACTGATCGGAAGGTCTGACAAGCGCAGACAGAGATTTCTGCAAATGTCTGGCTTCTTCCTTAAGCCCGATCGCACTTACTTCTGTTGAAGTATCTTTTGGAAGAAGATAGAGAGGCGATTCCTGATTGATTTTAACGATGGATTTGTAGATATTGCGCAGTTCTTCACGTTTATGCGTGTCCGACTGTGAAACCTCTTTGGATGCATAAGTGGTAAGAAAATGATTATATACCCCACTCAGTAAAAGATTTGCCATCTGAATGCCCTCCTTTCTTCCATGATCGCGCGGGCTGCAGTTGAACACCTTGTTGTGGTACCGTCAATCCATTGACAGAATTACCCACACAGGCATAATAAGACCTTTTAGTATATTCATAATAACACGTTTTATCGTTTATTTCAATATGATTCATCTTTTCACTGTTTAAAAAATTATGAAGCGGGATCAAATTTCTGATCTGAAAAAATATTGTGTTTTCTGCAGCAAAAAATAATATATCAAATGAGCAGAAAATAATTGACGAAAGGGCTTTCTTATGCTATTCTTGATTAGCGACATGAAATTTAGGTCTTTTTTTTATGCAAAAAAATAAGTAGAGTAGCGTGTTGAAAATTTCACGCGGAGGTGGAATATGCGTACAAGAATTACATTGGCATGCACAGAATGCAAGAACCGTAACTATGATACAACAAAGGATAAGAAGACACATCCTGACAGAATGGAAATTAAGAAGTACTGCCCTTTCTGCAGAAGACACACAACACATAAGGAAACAAAGTAATTTCGTCCGATTTTCGAAGGGAGACCGTGAGCAAATGGAAGAATCCAAGGTAACAGAGAGTACGAAAAAAAACTCTACTGGAAAAGAAAAAAGTGCTCCCCGCAAAGAGAACAGGATCAACAAATTCTTCGAGGGCGTTAAAGCGGAGTATAACAAAATTGCATGGCCGTCCAAGGACGATGTGATCAAGCAGACAACAGCAGTTGTCATTATTTCACTGATCAGTGGTGCTTTGATTGCCGCGCTTGACTATGGCTTCAGCTATGGAATCAATATTCTTACAAATCTTAAGCTGTAAGAACATAGACTGAGAATGCTTTAACAGGAATCGGATGAACATGGTGATCATTTTTTCTGAAGTGTATCACATTTGAGGAGATCATATGGCAGACGAAGAAAAGGACGTTCAGAAAGAAGAAATGCCGGAGAACAGTGACGCGGCGTATGAAGCAGAGAAGGCCCCGGCTGAGCTTGCAGGCAAAATGCACTGGTATGTTGTGCATACTTATTCTGGATATGAAAATAAGGTAAAGGCAAATCTTGAGAAGACAATTGAGAACAGGCATCTGGAAGATCAGATCCTTGAGGTCCGTGTTCCGCTTCAGGATGTTGTAGAACTGAAGAACGGCGCACGCAAGACTGTTCAGAGGAAGATGTTTCCGGGTTATGTTCTGGTGAACATGGATATGAATGACGAGACATGGTATGTTGTCAGAAATACCCGTGGAGTTACCGGATTTGTTGGACCGGGAAGCAAGCCGGTACCGCTTTCTGATGCGGAAATCAAACCGCTTGGAATCAGAACAGGAAGCAGCGGTGTATCTGTTGACTTTGGCGTCGGCGATGAAATTGCTGTTATTGCAGGTGTCTGGAAAGATACCGCAGGTGTCGTACAGAGGATGGACTTCGGCAAACAGACTGCTACCATTAATGTGGATCTGTTTGGACGTGAGACTCCTGTTGAAATCAGTTTTGCTGAAGTAAGACGTATTGACAGCTGAAGATTTAAATATTATGATACGACATGTTCTGCTGTTTTGCAGCGTTTTTCTGCAGCAGCTGAATATAAAGCTGCTTTTTCAAAAATGAGAAAACAGCGGCACAAAAAAGCGCGTGAGCGCCATTTGTGCATGTTACTGGAGTGGGAGCATGACGCTGTTTGACAGCGGAGAAATATGCGCCAACCACATATTTTCAGGAGGTGCCACTATGGCAAAGAAAGTCGAAGGATATATTAAGTTACAGATCCATGCTGGTAAAGCAACACCAGCACCGCCGGTCGGACCAGCACTTGGTCAGCACGGTGTTAATATCGTTGAATTTACAAAGCAGTTCAACGCAAAGACAGCAGATATGGGTGATCTGATCATCCCTGTTGTTATCACAGTATATACAGACAGAAGCTTTACATTCATCACAAAGACTCCGCCTGCAGCAGTTCTTCTGAAGAAGGCTTGTAACCTGAAAAAGGCTTCCAGCGTTCCGAACAAGGATAAGGTTGCCACAATTTCCAAGGACAAGATCAGAGAAATCGCTGAAACAAAGATGCCTGATCTGAACGCTGTTAACCTGGAAGGTGCTATGAGCATGATCGCAGGAACAGCAAGATCCATGGGAATCACTGTAGAAGACTGACGGAGGATGAAAGATGAAACACGGAAAAAAGTATATCGAGGCTGTGAAGCTCGTTGAGAAAACAAAACTGTATGAATCTTCTGAAGCAATTGCTCTTGTCAAGAAGACAGCTGGTGCTAAGTTTGATGAAACAGTAGAAGCACACATCAGAACAGGCTGCGATAGCCGTCATGCTGATCAGCAGATCAGAGGCGCTGTTGTACTGCCAAACGGAACAGGCAAGACTGTTAAGGTTCTGGTATTTGCAAAGGGTACAAAGTTGGATGAAGCTCAGGCAGCAGGCGCTGATTTTGTTGGCGGAGATGAGCTTGTTCCGAAGATTCAGAATGAAGGATGGCTTGATTTTGATGTTGTTGTAGCTACACCTGACATGATGGGTGTTGTTGGTCGTCTTGGTAAGGTTCTTGGTCCTAAGGGACTTATGCCGAATCCAAAGGCTGGCACAGTTACCATGGATGTTACGAAAGCTATTAATGATATTAAAGCAGGTAAGATCGAATACAGACTTGACAAGGCAAATATCATTCATGCACCTCTTGGAAAAGCATCTTTTACCCAGGAGCAGCTTGAGCAGAACTATGGCGCTCTGATGGATGCAATTGCAAAGGCTAAGCCATCTACTGTTAAGGGCCAATACCTTAAGAGCATTACACTGGCTACCACAATGGGACCTGGCGTGAAAGTTATTTCCAACAGATATTAATTTGTTTTTCAATTTAATTTGGAAGATGATCAGAAGATGACAGTGTAACAGCTGTCATCTTTTTTGTATGAAAAATTTGTGTATCGATAAGCTTTTTGCTATAGTAGAAGCTATGAAAAAAAGAAAAAAGCATATAAGTGCGGGAAAATCCGAAAAAAAATATAGAATATCAGGTATGTGGAAATTTATAAAAGTATTTATTTTCACGCTTACGACTGTTGTGTGTATGGGAATGGTGATTCTGCTTGCGGTTTCTTTGACGGGGCTGAAAAAAGGGGAAGCATCTATCGCTTCTGCAGAAGAGACAGAGAGCAGTCAGAATGCGGCTTCAACACAGGCATCTGGTAACCTGGCAGAACCAATTACACCGGAAGACCGGGAACGTGCAGCATCCGCAGAACGCTCTGCAGAGGCAACAGAAGAAAGAAAACAGACAGATGCTTATACGTACGACAGAACACCTGCAACGCAAGGAGAAGCAACCTGCGTATTTGCCGGAGATTTTCTGTTTGATGCAGGCTATAGTGTTATGACGAAAATCGGACAGAGCGGAGGAATCAGCAATGTGATAGGAGCAGATCTGCTGGCACTGATGCGTGGCGCTGACGTGACGATGATCAACAATGAATTTCCGTACACAAATGATGGAACACCGACGGCAGGAAAGCAGTATACCTTTCATGCAAATCCCTCCAGTGTCAGATACCTGCAGGATATCGGAGCAGATGCGGTATCCGTGGCGAACAATCATACCTATGATTATGGAGAGACGGGACTGCTGAATACGCTTACAACTTTGGAAAGTGCCGGAATTGCACATGTCGGAGCCGGCCGTAACCTGGATGAAGCTTCACATATTGTTTATTATAATGTCGGAGATATAAAAATTGCGCTGATTGCATCAACAGATATTGAACAGATGGACAATCCGGATACAAAGGGTGCAACAGAAACAGAACCTGGTGTATTTAGAAGTGTGGATGATACATTGCTTCTGCAGAGAATTCAGCAGGCAAAAGCGACTGGCGCTTTTGTTGTTGTTTTTATCCACTGGGGCAGAGAAAGCGTAACGGAGCCTTCATGGCTGCCGCTTGAGCAGGCACCTCAAATTGCAGCAGCGGGTGCTGATCTTATTGTGGGAGACCATTCGCATTGCCTGCAAAAACTGGATTACGTGAACGGTGTACCGGTCATATATAGTTTGGGAAACTTTCTTTTTAATTCCAAGACTGTGGATACTTGTCTCCTGAAGGCAACATTCGACCGGAATGGGCTGAAAAAATTACAATTTATTCCTGCTGTTCAGGCAGGATGTGTGGTATCATCTGCGCAGAATTCTGAGAAAACCAGAATAATCGGTGAAATGGCAGGGATGTCCCCAAATGTGAATCTGGACACGGATGGAAATGTGACAGCCAGATAAAATGAGGCCGGAAAATTTTCCATAAATAAAAAAACCAATTTGATATTGACGAAATATCAAAAGGGTAGTATTCTATTAGAGGTCATTGACCAGCCGAAGACAGTAGGTGTCTTGTAATATAAGACATAAGCGTGATGCACCTACCGAGGGAAAAGGA
>JAGOGF010000208.1 GCA_017996845.1 Butyrivibrio sp.
GATATAACCTTTACAACACTGATGGGGGATAAAGTTGAACCCAGAAGAGATTTTATTGAGAAGAATGCGAAGTTTGTTAAGAATCTGGATGTTTAAGAAAATGCCCTGCATAGAGGAAAAAAATGGCTGAAAATAATAACAAAAACGGTAATGGAGAAGAAAACGGGATAAGTGATGATATATTTGACAATAATATTACCACTGACCGGATTCATGAAGTTGATCTGAAAAAAACGATGGAGACATCGTATATTGATTATGCAATGAGTGTCATAGCAGCACGTGCGCTTCCGGATGTAAGAGATGGTATGAAGCCGGTACAAAGACGTGTTCTGTATTCCATGATAGAATTAAATAATGGTCCGGATAAGCCACATA
Source organism: Butyrivibrio sp. (assembly GCA_017996845.1). Next base: position 379 of record JAGOGF010000208.1, read on the forward strand.
GAAAATGTGCACGTATCGTTGGTGATACAATGGGTAAATATCATCCACATGGTGACAGTTCCATTTATGGAGCACTTGTAAATATGGCACAGCCCTGGTCGATGCGATATTGTCTGGTAGATGGTCATGGTAATTTTGGTTCTGTCGATGGGGATAGCCCTGCAGCAATGCGATATACGGAGGCAAGATTATCCAAAATATCAACAGAGATGATTGCCGATATCAATAAAGATACCGTAGATTTTGTACCTAATTTTGATGAAACAGAAAAAGAACCTACTGTTCTGCCCAGCAGATTTCCCAATCTTCTGGTAAACGGAACAACAGGTATTGCTGTTGGAATGGCAACCAATATACCGCCTCATAATCTCAGAGAAGTGATTCAGGCTGTAAATAAAATGATAGATAATAAGATTGAGGAAGATAGGGATACGGAAATTGATGAGCTTCTTACAATCGTGAAAGCACCGGATTTTCCGACGGGTGGTATTATTTTGGGAACCAGAGGTGCGGAAGAAGCATACCGTACAGGTCGCGGAAAGGTAATATGCCGCGGCGTTACCGATATTGAAACCCTTCCCAATGGTAAGAACAGAATTATCGTAACAGAACTTCCCTATTTGGTAAATAAAGCAAATATGATTTCCAAAATTGCAGATCTGGTAAAAACGAAGAAACTGGATGGAATTACAGCGCTTCGTGATGAATCAGATCGGGAAGGAATGCGAATTGTAATCGAACTCAGACATGATATTAATCCAAATGTCATGCTGAATAAATTATACAAACATACGCAGCTTCAAGATTCATTTGGAATCATTATGTTATCTCTTGTAAATAATGAACCAAAAATTCTTAGTTTGACTGAAATGTTGAAGTATTATATACAACATCAGGAAGAAGTTGTAACAAGAAGAACTAAGTATGATCTTAATAAAGCAGAGGAAAGAAATCATATTCTGGAAGGTCTGCTGATTGCACTGGATAATATTGATGAAGTAATTAAAATTATCAGAGGAAGTGCAAATGTTCAGAGTGCAAAAGAACAATTAATGGCAAGATTCGGATTAAGTGATGCACAGTCGCAGGCAATTGTTGATATGAGACTGCGTACACTTACAGGTCTGGAACGGGATAAGATTGAACAGGAACATGCAGAACTCTTAAAGAGAATTGAGGAGTTAAAGGCCATTCTTGCAGATAAAAAGATACTTCTTGGTGTAATAAAAACGGAAATAACAGAAATTGCCAATAAATATGGTGATGACAGAAGAACGCAGATCGGGCAAGATGATTCTGAGATTGACATGGAAGATCTGATACCAAATGTTAATACTGTAATTGCATTGACAAATCTTGGTTACATCAAGAGAATGTCTATTGATAATTTCAGAGCACAGAACCGCGGCGGGCATGGTATAAAAGGGATAGCCACAATAGAAAACGATTATGTGGAAGATCTTTTAATGACTACGACACATAATTATCTGATGTTTTTTACCAATCAGGGAAGAGTATACAGATTAAAAGCTTATCAGGTTCCGGAGGCATCCAGAACATCCAGAGGAATTGCAATTGTAAATTTATTGCAGCTTAATCCTGGAGAAAAGGTTTCTGCAACAATTCCGATTAAGGAATTTGATGAAGGCAGAAATTTGTTTATGGTTACCAAAAAAGGAACCGTGAAAAAAACACGTATTGAAGAATTTGCAAATGTGCGTAAAAACGGACTGACGGCAATCAACCTTAAGGAGGATGATGAGCTGATCGAAGTAAAAACGACAAATGAAAATTCTGATATTTTCCTCGTAACCAAGAATGGTATGTGTATCAGGTTCAGAGAGACAGATGTTCGTCCGACAGGACGTACCTCAATGGGTGTACGCGGAATGATGATCAGTGATCAGGATGAGATCATCGGAATGCAGCTAAATTCACAGGGAGATTCTCTTCTGGTTGTATCAGAAAAAGGCTACGGGAAACGTACAAAGCTGCAGGATTTCCATTTACAGCAGCGAGGTGGCAAAGGCGTTAAATGTTACAAGATTATGGAAAAAACCGGCTATGTTGTTGGTGTAAAAGCGGTATGTGAGGAACATGAAATTATGATGATCACTACCGGCGGAATCATTATACAGCTGCGTATGTCAGAGATATCCATTTACAGCAGAATAACATCAGGTGTCAGGATGATTCATTTGGATCAGGATGTCATAGTAGCCAAGATTGCCAAAGTAAGAGAAAAGGTTTCCGATGGAGATCATGAATTTGACAATATAGAAGATGCAATGGAAGAAATTTCAGAAGGACGTCAATCAGAAATCTTGGATTCCGAAGATGAAATTGAAGACATTTCAGATGAAGAAGGCATTGATTCTGAAGAAACAGATCAGGATTCTACTGAGGAATAACCCAAAAGGGATGGTATGGAAATGCCATCCCTTTCATGCAAAATATGTTTTTACAGAAAAAAGGAGGCACACATGAATGTTGCATTATTGATTTCTGAATTATGTGATAATCGAACGGCAGAAATTTGCCAGGGTGCTTCTTTTGCTGCCAAAAGCATGGGAATTACACTTGTAATAGTTCCAGGGGAAAAACTGACAACTGTTCAGAATACACAATCCTTATCCGAACAGTTGTATACGTTTCAAAGTAATTTGAATTATACCTATGTATTAAATAATCGTTTTGATGCAGTAATTGTGGATATTGAAGAAATAGGGCGTAATGTCATTATTCTCAAAAAAGAAGCTTTTTTGAATAAGTTTATAGATATCCCGGTTCTGACGTTAAGTGAAATGGAAGGATATTTCTGTGCAGCACAGGGGAATGAGAGATCAAACCGGCAGATTGGCTATAATGCGGTATGCAGAACAGCATATTATATTGAAAATCAGAAATTCCCATTAAAAATAGAAAAAGAAATGGATGCTTCTTTTTTGGAACAAAATAAAAGAGAAATATCCAGTATCAGTATTGCAGAAATGGCAGAAATATTATTACTTTGCGAACAGAAAAATGAACTCGAATATAATACTGTTTTAAATCATGCGATCAGAAGATATTTTAATAATGCAGCTGTTTTTATATTTGATGAGCAGGAAAATAATATATCTGAGGCGAGATGGAATATGCCTGAGTATTCTAATATATGTGCTATGGTATCAGATGGTACTACCGTTAAAATTGAAACAAATAATATGAAAATTAAAACCGCCGATTTGATAAAAGTTCTGAATCTTAGAATGGAAAAAACTAAAATCTGGATTATGAAGAATATTTTTCTGGAAGAAAAGCAATT
>JAGOGF010000076.1 GCA_017996845.1 Butyrivibrio sp.
GATTTGTTCTGGGAGAAGAAGAGCATTTTGATTTGGAAGCAGATGTTACCTGCAATGAAAAAATAGATAAATTTGATATCTCTCCTTTTGAGACGGAATTTGAAACAGCCTGCCTGGAACGCTCAGAGGATCAGGAACTCTTGTCATTTCTGCACATGCAGAAGAGTTTTCCTGACCGTTGGGAATTTGAAGCAGCGGAGTATCTTAAAAATGGTGGGGCACGTGATCACATTGTTGTTTTGAAAAAGAAAAACCGGAAAGAGATATGCGGATTTTGTATGCTGCAGGTAGATCAGACCGGATATGGCGGACTTGGACCGATCGGAATAGCGGAAAGTGTAAGAGGAAGGCATGTCGGGGATTACATGCTCAGACAGTCACTTTGCCGGATAAGGGCACTCGGAGCCGGAAGAACATGCATAGACTGGACAATACTCAGAAAATTTTATGGTCAGTTTGACTTCGAACCAGTACGGACATTCAAAGCCGGATATATGGAATTATAAGAAATATGAAAAATATTATGGGGGATTCATAAGAAAATGGACAGGATAATCAGTGGGTTTTCGGATAGGGGAAGCTGGTATAGAGGAAATTTGCACAGCCATACGACCGTTTCGGACGGCGTGCTGACACCGGAGGAATCGGTAAAGGCATTTCGTGAACATGGGTATTCCTTTCTTTGCATCAGTGATCATAATACATATACAGATTTCAGAAAAAAGTTTAATGATAAACGTTTTATTATTTTACCGGGAATGGAAGCATCAGCTGTATTATACGATCAGCATGATACCTGTATCAAGGTTCATCATATCAATGGAATTCTTGGGACACAGGAAATGCAGGATAAAGCTTCCAGACCGCTCTTTAATCATATGGAAGCATATGGGCCTTTTGTTTACCATGAAAAATGGGATGGGCTCAAAGCAGCACAGGAGATAATCGACGATTTGCATGCACGTGGCTGTTTTGTAACTTATAACCATCCGGTATGGTCAAGAGTGGAAAGAGAAGAATTTATGGATCTTCAGCATATCGATATGTTGGAAATATTTAATTACAATACCCAGAATGAAAGTGGTACCGGATTTGATACAAACTGTTGGGATGGTATGCTGCGAAAGGGTATGGTTCAAAATGCAGATGCGGCAGATGATAATCATAACGGAGGCATTTTTGATGATGCTTTTGGTGGATATATTATGGTAAAAGCAGAGGAACTGACACAGGATGCAATTGTTTCCGCCATCATGAACGGCAGTTATTATTCCACATCAGGCCCGGAGATATATGACTGGGAACTCAATGAAAATCAGGTGAATGTCAGATGCAGTAATGTGGAACGAATCAATCTGATTGCAGACGGGTTTGTCGGTGCAGGAATTACTGTGATAGCAGAAAATGGAAAAATGATAAATGCTTGCTCTATCCCGATTCAGGGAACAGAGCATTATGTTCGGCTGGAATGTATTGATGAAAAAGGCCGGACAGCATGGACAAATCCGATTTTTACAGGAAGATGATCAAACAGGCTGTACAGATTATGAAATATACACGCAGCATGAAAGGATAAAAATGGAAAAAGAGAAAATTTTTGATCAGATCAGGGGTGGGCTCATTGTTTCCTGCCAGGCACTTGAAAGTGAACCGCTTTATGGCTCAGAATTGATGGGGCGTATGGCGTTTGCAGCCAAAGAAGGAGGAGCCAGTGGAATTCGTGCCAATACACCGCAGGATATTCTGGCAATCCGGAAAATGGTTGATCTTCCCATTATTGGAATTATTAAAGCCGTATATCCGGATTCAGAGGTTTATATTACCCCGACGCAGAAGGAAGTGGACAGACTGATACAGGTAGAACCGGAGATTATAGCACTGGATGCAACAGACAGGATTCGTCCCGGAAAGGAAACGCTGCAGCATCTTTTTACAAATATAAGGAAACAATATCCGAAGCAGCTCTTTATGGCAGATTGTTCCTGTTATGAGGATGCCGTGCGTGCGCAGGAGTTGGGATTTGATATTGTCGGGACAACGCTATGCAGTTATACAGAACAGACAAAGGGAACACCAATTCCGAGTTATTCTCTGATTCGCAGATTAACAACAGATCTTCGGATTCCGGTAATTGCAGAAGGCGGAATATGGGAAGTTGGACAGTTGAAGCAGGTATATCAGGAACCGGTTCTGTCCGTGGTAATTGGGACTGCAATTACAAGACCAAGAGACATTACCAGAAGATTTGTGAATGCAATCAGTAAATAAGATATATTTATTTGAAGGGAAGGACATAGATCTATGATCAGAATTTATAAAGCGAAAGATTACAATGATTTGAGCAGGAAAGCTGCGAATATCATATCTGCACAGATTATCATGAAGCCAAACTGTGTACTCGGACTTGCAACAGGATCCAGCCCGATCGGAACCTACAGACAACTGGTGGATTGGTTTAAAAAAGGAGACCTTGATTTCAGAGAAGTTCATACTGTGAATCTGGATGAATATAAGGGACTTGGAGGAGACAATAAGGAAAGTTATCGCTTTTTCATGAATTCCAATCTGTTTGATCAGGTCAATATAGACAAGCAGAATACCAATGTACCCAATGGACTTGCAGTCGATGCAGAAGCGGAATGTGACAGATATAACAAACTGATCAGACAGCTTGGAGGAATAGACCTGCAGCTTCTTGGAATCGGTCATAATGGTCATATTGGATTTAACGAACCGGAAGAAGCTTTTGAGAAGGAAACACATCTTGTGACGCTTACTGAAAGTACGATCGAAGCAAATGCGAGGCTGTTCGATAAACAGGAAGAAGTTCCCAAATATGCTTTTACAATGGGGATTAAGTCAATTATGCAGGCAAAGAAAATTCTGATTATAGCAAGCGGAGAAGATAAGGCACAGATTATGCGGGATGCTTTTTTCGGACCTGTTACACCCAAAATTCCGGCATCTATTCTGCAGATTCATAATGATCTTACCATTGTTGCAGATGAAGCTGCCTTATCCCTTACGAATCTGAAGGGGAATCAGATGGTGATCGGTTAAGGAAAAGAGGACATAATGATTATTAAGAATGGTCTGGTATTTGGTGAAGACTGTAAATTTGCACCGGGAGAGGTAAGAATTTCAGGAGAATATTTTGCAGAAAATGCGGAAGCTTCTGATACACAGGAAGTGGTGGATGCAGAGGGATGCTATGTTATTCCGGGACTGACGGATATCCATGTGCATGGATGTCACAATAAGGATTTCTGCGATGCAGATATTGATGCAATCGGAGATTTTGCTTCCTACGAAGCATCGAAAGGGATTACAGCCATCTGTCCGACGACCATGACAATTGCACAGGAGAGGCTGCTCCATATTGCGGAGGTTGCCGGGGAATATTGTGATCTGACACTGCAGCATAAGAGAAACGCAGATACCGAGGCAATTTTTGCCGGAATCAATATGGAAGGCCCATTTATCTCAGCTAAGAAAAAAGGTTCTCAGGAAGCGTCCGATATCAGAAAACCGGATATCAATTTCATTCGCAGTATGCAGGAAAAATCAGGAAACAGAGTTGCACTGGTAGACATTGCACCGGAGATTGAAGGAACAGAAGAACTGATTCAGACATTAAAAAATGAAATCGTAATTTCCATTGCACATACCAATGCGGACTATGATACAACACTTCATGCCATGCAGCTTGGGGCGCATCATGTAACACATCTGTACAATGCCATGAGCCCGTATGATCATAGAGCACCCGGTGTTGTCGGTGCAGCGAGTGATGACCCGGAGAGTATGGTAGAACTGATCTGTGATGGTATCCATAACCATCCGGCGGTAGTCCGGAATACATTCCGCATCTTTGGAACGGACAGAGTGGTTCTTGTCAGTGACAGCATGCGTGCAACCGGAATGCAGGATGGAACATATGAACTGGGTGGACATAAGGTTCAGGTAAGAGGCAGACGTGCACTTCTGGAGGACGGAACCATAGCAGCAAGTGTTACCAATCTGATGGATTGTATGCTGACCTGCGTCAGAGAAATGGATATACCGCTTGAAACGGCAGTTAAATGTGCAGCGGTTAATCCGGCTGTATCAATTGGAAAATTTCAGCAGTGGGGAAGTATTTCGCAGGGAAAGTATGCAAATGCAGTTTTGCTTGACCAGAAAACACTGACAGTCAAAAAAGTTATTTTGAGAGGGAAGCTGATTTAATCAGCTTCCTCTTTTTGTTAAAAAAGCTTTTACATAATCCAGCATGCCTTCTTTATTCTGGATGCGTGCGATGGCATAAAACATTTCAGGGGCAGGAATTTTGGTACCCGGAAACCAGGCGTAGTATCCCGGAAGCCAATCGGTCGGACTGTAGCTTTCTTTGGCGTGGTAAAGGTTTTTAAATCCATAACAGGAATTCAAATGTTCATATACGAAATGAAGCAGCTTTTCTGTACTTCCGGCCGGTTCCCCTTCCTGAATGATATTTGCCAGAGGTGCAAGCCCCATGCTGACGGTCTTTATGCCTTCTGCTTTAAATGTCTGCATGGCTTCATACATGATCTTCTCGGTAATACCGGATGGTGCATCATAGGACCGTCGCGTGATATCCGCCATATAGCCTGTCATTGCGTTATAAGGGCAATAAACATTATATCCGTAAATATGTCCGGAAGCGTCACAGGCGTAGAAATAGCGCTTATCAAGGGGACGGTCCAGACCGGTTGTACCAAGTGTAAAGGTCAAAAGACTGCTCTTTTTGTCATGAATCCATTCATCTGTAATGCGATTCATGGCATTTTCAATTTCAAGATTACGTTTTTCAAGCGGTTTGTATTCATGAACTGTTAATCCGGCATTGGTTGCATGATTGATGTTCATACGCATTTTCGCACCCTTTTTACCGGCAATCGTATAATTCTGAATATCAAAGCATGCTTCTTCTCCGCATTTTGCAGTTTCAAATCCCTGTTTGCGGTATTCTTCCAGATATTCTCCGGTAATACTCAGAAGAATAAGCTTGTGATTGTTTTTTTGACAAAAAGTCTTAAACTCATCCAGAAATGCCGGAAAATCAGCCGGTGCACATATCGGATCTCCATTTACAACGACTGTGCTGCGTACAACGCCATAGGGAAGTACACCTTCTGTACATTTGGCAAAATAGAGCAGTTTGTCATCTTCCAGCGTCAGATAAGAAGCAGGATTTTGCCCATATTTCAGGACCAGTGCCCTTGCACGCTGCATATTCTTTTCAGTCCACAGAAAACGCTCAATCCATGGCTGCAGGGAATATAAAAGTGCGAAAAGAATGCATCCCCAGCTGAACCAGAACATGAAATTTTCGAAATATATATTGGGAAAACCGGGCGCATCATTGTTGGTGGTGCCAAATAAAATGCCAAATGATTCCTGTATACTGTCCCAGAAAATGACCTTTTTTGGCATATGAGATAATTGCAGTTTCAGAAAATGGTAACTGACAATTGCATTCAGAAAGATACAGGAAACAGCAGAAAGCAGGAAAAAAAATGCGTGTCTGAGCGAACGATGTTCTGAAGCACATTGAAAGTCTGCACGAAACAGCAGCAGTACGATCAGGCAAAGAGTATAGAAAACTCCAAGTGCGATAATGGCAGGTATATGAGGCGGAATGAAGCAGTGGAGAAGTTCTAAAGCTAAAATGAAAACTGTAATATACCAGGCCATTTTTTTTCGGGCATAAAGATTAAACATGACAGTCAGCAGGACAATCGACATAATGCGGGCCGTCATCTTTTTCATTGCAAAAAAATGTACAAAATGATTGGAAAAAAAGGCAGAGGGGGAAAAACTTGAAACCAGAATAATGATGGCCAGTGTACCAATCAGACATATTAAAATATTTTCAAATAAAATTCTTTTCCTGTAAACATTCTTCATAAATACCTTAGCTCCTTTTAGGGGAATGTGGAATATATAAATGTATCGTACCTCATTTGCACAAAATAATCCATTTAATACGCAGACTTGCATGAAGTATAAAGTGCAGTTATGATAAAAAAGTATTTCCAGAGGAAAAGTGTAAAAAATGCTTTGGTATGAAAGGGAAAAATGATAACACATCCGTTTCCAGCTCTATTTGATGAAAATTCTCGGATACTGATTTTGGGAAGCTTCCCATCGGTGAAATCCCGTGAACAAAATTTTTTTTATGGACATCCGCAAAACAGGTTCTGGAGAGTGATGAGCATCATTCTGCAGGAACCGATCCCGGAGACGATTGCGGCAAAAAAAGAAATGCTGTACAGGAATCATATAGCGTTGTTTGATGTAATCAGATCTTGTGATATTGAGGGCTCCTCTGACAGTACCATTCGCAATGTTGTTGTAAATGATCTGTCTGAAATCCTTAGGTGCAGCAGGATAGGAGAACACATTTATGTAAATGGAAACAAGGCACGTGATCTGTATATGAAATATACCTACCCACAGATCGGAATTGTCTGTACGACGCTTCCATCTACAAGCCCGGCAAATGCAGCATTTTCTCAGGACAGACTTGTCAGTATCTGGTCAGAAAAATTGCAGCTTTTATAATATGAAAATGGCTTCCAACTACTGCATGGTATGATTCCCAAGAAGGTAAACATATCATAGTAGCCGGAAGCCATTATATTTTTTAGCGGGTTTATCAATCTTCAGCTAACAGAATAAAGCGGATCAGTTCTGTGCTTTCTGCTTAGCAGAGAAACCGGCTCGCTTACGCATAGTAGGATCTAGAATTCTCTTACGGATACGAAGAGAAACAGGTGTAACCTCAAGCAGCTCGTCCGTATCAATAAATTCAATTGCCTGTTCCAGACTCATAATCTTAGGCGGAACAAGGCGAAGCGCTTCATCAGCAGAAGAGGTTCTGGTATTGGTCAGATGCTTCGTTTTGCATACATTTACTTCAATATCTTCGCCACGGCCGTTGGCACCGATAACCATACCGGAATATACTTTATCTCCGGCATTTACAAACAAAATACCACGTTCCTGTGCGTTGAAAAGACCATATGTTACAGCATCGCCTGTTTCAAAGGAAATGATGGAACCTTGTTTACGATATGTTATTTCTCCCTTGAATGGAGCATATCCATCAAACATGGTATTCATGATACCGTTTCCTTTTGTATCCGTCATAAAGTCACCGCGATAACCGATCAGACCACGAGAAGGAATGGAGAATTCAAGCCTGCTGTAGCCGCCGTTTGTAGCGCCCATGTTAACCAGTTCACCTTTTCGCTCACTCAGTCTCTGAATAACGGTACCGGAAAATTCTTCCGGAACATCCACATAACATCTTTCCATAGGTTCAAGACGCTTGCCGTTTTCATCTGTTTTGTAGATAACTTCAGCCTTGCTGACGGCGAATTCATAGCCTTCACGGCGCATATTCTCGATCAGAACGGACAGATGCAGTTCACCACGCCCGGATACTTTCAGTGTATCAGGAGAATCTGTCTCCTCAACACGAAGAGATACGTCAGTATTGAGTTCGCGGAACAGTCTCTCACGAATGTGACGGCTCGTAACAAACTTACCTTCCTGACCTGCAAGAGGAGAATCATTAATGACGAAATTCATGGAAATAGTAGGTTCTGAAATCTTCTGAAAAGGAATTGCCTTTGGATCCTCAGGAGAGCAAAGCGTATCGCCGATCTTCAGATCTTCAATTCCGGAAAGCGCAACAATGGAACCCATTTTGGCTTCCTGGACTTCAATTTTGTTCAAACCGATAAATTCATACAGTTTTGTGATTTTGGTCTTGATTCTTCTTGTCTCATCATGATGATTGACAATTACAACATCCTGATTGACCTTTACAGAACCGTTATCAATCTTGCCGACACCGATACGACCAACATATTCATTGTAATCAATGGTACTGATCAGCACCTGTGTGCATGCTTCGGGATCTCCTACAGGAGCCGGAATATAATTGATAATCGTATCCAGCAAAGGCTTCATGTCTGTACCTGTCTCATCCATATCCAGAGAAGAAATTCCGGCCTTTGCAGAAGCAAATACAAACGGGCAGTCAAGCTGCTTGTCGTCCGCGCCCAGATCCATCAGCAGTTCCAGAACTTCATCGATTACTTCCTTTGGTCTTGCTTCCGGACGGTCAATTTTGTTAATGCAGACAACAACAGGAAGTTTTAATTCCATTGCCTTACGCAGAACAAATTTGGTCTGCGGCATAGGACCTTCGAATGCATCAACAACCAGAATAACTCCGTTTACCATTTTCAGTACACGTTCAACCTCACCGCCAAAATCAGCATGACCAGGGGTATCAATGATATTGATTTTGATATCTTTATAGATAATAGCAGTATTTTTGGACATGATTGTGATACCACGTTCTCTTTCGATTGCGTTGGAATCCATAACACGTTCAACAACTTCCTGATTATCCCGGAATATACCGCTCTGTCTCAAAAGCCCGTCAACCAGTGTAGTCTTGCCATGGTCAACGTGGGCGATAATTGCAACATTTCTTACATCATTTCTAGTCTGTTTCATATAAGATAACTCCTTAAGTATACGCGGGCTCCGAATGATCCCGGGTGCAAAATATAACGCTTTACAAACTTAAACAGTATAGCACGCTGACTTTTATCTTGCAATGCAAAATATGATGAAAAAACGGCATAAAATAGGTAGAAAAACAAAAAGATGTCACAGATGATATAGAAATATTATAAACTTTGTTCAAAGGCAAGACTATTATGACATGCCAAAATAAACAGTAAAATAGGCATATGTGCGTAAACTTTTGCATTTTGTGCGGTATGGTTGACAGTATACTTTCCGTGGTGCTATGATGTAGCTGTTCAGAGGTAGAGGTTGCGAGTTTCAGGAGTATACTTTTTGATGTGCCAGACACAGCAGATAAAAGTGGAAAGGGAAATCCGCCGAAAGGTTCGGTCATCTGGAGACCGGATTCTTGGGCATACAGTAAACAGCTGTATGACTGTCATCGTTCAAGATGGGGCGCTATCCGGAGGTTAATCATGTTCAGCATGAAAAGAACTTTTCAGGAGCCGGCTCATTTTGAGTCTGGCTCCTTTTTTTCGGAGAGCACAGGTTTGTGTCTTTTGTGCACAGCAGCACAGGACAGTATGCGCCGATGCAAAGCGCAGAAGAAAGGAATGAAGCTATGGCAATTTTCAGGGGTGCCGGTGTTGCAATTGCTACACCTTTTAATCAAAACGGAGAAATAAATTTTGAGGAATTCGGCAGGCTGATAGAATTCCAGATCGCAAACGGGACGGATGCGATCATTGTATGCGGAACAACAGGTGAAGCAGCTACCATGAGTGAGCGCGAACATATGCAGGTCGTGAAGTATTGTATTGATCGGGTGGCAAAAAGGATTCCGGTCATTGCCGGGACAGGATCCAATTGTACGGCAACGGCGATTGCACTTTCCCAGGAAGCAGAATCATACGGTGCTGATGGCGTATTGTGCGTGACTCCCTATTATAACAAAGCAACCCAGCAGGGTCTGATCGCACATTTTACCGCGATTGCCAATGCGATACATATTCCGATGATTATGTACAATGTACCAGGCAGGACAGGGTGCAATATCCTTCCGGAAACAGCAGTAAAACTTGCACGCGAAGTAGAAAATATTGTTGGCATCAAGGATGCAACCGGAAATATTGCGCAGACAACTAAAATGATGCAGCTGGCGCAAGGATGCATTGATCTGTATTCCGGGGATGATGATGAAGTGGTACCGATCATGGCACTTGGCGGACTTGGGGTGATTTCTGTAGCGTCTAATGTTGCACCGAAACAGACGCATGATTTATGTATGAAATGTCTGGAAGGAGATTATGCAGGGGCAAGACAGATGCAGTTTAAGGCGCTGCCGCTTATTCATGCACTCTTTTCTGAAGTCAATCCGATTCCGGTCAAAAAAGCACTTGCCTTAATTGGCATCGAAGCAGGACCTCTTCGTCTTCCGCTTACGGAAATGGAGCCGGAAAATGCCCGGAAACTGGAACAGGCGATGCGGGATTTCGGACTGCTTGGCTGATATTGATAGGAGCGGTGCGGAACGGTATTTCATAATCGCCAAAATGGTAGAAGGGAAGCAAAATTATGACAAAAATAATCATGCATGGCTGCAATGGCCGTATGGGACATGTAATTGCAGATCTGGCAGCAGAAGATCAGAATATCCGGATTGTTGCGGGAGTTGATGCACATGGAGAGAGCAGCTATTCCTTTCCGGTATATCCTACACTGCAGGCCTGCCAGACAGTGGGCGATGTAATAATTGATTTTTCAAATGCCGCAGCAGTGGAGGATTTGCTTGTATACTGTAAGGATAAGCAGATTCCCTGTGTTCTGTGCACAACGGGACTCTCAGAAGAACAATTATTACTGGTAGAGAAAACGGCAGAAAAAGTAGCAGTCCTGCGATCAGCCAACATGTCAATGGGAATCAATGTACTGCTGAAAGTACTGCAGGATGCGGCGCCGGTGCTGGCTGCAGCAGGATTTGACATGGAAATTGTGGAAAAACATCACAATCAGAAACTGGATGCACCAAGCGGCACGGCGCTTGCACTTGCAGATGAAATAAATGAAGCGGCAGGGGGAGATTACACCTATGTATATGACCGCTCTGACAGAAGGGCCAAGCGACCGGAAAAGGAAATCGGGATATCTTCTGTACGAGGCGGCACCATTGTAGGAGATCACGATGTGATCTTTGCAGGCAGGGATGAAGTGGTTACTTTTTCGCATACAGCTTATTCCAGAGCAATTTTTGCCAAAGGCGCAATAGAAGCCGCCAAATTTCTGGCAGATAAACAAAGCGGAATGTATGATATGAGTGATGTGATAGGCAAAAACTGATTTGAAAGGATTTCATGAAACTTAGACCCTGTATTGATATTCATAACGGCAAGGTAAAACAAATTGTCGGCAGCAGTCTTCAGGATGCGGAGGATCAGGCAACTGCCAATTTTGTAGCGGAGCAGGATGCTGAATTTTTTGCGGATCTATATCATGATGCCGGCCTGACAGGCGGGCATGTGATACTGCTGAATGCACAGGAAAGCAGCCATTATCAGGATACCAAAAAACAGGCGCTTGAGGCGCTGAAAGCCTGGCCGGGAGAAATGCAGATCGGAGGTGGGATTACACCGCAGAATGCAAAGGATTTCCTTACTGCCGGCGCATCACACGTAATAGTGACATCTTATGTCTTTCGAAACGGGACAATCGATCTGGAACATCTCGCGGAACTAGTCAAGGCAGTTGGAGTGAAAAGACTCGTGCTGGATCTAAGCTGTGCTAAAATCGGGGACAACTATCATATTGTTACAGACAGGTGGCAGAAGATAACAGACACCGTTCTGAATGAGCAGACGATGGAACAGCTTGCCGGTTATTGTGATGAATTCCTGATTCATGCAGCGGATGTCGAAGGCAGACAGAACGGAATTGAAGAAAATGTCGTGGCACTTATGGGAAACTGGGGGAAAAAGCCAATGACTTATGCTGGCGGGGTACATTCTCTGCAGGACATTCACAGGCTGAAAGCGGCAGGACATGGGAAACTGGATGTAACAGTGGGAAGTGCATTAAAAATCTTCGGGGGAAGCCTTGAACTGAGCGATATCATTGCAGCATGCAAAGAGAAAGACTGATGGTTTCAATCATCCGATACTGATACAAAAAAAAGTGCTTATCTATACATGAAAACATGTACGGATAAGCACTTTTTTGTAGATTTTTTGCGACCAAATATTTGGCGCAAAAAATCCGGTGTGACCTAAAAGTCACGCCGGACTCTTGATTAATCATTATTACAGATTGCGAATTCTAAAATAAATTCATCATTTATGTCAAGAAAGGCA
>JAGOGF010000077.1 GCA_017996845.1 Butyrivibrio sp.
AATCTGTTTCTCCAAAATATGCATCTGATGGCGTCACTTCGGGCAATGCACTGATTGGAATATCAAAAATTCTGCAGATCTCCGAATCCCACTGCAGTGTATTAATATTAAACAACTGTGTTCTGCAGCTGTTGGAATAGTCAGCACGAAATTCTTTTCCCCCTGTCAGACGATAAATCAGCCAGCTGTCAATTGTACCAAGACAAAGCGTTCCCTTTTTTGATGCGTTTGCTGCTTCCTCTATATTTTGCATGATCCATGCCAGTTTTGCAGCTGAAAAATATGGAGAAAGCTTCAACCCCGTTTTCATTCTGATTGGTTCTGCATATCCGTCAAGCCTTACCTTCCCTGCTATCTGTTCGCCTCTGGCGCACTGCCAGACAATTGCATTATAAAAGGCTCTTCCGCTCACTTTGTCCCACGCAAGCGCTGTTTCCCGCTGATTACTGATACCAATCCCTGCAATATTTCTTTTATTGATATTACTGCGGTTCACCAGATTTTTTACAACCTGTATCGTATTTCCATAAATTTCTTCCGGATCATGCTCTACCCAGCCTTTTTCATTTATGATCTGACGGTGTGCCAGATCCTCCCGTTCCATTATTCTGCCATTCCCATCAAAAAGAATCGCTTTGGTACCCTGCGTACTCTGATCAATTCCGATTACATATTGCTCCATAAACGAATACCTTCCCATACGGTAATGCTCACAATATTGATAACTGTTCTCTGACCGTCTGTGCTATGCCTGCCGCATTTAAACCATAAAAATCAAATACTTCCTGTGAGGTTCCGGTAATAACCGGTGCATCCGGAAGCGCAAGGCATTTCACTCTGCGGGGGCAATTTTCAGCGACAACCTGTGCAACCATGGAACCAAGTCCGCCAAAATAGGAATGTTCCTCAACTGTAATTACAGCTTTTGCCTGCTGCGCAACTTTCAGAACCGTTGCTGTATCAAGTGGTTTGATACAATACATATCAACTACACTTGCATGAATCCCTTCCATAAGCAGTTCCTGTGCCGCCCGATATGCCGGCAGAACCATCTCTCCGCACGCAATGATGGCCACATCTGTACCTTCCGTCAGTATATTGGCATGATTCATGGAAAACAGACATGCTTCATCGCTCTCATATATGTCTTCCACCGCATTTCTTCCGGTTCTGACATAAGCACATTTCTCATCCTGCAGAAGCGCTTCCATCAAATGTCTGGTCAGATGTCTGTCACTTGGCAGATAGACACGCATATTCGGAATTGCGCTCAGTGCTGCAATATCCTGTGCACTGTGATGGCTCATTCCCAATGCACCATAACTGATACCGCCGCTTATTCCAATCAATTTGACATTTGTTTCAGAATATGCACAGTCAATCTTGCACTGTTCATAACTTCTTGTGGAAATAAAGCATGCGGGAGAAAACGCATACGATTTTTTGCCGCATTTTGCAAGCCCTGCCGCCATTCCTACCAGATCCTGTTCCGCAATTCCCGCTTCTACAAACTGCTCCTGATACTGATCTGCAAAAGGCGTCATGGAAGCACTTCCTCTGGAATCCGAACATAAAACTACAATTTCAGTATCGGTCTGTGCATGTTCCATCAAAACTTCACAGATCACCTGTCTGTTGGAAATTGAATTTGCCATTATATTGCAGCCTCCTTTCGTGCTTCCAAATCCTTCATAATCTGTGTGTATTCCTCTGCAGAAGGTACTTTATGATGCCAGGATGCCTTATTCTCCATTACCGGTGACCCAAATCCCTTGACTGTATTGGCGATCAGAACCGTCGGATCATTTTGATGCGCTCTGGCTTCTGCAAATGCTTTTTCCAGTTCCGGGATACTGTTCCCGTTCTTTACTTCAATTACATTCCATCCAAAAGCTTTCCAACGGTCTGCCTGACTGTCCTGCTTCATAACATCTTCTGTATTACCTGATATCTGTAAATGATTGCGGTCGATAACTGCACAAAGATTATCCAAACCATAATTATGCGCACTCATGGCGCCTTCCCAGACAGAGCCTTCAGCAAGTTCTCCGTCACCCATGACAACATAAACACGGTATTTCTGATGATTCATTTTGCCTGCAAGTGCCATTCCAACTGCAACCGGAAGTCCATGCCCAAGGGATCCCGAATTCATCTCTATTCCAGGCAGATGATTGTTGGGATGCCCGATGTAGGGGGAACCAAACTGTGAAAATCTATTGCATACTTCTGCAAACGGGAAAAACCCTTTTTCTGCCAGTACCGCATACAGGGCTTCCACAGAATGCCCTTTGCTCATGATAAAACGATCTCTGCCCGGATCATTCTGATTCTCTGGTGTAATATTCATTTCCTGAAAATATAAAGCAACCAGTATATCCATTACGGACATATCACCTCCGACATGTCCGCCTCCGCCGGCTCTGATAATATCCATCACATTTTTTCGAAGATCATATGATAATGCAGTCAAATTATTAATATTCATTTTCTTTTCCTTTCTTCAAAGACACATCATGATCTGTCGGTTCACTCCCCCCGAAGATATGCCTTTACCTCTTCTTCAATCGGATCATACAGGTCGGGCTTTACTCCGATATATTTGCATGCCTCATATAATACAGGCACAATATCCCTGTGAATGCCGACGCAGTGATGAATATAGGGTCCTTCCACGATCTTGGCTTCCAGGCGCTTCAGATTTGCTACCTCTACCCACAGATAGGTTCCCTTTGTATAAGGTCCGTCGATTCCCTTCGCATGTCCAAGCAGCAGGGAATATTCTCCATTATCTCCGTCAAATCTGCAGAGGGTTACATCTCCATGTTTTGCCTGCGCTGCTACTGCACCTGGATAATCGAATGCCAGCGGATAGGTAATCGTAGGTTTTTCTTTTGCAACAGAAATCGGCCAGGGGCCGCAGTGCTGCAAAAGTTCTCCATTTTCATTATCCGGATGGCGAACGGTCCAGTCTGCAAAAAAGCTTCTCTGTTCTCCCATTGCTGCCGCTTCTGCCATGAGCGCCGTAATTGCACCATGAATATCCGTTTCACATACAGTCGGAATTCCTTCTTCGTTTAAAAGTGAATTTGCCGCGCAGGGCATAATTCCAAGTTCTGTCTGTAATGCATTCCAGCACTGAATCGCAACTGCATTACAGCCATATTTATGTACCAGCGACTCCATGGCTTCTTTCAATGCTGCTACATTTTCCAGCTGTTCATCATTGATTTCTATGTTCATACAGTCCCGGCAGTACTGCACCGTCTCTCTGACACCTGTCCGCTCAGCTTTGGCCGCTTTCACCGCTTCGACCAGTTCTGTCATTGGAATCGGAGAGAGCTGAATATTGAACTTTTCAAGCAGTTCTCCTTCATTGCACATCGTACTCCAGAAGTCAAACGGGCGCGGAGCAATCTGCAGAATTCTGATATGCCGAAAGGTTCTGACAACACTGCATACACTGACAAAATCACGAACTCCGCGTTCAAATTCCGGATCACTTAACCTGCAGTTTGTCATATAGGTAAACGGAATCCGAAATCTTCTGAGTACTTTCCCTGTCGCAAAAAGTCCGCATTGCGAATCGCGCAGTCTCACACCATTTTCATCCGGTCTTTCATCCCTCGGTCCCCACAAAAGAACCGGTACATTTAACTCTTTTGCCAGTCTTGCACATTCATATTCCGTTCCGAAATTCTCGTGCGGAATGAAAAGACCATCAACTTTTTCTTCTCTGAATTTTTTCAGTATTTTTTCAAGACCTGCATCATCATACAGCAGACCTTCTTCGTTACAGTCACGGATATCAACATAATCAATGCCCATTTCATTTAATTTAGTTCTCGTCAGATCCGCATATTTCAATGCGTCCGGTGCTGAAAAAATAGATCTTCTGGTTGGTGCAAATCCAATTTTTACCTTTTTTGTTTCCATCATTTTTTTGTCCTTTCTTTCTCCTTTATATTGTTGCTACTGAATCCCGTTCCATAAACTCTGTTCCAATCTCAATTCTGGTAACAGCCGGATGTTCATTTTTGAGTATCTCGATCATGCATCTGGCCGCCTGCTCACCCATTTCCTGCTTGGGTACTTTCATGCTGGTCAGCCTAGGTGAACTGATCTCGCTAAAAGGAAGATCATCGAAACCAATGACGGACACATCCTCCGGTATCCGAATTCCGGCTTCCTGCATTGCTTTCATTGCACCGAGTGCGATCATATCATTATCAGCAAAAAACGCTGTCGGTAAATCTTTTTTCTGTTTCAGATATTTTTTCATATCTGCATATGCCCCATCCATTGTGGTTGCAAGTTTAATTCGGTCTTCTTCGGCACTTTCCAGCTTGTGTGCTGCAAGCGCCATATCATATCCGGACTCTCTTTCACAAAATGCACGAATGCGGAAATCACCATACAGATATCCGATTCGTTTATGCCCATGTGCGATCAGATAATGAACCGCAGCATTTACCGAATCAATGTTGTTGATTGTCACACCGTTGTAACGCATGTCCGTGCTCCAGTAATCAAAAGTCATAAACTTACATGCGGTATCCTTGAAAAAATCCAGATCATCTTCCATCAGTTCAGATCCCAACAGTACAACTCCGCAGGAAATATCTGTCAGTAACTGATGCACCTGTTCCTCAAATTCTTCTGCCCATCTGTCCAGATACATGATTGACATTTCATAACCGGCAAGTCTGCATTCTTTTTCAAAACCATTGATCAACTGTGTAAAAAAAGGTGTTCCGTCAATAATCAAACCCGTTCTGCGATATATAACCAATTTGATTTTGTGAATGCTTTCTCCTGCCATATATCCCAGTTCCCGTGCTGTCCTGATAATAACCTCAGCTGTTTCTCTGTTAACCCCGTGCTTTTGATTCAGCGCATTGGATACCGTTGCAGGCGAAAATCCCGTTTTATCGCTGATCTGCTTGATATTTATTTTCAATTTCTTCCCACCTCTGCCTTAGGTTGCTTTGCAAAACTCATCTGTATATTTTTGTCATTCATCAAAATAGAAATGTAAATTTTTATATAAATTATTTAGTTATTTTCATTATAAATATTTACATTGCTTTTTCAATATTATTTTTTACCAGATTGTACCTTGCGTTTCTGAGCAATATGTACAATCTCTTGTTTTATCACTATCAATTTTTTCAAATGCCATAAGCCGTTCATAAACTTCAAAAGACTCGGAGTGATAGCTTTGTCACCCTTCAGTCCATGCAAAAAACGGTGTACAGAGACTGTTGCTGAATCCCTGTACACCGCTTTATTAAATTTCATTTCTATCTGTTATTCTTCCACATTTTCTGCTGCAACCTTATCTGCTCTGGCTGCAATTTCCTTTTCCTGTACATCTGCAGGTGCCTGTTCATATCTGACAAAATGATATTCAAAATCTCCGTTTCCGCCTGTCATGGAACGCAGTTGGGTACAATATCCGAACAGTTCCGTCATTGGAACATCTGCTTCAATAACCTGCCTGCCGCCACCTGTCGGATTCATTCCGGTTACCCTTGCACGCCGCTTATTCAAATCGCCCATGATATCTCCGGTATAGCTATCCGGTACGGTCACTTTCAGGTTTGCAATCGGTTCCAGAAGAACCGGTGTAGCATCCATAAATCCTTTTTTGAATGCCTGGCTTGCCGCTACCTTAAATGCCATTTCAGATGAGTCAACCGGATGATAGGATCCATCATACAGAACTGCTTTGACTCCTACAACCGGATATGCTGCAAGCGGGCCTCTCTGTACTGATTCGGCGACCCCCTTTTCCACTGCCGGGAAAAAGTTCTTGGGTACCGCTCCTCCTACTACTTCCTGTACAAAAACATATGGTTTTGTCACATCCCCCGAAGGTTCAAAACGCATCTTAACATGTCCGTACTGTCCGTGTCCTCCGGTCTGCTTTTTATATTTATATTCTACATCAGATTGCTTCCGAATCGTTTCCCGGAAGGCAACCTTGGGTTTTGTAAGATCAATTCCGACTTTATACTCATTTAACAGTTTGCCTGCAATAATTTCCAGATGCAGATCTCCCATACCATAGATCAGAGACTGATGATTTTCCGCATCATTTACAACTTTCATGGTTGGATCCTCAGCCGTCAGTTTTGCAAGTGCCTGCGCAATTTTATCAATATCTGCCTTATTCTGTGCATGATACCGCATTGCTGTATACGGTTCGGAGATATTCATTTTGGCATACTGCACAGGAAAAAGCTTTGTGGAAAGCGTATCTCCTGTTGATGCTTCCGTTTTTGCAAGTGCTCCCAGATCCCCTGCATGAAGTTCCGGAACCTCAATCGTTTTGTTTCCCTGTAAAATATACAGTTTCCCGATTTTCATCTCCTGATCTTTATTGGAATCATATAGAACATCATCTGTTTTCAGAACTCCGGAACGTACCTTAATCAAAGAATATTTCCCGATAAACGGATCCATAACTGTCTTAAACACAAATGCTGTTTTGGGTTTTGAAAAATCAAAATCACCTTCAAATATTTCATTTGTCTTTAAATTAATTCCAGACATTTTACGATTTTCCGGACTTGGCAGATATTTGACGATATCATCCAATAGTGTATAGATCCCCTGTCCCATCATGCTGGAACCCATTTCGATCGGAACAATCGTTCCATCGCAGACATTTGAGCGAAGTGCAGAACGGATCTCCGCTTCCGAAAATGTTTCACCGTTAAAATATCGCTCCATCATCGCTTCCGATGTTTCTGCAACAGCTTCCATGAGGGTGTCTCTGCACAATTTCAGATTTGCCTTGTTATATTCCGGCACTTCGCATTCCGATACTTCTTTTCCTTCCCAGCGAAACCCTTTTTCCTGAATCACATTTATATATCCCACAAACTTCTCATCTTCCCTGATCGGAAGATTAAATGGTGCCATTTTCTTACCATACAGATCTGTCATATCCTGTACAACCTGTCTGTAGGATACATCGTCTATATCCATATCGGATACAAAAATCATTCGGGGAAGCTTATATGCTTCGCATAAATCCCATGCTTTCTGTGTACCGACTTCAATCCCTGCTTTACCGGAAACAACAATAATTGCCGCATCCGCTACACTGACTGCTTCCTCTACTTCCCCGACAAAGTCAAAAAAACCGGGCGTATCCAGCAGATTGATCTTACAGTCCCCCCATTCCATGGGTATCATTGTCGTACTGATGGAAATCTTACGCTTCTGCTCTTCCTTATCGAAATCGCTTAATGTGTTTCCATCAACAACTTTTCCCATTCTGGAAGTAATTCCAGCCAGGTAGGCCATTGCTTCCGCAAGACTTGTCTTACCGCATCCGCCATGTCCAAGTAATACTACGTTACGAATTTTATCAGTTGTGTAAACGTTCATATCTTGTCCTCCAGTCAGACTTTTTTAGGTAAAATATAAAATCATTCTGCAATTCTCCTTGTAGCTTATGTGTATATTTTACTAAAATTGTACATGCAATACAAGCTAATTGAATCGAATTGCACAATTTCTTTTTCAATATTTTCAAATTGACAAATCATATATATTTGACTTTCGCGCGTTGACGTGTTATAGTGCGAATATCAGCTATATATTAAGGTGCATCGCACTGGAAAAGGATGGAAAAAAAATGATCATCGTCATGAAACCGGATGCCGCCGAATCCAGCATCCAGACAATTGTAGAATATATCAAAGGAGCAGGTCTGCAGGTACACCTTTCCAAAGGAGAAGAACTTACAATCATTGGTGTTGTAGGTGATAAATCGAAGCTTGCGACAGAAAACCTTTTGAGTTTCAGGGGTGTGGACCGTATTGTTCCCGTAACGGAGACCTATAAACTTGCCAACCGCAAATTTCATCCCGAGCCGACAACTGTGCACGCGGGGAAAATAGATATCGGTCCGGATACCTTTACGGTTATGGCAGGTCCATGCGCCGTTGAATCAGAGGAGCAGCTGATCACGATTGCAAGAGCCGTCAAGAATGCCGGTGCTACCATGCTGCGCGGCGGTGCCTATAAACCCCGCACCAGTCCCTATTCTTTTCAGGGTCTGGAAGAAGAAGGTCTGAAATATCTGCAGGAAGCAGGAAACGAAACCGGACTTGCCACCGTTACGGAAGTAATCAGTGCGGAAGCCATTGAAGCTGCTGCCCGTTATGTGGATATGCTGCAGATCGGTGCAAGAAATATGCAGAATTTTATATTGCTGAAAGAAGCAGGCCGCACCAAAATGCCTGTTCTGTTAAAGCGCGGAATGTGTGCTACAATAGATGAGTGGCTTAATGCTGCCGAATATATTATGTCAGAAGGAAATCCAAACGTCGTTTTGTGTGAACGGGGAATCCGAACCTATGAAACTGCAACCCGCAATACACTTGATCTGTCTGCTGTCCCGGTTCTGCGGGAACGCACGCATCTTCCCATTATTGTAGATCCTTCTCATGCTACGGGAAACTACAAATATATCAAACCAATGTCACTGGCAGCGGCTGCGTGTGGTGCTGACGGACTTGAAATTGAAGTACACAGTGATCCTGCACATGCGCTTTCAGACGGCGCACAGTCTCTTAACTTTGAACATTTTGAGGATCTGATGCAGCGTTTAAAACCTTATGCTGCTCTTTCTGATAAAAAACTGTAATTTTGTTACAGTAACATAAGCAGCAAAAATAATCTTACACTGCTTTGAAATGAGGATTTTTATGAACAATACCATCTGCGGCTTTATCGGGCTTGGTCTGATTGGAGGATCAATCGCAAGGGCGCTCAAGGCAGGCGCTCCCGATATAAAGATTATTGCATATGACCCCAATGATCATTCCCTTACTCTTGCAAAAGAAGCAGGCATTGCTGATGTAACCGTAAACCAGATCAGTTCTGTTTTTACCGACTGCGACTATATTTTCTTATGTGCACCGGTTGCAATTAATGATCAGAATCTGCTGATGCTGAAACCCTTTCTGAATTCCAAAACCACCCTGACCGATATCGGAAGTGTCAAAACCGATATTCACGTTCATATCCATGAACTTGGTCTGGATGAACAGTTTATCGGCGGACATCCGATGACCGGAACCGAACGGATCGGTTTTCAGAACTCCAAGGCACAGCTTTTGGAAAATGCATATTATATTCTGACCAAAACATCCCTGACAAATGAAAAAAGACTAACAGATTATTATGATCTTGTAAAAATAATGGGCGCTTTGCCACTTATTGTAAGTTATGAACAACATGATTATATTACTGCTGCAATCAGTCACCTCCCTCACGTTATTTCTGCCTGTCTGGTCAATCTGATCCGTGAAAGCGATTCTCCTGACGGACTGATGAAAATGATTGCTGCCGGCGGTTTCAAGGATATTACCAGAATATCTTCCTCTTCCCCTGTTATGTGGCAACAGATCTGTCTGACAAATGCAGCAAATATATCCGCTTTGCTCTCTGCATATATTTCTGCGCTTTCCCATATGAAGACCGCAATTGATGAACATGATTCCGATACCTTATATCATCTGTTTGATTCCGCAAGAAAATATAGAGATTCCTTTATTGATGTGTCAAGCGGTCCTCTCAAAAAAGTATATGCACTGCATGTGGACATTGCGGATCAACCCGGAATGCTCGCTGCTGTTGCTACCCTTCTGGCAGTACATGATATTAATATCCGAAACATCGGAATTGTTCACAATCGTGAATATGAGCGCGGTACTCTCCGAATTGAATTTCATGAAGAAAAAGATATATTTATTGCTGCAGAACTTTTGAAATCACATGGTTATGTGATATCATAAAATCAGGTGACACTCCAGCTGATGCATACTGCGAGTTTTTAACCTTGCCTTGATCAAATCATGTGAAACGTTACCAGAAAATACCAGAGAAAGGAATGGATATTTTATGCTTACGTTAAACCAAATTGCACATCCGCTTCGCGGCGAATTATCGGTTCCGGGAGATAAATCCATTTCACATCGGAGTATCATGTTCAGTGCCCTTGCAGGCGGAACGTCTGAAATTACCGGTTTTCTGGAAAGTGCAGACTGTCTTGCTACCATTGACTGCTTTCAAAAACTGGGAATTCAGATTGATCGTTCCTATCGGCCGGTAAACGGCGTTCCAACCATAACCGTTCATGGAAAAGGACTTCGCGGTCTGAATGCCCCCATTTCCTCTCTTTATACCGCCAATAGCGGCACAACTACCAGACTGATTGCCGGAATACTTGCTGCACAGCCTTTTTCAACCGATCTGACCGGAGATTCTTCCATTGAAACCCGTCCAATGGATCGGATTATCAAGCCGCTGTCAGCAATGGGTGCCAGTATCACCAGTACCAAAAAGAACGGCTGCTGCCCGCTTCACATCGACGGACGTTCTCTCCATGGGATCGTTTACCATGATCCCATCTCCTCCGCGCAGGTAAAATCATGCATTCTGCTTGCCGGATTATATGCTTCGGGTGATACGGTTGTATATGAACCGGCTTTAAGCCGAAATCATACTGAAATTATGCTGCGGGCATATGGCGCTGACATTCATAACTCCATTGATGTATCAGGCGGTGCCGCTGCTGTTTTGCACCCCGGCACTCCTTTGCAGGGACTTCGGATCAACGTTCCGGGAGATATTTCATCCGCTGCCTATTTCATTGCTGCCGCGCTGATCGTTCCCGGGTCTGAAATTCTGATCCATAATGTCGGTATCAACAAAACACGTGCCGGTATCCTGTGTGTTCTAAAGCAAATGGGGGCTGATATTACTGTGTTGAACGAAGACCATTCTTTTGAACCCCGCGCTGACCTTCTCGTCCGATACAGTCATCTCCATGGAAATGCAAATGGGAAATTTGAAATTGTCGGCAAAATAATTCCTACCTTGATTGATGAACTTCCGATCATTGCTGTTCTCGCAGCCACCGCAGACTGTGAAACCATTATTAAAGATGCTGCAGAGCTGAAAGTCAAGGAATCCAACCGTATTCATGTTGTATGTGACCATCTGCAGAAAATGGGCTGCGATATTCAGGAAATGGATGATGGAATGATTATTCATGGCGGGAATCCCCTGCATGGCGCTGAAATTGATCCGCATCTTGATCATCGGGTTGCCATGAGCTTTGCTGTTGCTTCTCTGATTGCAGAAGGTTCTACAAAAATCAAAGATGAAACATGTGTTAACATTTCATATCCTTCTTTTTTCCGCGATCTGATCAATCTGACAAGATAATCTTATATAAAAAGCAAGACGCCACACTATTCGCGACGTCTTGCTTTTATATTTTATAACTTTTTCTGTTTTACCTTAATCCTCACGGAATAAATCTCTTGTATATACTTTATCCTTCACATCTGCAATCTCATCTGTAATTCTATTTGCAACAATCAGATCACATTTTTGCTTAAATTCATTCAGATCATGTATTACCTTTGAATGAAAAAATTCATCCTCTTTCAACGCAGGTTCATATACTACGACTTCAATTCCCTTTGCTTTAATACGTTTCATTACGCCCTGAATGGAAGACTGTCTGAAATTATCTGAATTTGCTTTCATGGTAAGTCTGTACACACCAACCAAACCTGGTTTCTTTTCAATAATACGATCCGCAATAAAATCCTTTCTCGTACGATTGGCATCAACAATGGCCGATATCAGATTGTTAGGTACCTCATCATAGTTTGCAAGCAGCTGTTTGGTATCCTTGGGCAGACAATATCCCCCATATCCAAAAGATGGATTATTATACTGTGTCCCGATTCAGGGGTCTAAGCATACGCCTTCAATAATCTGTTTGGTATCAAGTCCTCTCACTTCCGCATAAGTATCCAGTTCATTAAAAAATGAAACTCTGA
>JAGOGF010000078.1 GCA_017996845.1 Butyrivibrio sp.
GTTGCATATGTACTTTCCATTTTTTGCAAACATATTTACATTTTTTGTCATGATTGCATTCTGCTATTTTCATTTTTTGCACATACTGCTACACTTTTATATAGGAAGTTAATACGTTAAATGAAATGGAGAATAATATGTCAGAAAACTTTGAAGCAACCTTTGCATCTCTCCGGAAATATACCTGTCCAGACTGGTTTCGCGATGCAAAATTCGGTATCTGGAGTCACTGGGGTCCGCAATGCGTCCCGATGGATTCCGACTGGTATGCCAGAAATATGTATATTCAGGGAACATCGCAGTATGAGTATCATCTGCGCCATTATGGTCATCCATCCAAATTCGGATATATTGACATCTGCAAATCCTGGAAAGCGGAGAATTTTCATCCTGAAGAACTGATCGAGCTGTACTATCAGGCAGGTGCACGATATTTTATGACACAGGCCACGCATCATGATAACTTTTTTAACTATGCCTCTCATATCAATCCCTTTAATGCGGCTAATATCGGACCACAGAAAGATATCTGCATGCTGTGGAAGAATGCCTGCGCAAAATATGAGCTGCCTTTTGCAGTTTCCGAACATCTTGCAGCATCTTTTAACTGGTTTTATCCCAGTAAAGGTCATGACAGCTATGGTCCTTTCAAGGATATTCCATATGACGGTGTTCGTCCTGAATATGAACAGCTCTATCACGATAACACCTGTGAATCTGATTTTATGAGGCAGAATGGGAACTGGGGTGAAATGTCTCCTGAATGGATGACTGCAAATGCTGCCTTCCAGGAATACTGGACAAAAGCCGTATGTGAAATGATTGATTATTTATCTCCGGATTTGTTATATTCCGACAGTGCACTGCCATTTAAACGCGAACATGATGATAAAACAAACTATCAGCCCGGACTGGAAGCAGTTGCACATCTGTACAACAATTCCATCGGAAAATATGGCAGTAACCGTGCCGTTTATACACAGAAAGACCGCAATCCCGAAATCTACCGCATCGGTATTCTGGATGTAGAACGCAGTCAGCTGCCGGATATTCCGGAAGCACCATGGCAGACAGATACCTGTATCGGTAACTGGTTCTATGATGCACAGGTCGTATACAAAAAGCCTGCACAGGTCATTGAAATGCTCATTGATATCATATCCAAAAACGGAACCCTGATGCTGAATATTCCGCAGCTTCCCGATGGCAGTATTGACGCGGAGGCACGCTTCACACTGGAGGAACTCGGCAAATGGTTCCATATCTGCAGTGAAAGTGTTTACGGCACACGTCCTTTCCGTATATTCGGGGAAGGAGACACCAGAGTAACCATCAATGGTTTTACAGAAGACCGTACTACATGGAAAGACTGGGATTATCGCTTTACACAAAAAGAAAATACGTTATATGCTTTTGTCATGAAAACACCTGAATCCCATATCTGCACGCTGCGTTCCCTGACTGAAAACGAAATGGTCAAAGGTGTACGCCTTCTGGGTCACGGAGACATTCCTTTTCAGCAAAGCTTTGGCGTTTTGAATGTCAAACTCCCGGCGCAGCTGCCCACAGAATATGTGAACTGTCTTGCCATTGAACTGAAATAAGAAGTGTGAATCACTCTGTATCAAGAAATCCCCGGATCAGCTTTGTCACTGATCCGGGGATTTCCTAATATCGTTCTTTTACAGATGCTTTTTATAGATGCATTTTCATAGATACTTTCCTATTCATCCAATCAATACAGTCCTGAGCACTCCTTTTCGATAAACAGCAGCACCTTCTGTCTGCCAATTGACCTCACTTACAGCATCTTCGTATGTAATATGAGTCAGAGCATATGCTCCGTTCTCATATTCATATCCGTCACCGGCATCTTCATAAAGCGTGAAATTCCCGTCTGCTCCGGCATACACTTCAATTGTGATCGGCTGACCGCTTTGCTGCAACGTACTCCCTGCAGGCTCTGTTATCGGAATAATGGCGCCTGCTTTTACATATACCGGAATATGCTCCAGTTTTGCACGCACATGCAGGATCTGACCACCCTCATATCGCTCGTGCGTCACGTAATCATACCAGTCTGTACCGGACGGAAGGTATATGGTTCTGTCCGATTCCTGTGCACCTTTTCCCATCTGCTGTATAACCGGACAAATCAGCAGGGACGGACCCAGCATATATTCGTCTGCCGTATCAACTGCCAGCTCATCCTCCGGGAAATCAAATGCCAGCATTCGCATCATAGTACTATCCTTCATCCACACCTGTGCCATAAGAGAATACAGATATGGCATCAGTCTATATCTGCCTGCTATTGCTTCCTGCAGTGCCTCGTAATATGGATCCCCATGATCCCCAAATTGCCAGGGTTCCCGTCTGCAATCTGTTCCATGACTGCGAAATACAGGAAGAAAAGCGCCATATTGAAACCATCTGACATAAAGTTCCCGGTATCTGTCATCCTGCAACGTGCTGTCATATGAGCCGTTCCAAAACCAGGAGTCTCCATTTTTCACAAAAAATCCACCGATATCCAATGTCCAAAATGGTATACCGCTTACGCAAAGCTGAAGCCCTGCTGCGATCTGTCTCCGTAAGGTATCCCAGCTTGCGGCAATGTCTCCGGACCAGAGAATCACCCCATATTTCTGACTCCCCGGATAGCCGCTTCGCGTCAGGTTTACAATTCTTTTATTCAGACTTTCACTGCGCTGTCCTTCATAAATAGTCCGGGCATGATATAAGCCGAATGCATTAATTTTCTCTGCAGGCATGCAGTTTTCTGCATTTTCAACATAGTTATGATACATCTCAGAAGCTTCCGGACAGACTTTGCGCTCCCACTCCGGTGTAACCGGTTCACTGGAATCACACCACCAGGCATCGATTCCCTTATCATACAGATTATTTCTTACCTGCTTCCAATATAACGCTCTGGCATCTGCATCAAATGCATCGTAAATTCCCGTGCCGGGCAGAAGCTTTCCTTCTTTTGCAAACGCTCTGTAATCTTCTGTCTCTTCACTCATAACAGGCCACACAGACAGCATGAAATGAACCTGCTGTTCATGAAGCTGCGCTATCATCCCTGCCGGGTCCGGAAACCTTTGGAAATCAAAGCTTTTCTGCCCCCACAGATTTCCAGGCCATGACATCCAGTCCAGAACGATCGTATCCAGTCCCAGATTCCTCCTGCGAAACTCCGACACCGTATCGATCAGTTCTTTTGCAGATTCATAACGCTCCTGCGACTGTATATATCCCAGCATCCAGCGGGGCAGCATAACTGCTTTCCCGGTAAGCAGCCTGAATGCATGGATGATTTCATCCATGCAGGAGCCAGCCATAAAATAATAATCCAGATAATGATCTGCTTCCGTATACAGATAGGTTCCATACTGTGTGTCATTGAAAATCGCCGCACTCTGTGTGGACAGCAATATCCCATATCTGGCCGTCGAAAGCAGGAATGGTATCGCTATTTTACGATTGGCCTGATGCAGATGTTGCGTCGTATGGCGAAGATTCCAGGTTCCTTCAGGTGCCTGCCCCAGACCGAACAGGCGCTCTTTGTCCTGAAATCTGATCGAAAGTCTTGTGTGGTACAGTGTTTTATCATATATTTTATCCGCCGCAAGAATCTTCTTTTTAATTCCGTCAGGTGTCTGAATATCCTCTGTTTTGATGTGCTGTCCGTCTGCAATACGATAGGAATCAAAGCTTTCTACCGTTTTACTGTTCTCTTCGGCTTCTGTAAACAGAATTTTTCCACCTTTATCTTCATAAAATATGGATCCCGTTTCCTTACAGATATGGACGGTCAATGCATCTGTATATACCTGAATCTCCTCCTGCGTTTCCTGATAATCCCATAAACAGCCTTCTGAAATATCGGCATATTCTGCTCCCTGCGTCTTCGTAAAGTATCCGCTTTCTGTATAGGATATGCGAATAACAGATGCCGTCTGCGGCCAGATTCTGATCATCCCGCATTCCTGAATCAGAAAAAGACAGGATTTTTCCTTTTCTGTTTTTTCAATTCTTCTGCTTTTACCCTGTACTGCTTCCAGCATACTGTCCACCCTTTTCAGTGATCTGATTTTACTGCCTGTTCCTGTATGTTATCTTTCTCAGCATACGCCAAATCCCAGAATGGTAAACGCCTTATGCTCATTTTCCGGTGCCATTTGTATCCGTATTTCATGCTGCATAACCCGATCTGATTCAAACAACAGAAAAGGATGGCAGTGCGTCCACCCAACCTGATGCGGATCAATCGTCATGTTCATTTCTCCATCTACGATTACCGTTGCCGCGCCAAAATTGTCCTCACCTGCATCCTTGGTGATCAGAAAAAGGCTTCTGCAACGAAGTCTGATAACGAATGGTCTGTTTCCCGCCTGTGCAGTATGCATCCAGTTATTCGGAAATTGCGGCTGATCACGCATTTCATCATCATATGCTGCCATTTGCAGTTCTGTATCAGTCGCACTGAAATCACCACATTCGGTATCTATATTTCCATCTGCGATATCTTCGGAAATTCTGTCGATCAGTCTGGCACTTTCAAAAGTTCTGCCCGTCATTGTCCGAAGCGGCATGGATATATTTTCATCCTGTGATGCATCCAGAATATGCTCCATCAGATTTAACAGACAGTCCGCCATGATTCTGTGTCCGTCATTGGTCGGATGAAAACAGTCATAAAAGTACTGTCTCTTGGAAATGACACCCCCGTCATCTCTTGATTTTCCGAACTGCGGACTGACCGCATCCAATATACTGACCATGGGCAGCCCGTAATATCTTCCGATCGGAGCAAGCCGATCCTGCAGATTCCAATCATTGGAGAAAACACTGAACAGCAAAATGACTGCGGGGTGATTTTCCCGCATCATAATTTTGCGGATCAGACCCTCAAAACATCTTCCTTCTGTTTCATCGTCAGCATCATTTACGGCAAATTCTATCACAACAATATCAGGTTGTTCTTTTCTGAGAACATCTTTTTCAAAACGCAGAAGTCCAAGTTCAGAAGGTGTGCCTCCCAGTCCTGCACGCGTGTAACTGATCTGCTGCGTTCCCAGCATTTGTCCCAGATCCTTCCATACATGATAGGAATAACACTCCGTATTTCCTGGTTTTGCTCCAGCCCCCTGTGTAATGCTGCCGCCGATAAAAGCCAGATTGATCTGTTTTCCTTCCTGTACTTTATCCAGCATCATTTTGAGCCGGAAATTATTTCCGGTGCTCAGCAATGACCTTGCAATCATTTTGTCGTACTGTTCACTTTCAAAATTCACCGGCGGTTCCAGTTCCAATTGTGGAAGATGATATCCTTCCTGCACATAGAAAACGACTGTTGCCTTTGCACACATTCCTTCTCCCGGGAAACAGAACCGAAGCTGTCCCGGAATGTCATCATCTGTCCCCCACTGCACTTCATCCATCCAGAGCAGCGTTTCTCTTCCGTCTGCAGGGCAACTGATATTGCAATGCGTTCCGGACACATACCGGTCTGCTTTACCATAGAATATCCACTCCAGATCAATCTGCTCTGCAACCGTATGATCAAAAGAAAATCCGATTCCGCTGACAATTCTGCGAAATCCTTCCGCTGTATCAAATAAAGAAAGGATTTCCTCGTCATTTATCCCATTCATCATACGAATTTTATCACGCATACGATTCATATCCAGGAAAATAACATCTGCATTTTTACCATCCGGGCACAGACTTCCCTGAATATCAATCTCCTGCAGAAAACAAATCCGGTCACCCTTTTTATGTTGATTTTCAGGTGCATGCACCTTAAATTCATTTTTTTCTTCTGCTTCTCCCATTTGCTTACCCTCATTTCCCCATATATTTCTTACTTTTCTACCTGCAGCATCCACTTTACGGCCTTTTCCAGATATTGATTCCAGAACCGGTAGTCATGCGAACCACTGCTCTCGCAATAAGTAAGCGGAACTGCTTCTTTTTCCAGAAAATCTCTGAAATTCCTGTTATTTTCCAGGAGAAAATCTTCTGTACCACATGCCATATAGATCCCAGGCAGGTGTCCACCGTTCTTTTTGATTCTGTGCACAAGCTCTTCCGGATTGTTTTCACTCTGAACAACCGTACCCTGCTCTCCGAAAATCATTCGATAATACGCATAATTTGCAACCGGATTGTCGTCTTCCGGTTGCATATGTGCATATTCATGAAGAATCAATGCCGAAGAAAGTGCAAACAGACTTCCAAAGGTTTCCGGAAACATCAACCCGGTATGAATTGCGCCAAACCCGCCCATGGAAAAACCACCGATCAGCGTATCCTCCCTTTTAGGCGAGAGCCCAAATGTTGCTCTGGTATATGCAACCAGCTCTTCCCCTGTATAGGTTGCATATTGCCTTCCGGTCGCTTCTGCGTTTAAATAAAAACTGTTTTCTCCATTCGGGAAGATCACGCAGAGGTTATAACGAAGCGCAATATCCATAATGGACGAATTCAAAATCCAGTTATCTGCTGCACTGTTATATCCATGCAGCAGATAAAGTGTTTTCATCGGTCTTTCATATTCCGGATTATGATCCGTTACATAATTCTGCGCATCATTTGGAAATATAAAATGAAAGCTTACATCCCGTTGTAATGCTTTTGAAAAAAAGGTCATTTGTCCGATTGCCATGTTTTTATCCTTTTCCGTATCCGCTTTCCGTAATTTTCTTTATCCTGCAGATACCGCTCCTACTCCCATATCCTGTAGTTTCCACTCAATGAAAGAAATGCAAACAGATAAAGACAGTTATCATAATATCTTCTGTCTCCCGTTCGCAGCGGTGTATCCCAAAGTTTTTGTGCATAGTAAAAAGCTTCTTTTCCTGTAATTGCAAGTCCTGCCTGCGCAATGGTTGCCAGAAGGCCTGTCGGATGAAGTGCTTTTTCTGACAGTCTGGTTCCGTCTGTCAGAAATACTCCGCTTTCATCTTCCTGCTTTCTGAAAAAAGATGTGATCTTTTCGCATTCCTCTTTTTCCCAGTCCGTTTTGCCAAACCATGCATCATCAAGTGCAATATTGGCTGCCGTTCGGTATGCATCACTGTAGAACCAGTCATGTCTCCCATAATCTCTCTGCTCATTTTCTCTGATCCAGGGACTTCCGTCATATTCCGCATATTCAGGGGTAAGTCCTGTTACCGGATGGCAGGATAACTGCAGATATTCTCTGCTGGCCTGCGCAGCTTTCTGCCAAAAGTCACGATCGGCTTCATCAGCCCATAATGCGAACAACTCATAAAAATGCGGCAAGTGATATGAAGGGTCTGTCCAGTCGCACTCTGCAATAAAACGAATCAGATAATTATCGGGATCCCACATGGAATAACCTTTTACCGTTCGTTCCGGATCCCCGTTATGCAGACAGGCATGCAGGATATTTCTGGCCTGCGTGGCATAATCGTATATTCCCACGCCGTTTCCCCACCTGTTCGCGGCAAAGAAAAGCGCCATTGCAAAAAATTCTTCTCCATCCGGTGCCGGTCCCTGTGCATTGGGTGTTCCATCCGTCCGGCAGGACCATGCAAAATAGCCGGCATGTGTTCCTGATTCCATCTTCATATATGTAATTGCCCATTTCCACAATCTGTCAAATTCGGCTTTTCTATCCAGTTGCACACACATCATCATGCCGTAGGACATTCCTTCTGTCCGCACATCATGATTACCCGTGTCCTCTATATATCCCATATCTCCAACGGGATGATAAATCCGCTCTTCTTCCGTACCATAAAAAAGTGTATTAAAAATATCTTCCAGCCTTTTTCTGATTACTGTTTCATCCAGTCCCATCTCACAAAAAACATTTCTGTAATGCTGATCATAAAAAGCAGTTTTCATCACAAATCTCCTGTATGCAAAAATTATCCCTGATTATTACTTTATACAAAAAAAACTCTTTTTTCCCTCTGTTTGTTGCGTTTTGGTAATCAGATATTGCGCAAAAAAACGCACCGGAAACCGGTGCGTCAAAAATGATTCTATAAAACGATTCTTTGTTTCTTCTCTGCTATTAAAATAGCCAGAAAATACTTTTTTCTGAAATGACCATCCCCATTTTCTGCTGTAACGCAATGGAAGCTTCATTCCAGACTTCAATCTGCCCGAAGGGAATCAGTCCCATTTCGATTGTCCGCTGAATCATGAAGCGCTCAAGTTCTGCGGCATACCCCCGCCTTCTGTATTGTGGCAGAACCTTCAGCATTCCGATGCTGCCTTCCAGATGCATTCCGACAAATCCTGCTATTTCTCCGGAAGCAAGGCAGCCGACGTATAACTGATGCAGCGCCCTTACCTGCTTCATTTCTGCCGGTTCCAGAACGGAATACTCTTTCAGAATAAATGCCATTTCTGCATCTTCCGGTTCTCTGATCTGCAATGAACTGCATTTATCAGAATGCGTGCTGTCCTGCAGCCAGACGGCCTGTCTGCACTCCATTTTGTGTTCAAACCGATATCTGCTCTGGCAATAATCTGCACATTCCTGCTGCCACATTTCCATCAGGGTATAGTCTGCACTTTCTTTTTCCTGCAGCCAGCGGATCCCTTTTTCGGGATCTCTGACTGTAAGCATATAAGTACCGCTCTGCAGATCTTTCAGAAAAAAATCTTCCTGCTCCTGATGATAAATCTCTGCTGTTCCACGTGCCATTACATCGTAAATGCCGACCATGTCAACATTTTCTTTTGAAACATACATTTTTTCCAATCCCTGCTTCTTACAAATTTATTACTCAGTCTGCTTCCACTTTATCAATAATAGCAAGTGCTGCACTGCAGGCTTCACAGTCACAGAATTTTGCCCCTGCTGCTTTGCTCTCTTCTGCATGTGCCAGCATTTGCTTTGCATCTTCTTCGCCGCAATACGCTACTGCACGGTCCGATTTTGCAAATGCAATCAAATCATCAAGTGAGAGAACATCTTCCTTTAATTCCGCAACGTATGCTTTTATCTGTACATCTTCTTCCGCTGTTCCTGCCACCTTCAGAAAAGCTTCTCCTGCTGCTCTTGCTTCCTCACAGCAATAATCCACTGCCATCATCTCTTTTGTCTTTGCTACAATATAATCTCTTGTTCCCTGTTCCATCATTTCTTCCACCTTCCTCTTTCAAACTGCCTTTTTGTATTAACTGTGCAAAATATATGATTGATTTTATAATAGCAGAACATACATTCTTTTTCAAGAAATATCATAAGCATCCGGCTCTATCGTTCGTACACTTTCCCGCTTCATATATACCATGCTCAGCAACAGTGTCGCTGCTTCTGTCGTAAGGCTGACGCACCAGACTCCGTTAATGCCAAACAGAACAGGTAAGATCATAATTGCCGCCAGGAGAACCACCAGTCCTCTGGATGCTGATATCACTGCCGATTCTTTTGCTTTGCCAATTGCTGTAAAATAAAAGGAGGCGATGGTATTGATGCCTGCAAATGCAAAGGAACTCATTTGCATACGAAGTCCGGGAATCACCATTTGTACTACAGTTATACTGTCAGAAAAGATCCTGCAATACCAGCCACTGATCAAAGTCATGATCAGAAAGATTAATACAGCTGCTCCTGTTACCAGCTTCATTGTCGTATTCCTTACATTCGCAGCAAGTTTTCTCTCCTGTGCTCCAAATGAAAAACTGATAAGCGGTACAATTCCCTGTCCGAATCCAACAATAATCATACTGAACACATATGATACATATCCGATAATCGTAAATGCAGCAAGTCCATCTACTCCGGCATGTCTCAAAATCTGATAATTATAGGCTGCCATGGATATACACATTGAAAGTTCTCCAATACACTCTGAGCTCCCGTTGAAAAAAATTTCCCTTATCACGTTTTTTTCAAAATGGAATTTTCCAAACCGAAATGCCTGTGGCCGCAATACCAGATACAAAATGCTGATTCCCAGCACGATCAGTTCTGCCAGAAAAGATGCCCATGCTATACCTGAGACACCAAGCGAGAGCGGTACGGCAAAAATATAATCAAACAACGTATTAAGTAAAACTGCCGCAATACTTGTCAGCATGACAAATACAGGTCTTCCCTCTCCTCTTATAAACATCCCCAAAGCCGATACCATTATCATAAGCGGTAATTCAAATATCAGAATTCCGTAATATTCCTCGAAATATCCAAGTGTCAGAACATCTTTTGTAAAAAGACCTGCGACAGGCTGCAATACAAAACACATAACAGCCGTCAGCAAAAAAGAAATAATAATACAAAGAAAAACTGTCTGTCTGAAAACCTGATTGGCTATGTCAGTATTTCCTGCACCCAGTTGTCTTCCTGCAAGTGAAATTCCGCCGACTGCGATCATCAGTCCGACCGCCAGGTACAGATAAACAATCGGAAGACCCAGATTTACTGCTGCCAGACCTGCTGTTCCAACGTAATTTCCTATAAAAAATCCATCCACAATATTGATAAACGCCGTCAATATCATGGCGATGATAGAAGGACATGCAAACTGCATGATGATTTGCACGCGTTGTTCTTTGATTTTGTTCAGATCCATAATAAAATCCCCTTTTCTACAATCATTTTCGGTGTCTCTGCGATTATAGCAGGAACAATTTAATCGGACTTCTGAATTCTGATACACTTTTTCTTGATCCATATAGCGTAAAAAATACGAGGATGAAAAATTTATTTTTCATCCTCGTATCGGAATACAGATTTCAAAATCCATATACCCGTCATCTGCAACCGCATAATACCGGTCATAATTATACCGATTATCCAGTTCATTGTGGCTTTTCGGAAACCATATTCCCACCAGCTGCTGATTGACCGGATAAATATCTTCGATATATCCCTGATATCTGTATATTGCAAATTTTCCGCCCTGCAAAATGCAACTGTTTGCATACTTTTCAGGTGTCGCCGTTGACATACAGATATCATAGATACATCTGTTCTTCTGTGTAATCGTCGGGTCGTCAAATGTACGTTCAAAGAAAATGGTATTCTCATCTATATCATCTTTGTATCTGTCCACAAAATCGCACCATACTGCCTTCATATCTGAATAGGATCCGATTGTCCGCTCATACATAACTGTATAATCCGGACGCATCTCTATCCGTATCTTACGATTTATCTCTTCAAATATCTTCTGCTCTGTATCCTGCCTTTTGCTCATCTCATTTCGAAATTCAGAAGGTGCAATATCATGGTAAAGACTGAATGCAGAGCTGTAATTGGATGAACTGTAACCATAATCCTCTCCGATTTCGGTAATACTTCTGTCCGCCTCCATCTTGAGCTTCATTGCACTCTGTTCCATTTTGATCCGTTTCATAAAGGCATAAACGCTCTGCTGCGTCTGTGCCCTGAAAAGCTTCTCCAGATATGAAACTGAAACATGGCAATGGTCCGCAATATCTTCAACTGTTACATTTCTCCAGATGTTCAGAAAGATATATTCCATTGCTTCTGTCACGATGCTGTTTTTTATCATGTCTGATCTCCATAATCGGCTTATTCCATAAGAGATTTATTCCATAAGCATTTTATTGTATCAGTATTTGCTTCCGGATACTTCTGAATTCCAGTACACTTTATACAGTACCCTATATACAAACCTGCCAATCATACTTCCGGATCCTGTCTGATCTGACTGTACAGCCGCATAAAACCGTTATGCAGGAACTGCTCCCTGTTCCTGCCGGTTGCCTTTTCTATATAATCTGTCTTATTTCCCGCAATGAGAATCAG
>JAGOGF010000019.1 GCA_017996845.1 Butyrivibrio sp.
GGAATGCTGATTCTGTTGACGGTTCTGGGATTCAACTTTATCGGTGATGGATTAAGAGATGCATTTGATCCTAAGATGAAACGCTGAGGTGTAAGGAGACTGCGATGGCTAAGAAAAAAGATGTAAACTATATATCGGCAAAGGAAGCCCGTGCGATTTCCAGAAGGAATAGAAAAATCACCGGGCGGATTGAAAAAAAGAGAAACAGAAAGCATATTCCGGAATCTGAGTATGTCACGAAAATGAGAGATGAGAATAACATTGTCGAATTTGATGATGTTCATACCTATTTCTTTTCAGATATCGGAACGGTAAAGTCTGTAAACGGCGTATCCTTTGATATTCCCAAAGGGAAAACGGTTGGTGTGGTAGGAGAGTCAGGGTGCGGAAAATCTGTAACCAGTCTTTCTTTGCTCCAGCTCGTACAAAGACCGCAGGGACAGACAGTAAAGGGTGAGATTCGTTTCAATGAAGGAAACGGAAGAGCCATAAATGTAGTTGCAACACCGGCAGAAGTTATGCAGAAGCTTCGTGGTGCGCAGATGTCAATGATCTTTCAGGAACCTATGACCAGCTTGAATCCGGTATTCAGAATCGGAGCACAGGTGGATGAAGTAATCAAGCTTCATAATCCTGAAATGACAGAAGAGGCGGTTAAGAAGAGAACACTGGAAATGTTTGAAAAGGTAGGAATCGCAAACAGTGAAGGGGTATATATGATGTACCCACATGAGCTTTCAGGTGGTATGCGCCAGCGTATCATGATTGCCATGGCACTTGCTTGTGATCCCCAGCTGATTATTGCGGATGAACCTACAACAGCGCTGGATGTTACAATTCAGGCACAGATTCTGGATCTTCTCAGAAATCTGAAAGATGAAATTAATTCTTCTATTATGCTGATTACGCATGATCTTGGTGTGATAGCGGAAATGGCGGATTATGTTGTTGTCATGTATGCAGGAAGAGTGGTAGAACGCGGAACAGCACAGGATATATTCAAAGATCCAAGGCACCCCTATACAATCGGACTGATGCATTCCAAGCCGGTGGTTGGGAAAGATGTTGACAGATTATACAGCATTCCGGGTCAGGTCCCGAATCCGATTGATATGCCTGATTACTGCTATTTCAGAGATCGTTGTGAAATGCAGGTGGAAGGCTGTGATGGAAAATATCCGGATCTCTTCCAGGTATCAGATACGCATTTTGTCAGCTGTTATCGTTGTGCAGGATGCCCTGTAGCAGCAACATTTGATCAGAGTACGGAGGCAGACTATGAATAATGAAGCAGAGAAGAAACCGATCGAACAGATGGCACATAATGCGGATAATATTCTGGAAGTCAGTCATTTGAAAAAATATTTTCCGATCGGCGGAAGTGTTCTTACAAAGACCAAGGGATATGTTAAGGCTGTGGATGATGTAAGTTTTAATATAAAGCGTGGAACGACCATGGGACTTGTTGGCGAGTCAGGATGTGGGAAATCAACAGCAGGAAGAACCCTTTTACGTTTGATTGAGAAAACGGATGGTACTGTTCTTTTTAACGGGACAGATGTAAATACACTGAATCGTAAGGCAATGAATGATATGCGTACCAAGATGCAGATCATTTTTCAGGATCCTTATTCCAGTCTTTCGCCAAGGCTGCCTGTTGGAGAAATTATCGGAGAAGCTGTAAGAGAGCATCATCTGGTGCCTAAAAAGAATCTGGATGAGTATGTAACCAAAATCATGAATAACTGTGGGTTACAGGAATATCATAAGGATCGTTATCCGCATGAATTTTCCGGTGGACAAAGACAGAGAATCTGTATTGCAAGAGCACTTGCTTTAAACCCTGAATTCATTGTCTGTGATGAACCTGTTTCTGCATTGGATGTTTCCATTCAGGCACAGATCATTAATCTGCTGAAAGATCTGCAAAAAGAGCATAATCTGACATATCTGTTTATTTCACATGATCTGTCAGTTGTAGAGCATATTTCTGATACAATTGGTGTAATGTATCTTGGAAGTCTTGTTGAAACAGGAAGTAAGGATGATATTTTTGCAAAACCACTGCATCCTTATACGCAGGCACTTTTCAGTGCGATTCCGATTCCGGATCCGGATGCGAAAATGAATCGTATTATTCTGGAGGGCAGCATTCCTTCTCCGGCAAATCCGCCGGAGGGATGCAAGTTCCATACGCGCTGCAGTAAATGCATGGAAATATGCAGGCATGTTGCGCCAGAAACGAAAGACATGGGAAATGGGCACTGTGTTCGCTGTCATTTGTATGATGATTGTAAAGCAGAAATGAATCAGTAATATGTTAATGTGTGTATACCAAAGAGGTGAGGAGAAATCTTCATCTCTTTTTTTAAAAAATGCATCGTATTAAAAACGCAATTGCGTTCTCATGCGCTTATTTATTCAGGACAATGGTACAAACATGTAAATATATAATAAAATTGAAAATAGAAAAATAATATTTTTTTCTAAAAAGAGGGATGCATCATAATGTATAAAAATGCAGTTTACATAAACCAAAAGCTTAATTGATCAAATTTATTCACATATAGATGCATAATAATTCAGAATAATGGAGAAAAGATTAATTAGGAAACCCAAAAGTATGCGTAAGGTATCTTGACAGATTTATGCAAGCACTATAAAATGGTAAATCATCAAGATAATACGTGTATACAAAGTGTTTACCGACTTTGATAACTAAGAGGTAATACCGGTGCAGTGTGGCGCAGGTGCCAGCACCGGTTTCTTATTTACATAACACGTTAAAAGACTAAAGTGTTGTAGCGTTGACGCGCCGACGTTCTAATGGAACCGTAAGGCGGCTACAGTACTGCAAAGGAGTGTATTGTTTTGACAAAATATGTAGTGAAAAGAGTATTATTGGCGATTGTTACAATGTTTTTGATCTGTCTGATCACATTCTTTGCTATGAATGCGATTCCGGGAGGCCCTTTTAATGGTGAAAAGGCCAAGTCTCCGGCGGTAATGAAGGTTTTAAATGAAAGATATAATCTCGACAAACCTGTCATTGTTCAATTTGGGTATTATATGAAGAATCTTCTTCATGGAGATTTCGGTGTCTCATTGAAAACCGGGCGTGATATTCGGCAGACGATCAATGAATCTTTTGTTGTGTCTGCAAGAATCGGAGCATGGGCTATGCTGATTGCCATTGTTGTGGGGATTGTGCTCGGCAGTATTGCTGCTCTGTTACGAAATAAGTGGCCGGATCGTGTGATTGTCTTTTTTGCAACACTTGCGACTGCAATGCCAAGTTTTGTTCTGGCATCTTTGCTGCTCCTGTTGTTCTGTATTAAACTAAAATGGATTCCTGTTTGGAACTCTACAAATCATAACTATATTTTGCCGGTATTATCGCTTTCACTGTATCCCATGGCATATATTACGCGTCTGACCAAGACCAGTATGCTGGATGTTCTGGGACAGGATTATATCAGAACTGCAAGGGCAAAGGGTGTCGCGGCATGGAAGGTGATTTTTAAACACGGTCTCCGCAATGCACTGATTCCGGTAATTACATACGTTGGACCTATGACGGCATCTATTCTGACAGGAAGTCTTGTTATTGAAAAGATTTTTACAATCGGAGGCCTTGGCTCAAAGTTTGTTGATTGTATTACGAACAGGGATTATACAATGATCATGGGAACCACAATCTTTCTGGCAACGCTGATGGTTGTCATGAATCTTCTGAGTGATCTGGTATACAAACTTGTGGATCCTCGTATCAAATTAGAGTAAGCACAGGATAGTTGAACTGATAATGCGAACAGCATTAATACTGAATGGTTAGGAGTATATATAAAATGGCTACAGAAAATAATGTTAATGATATGCCGCTGCCCAAGAAGAATCCATTAAGTCTGCAGATTGATCTGTCAAAATTTGAAAAAGCAACTGAAGAAGAAAAGAAACAGCAGGAAGTTATGAGTGAGTCAACCACTTTCTTTAAAGATGGTATGCGTAAGCTTATGAAAAATCCGCTCGCTGTAGGAAGTATTATCATTCTGATTCTGATTATTCTGATGATGATTGTTACACCGCATATTGTTCCATATAGTTATGCGCAGATTATTACAGTAAATGGTCAGCGTGATGGAGGAGCCAAAAACCTTGCGCCATTTGCCTATTCCAAAATGGAGCAGGCATACATTGCACAGGGGGGAAAGGTATTTCCTCATGTTATGGGAACAGATGAACTTTCCAGAGATTATTTCGTCCGTGTTGTGTATGGGACAAGAGTATCCTTTATGGTTGGGGTATTTGCAAGTCTGATTGTACTTGTTATTGGAGTATTGTATGGATCCATTTCCGGCTATGCAGGTGGTAAGACAGATATGATCATGATGCGTATTGTTGATATTATCTATTCGCTTCCGGATCTCCTGGTTATCATTCTTCTGGCGGTTGTATTTAAGGAAACGCTTGATTTCAGCAAGGTCCCTGTTTTGCAGAAACTGGGTGCAAATATGATATCCATGTTTCTGGTATTCGGACTGCTCTACTGGGTTGGTATGGCCAGACTGGTAAGAGGTCAGATCCTGACAATCAAGGAAAATGAATATGTTCTTGCAGCACGTGCAATAGGAGCAAAGCCCAAGAGAATCATATGGCGTCATATTCTGCCAAATTGTATCAGTATCATTATTATTTCGACTGCGTTGGAAATTCCTTCTGCGATCTTTACGGAAAGTTACCTGAGTTTCATTGGTCTTGGTGTTGCGCTTCCGATGCCTTCGCTTGGAGCACTTGCAAGTGATGCACGCTCCGGAATGCAGTCATATCCGCTTAAGCTGGTATTCCCGGCAATCATGATCGTACTCATTGTTCTGGCATTCAACCTTTTGGGGGATGGCCTTCGTGATGCATTCGATCCTAAGCTCAGAAAGTAATTGATGAAAGGTATGGATATCAAAATGGATGTTTCAACTATAGATGTTGAAGATAAAGTCAAAAAAAATGAAGAAGATTGTGTTCTGAGTGTCAGAAATCTGCATACCTCTTTCTTTACAGATGCAGGTGAAGTCAGTGCAGTAAATGGTGTTTCTTTTAATCTGGCAAAAGGCAAGATCCTTGGGATTGTTGGAGAGTCCGGTTCCGGAAAAAGTGTAACAGCATATTCTATTATGCAGATTCTGGCTGAGACAGGAAAAGTTACAGAAGGAAAAATATTATATAAAGGTAAAAATGTTCTTGATTTCAATAAAAAGGAAATGCATGATTTCCGCGGAGATAAGTGCAGTATTATTTTTCAGGATCCGATGACGAGTTTGAATCCTACTTTTACAATCGGTTCGCAGATCAATGAAGCAATTATGCTTCATACAGAACGCAAGCACAAGAAAGAAGCAACCGAGCGTTCTATTGAGCTTCTGCAGATGGTAGGCGTAAATGAGCCGGAAAAAAGAATTAAACAATACCCGCATGAATTATCGGGCGGTATGAGACAGCGTGTAATGATTGCCATGGCACTTGCCTGTGAACCGGATATTCTGATCGCAGATGAACCAACTACTGCGCTTGATGTTACCATTCAGGCACAGATCCTGGAGTTGATGAAGGAATTGCAGCACAAAATGGGAATGGCTATTATTCTGGTAACACATGATCTTGGTGTTATTGCTTCCATGTGTGATGAAATAATCGTTATGTATGGCGGTCGTGTATGTGAGAGAGGTACGGCAGAAGATATATTCTACAGAGCAAGCCACGAATACACGAAAGGTCTTCTTCGTTCCATTCCGAATATCAGTAATATGAAGGAGCGACTGATCCCGATTGCAGGCAGTCCGATCAATCTTCTGAATATGCCAAAGGGATGCGCATTCTGTGCTCGTTGCGATAATGCACTTAAGATCTGCCTTGAGCAGGTACCGGAAGAAATTCAGATGCCGGATGGTCATTATGCATCCTGCTGGCTGAATGTAAAAAAACAGCTCGAGGAGGGTAACGCAAATGGCGAGCAGTGAATATTTAGTTGAAGTAAAGGATTTAAAAGAA
The DNA here is from genome assembly GCA_017996845.1 of Butyrivibrio sp. The sequence continues at coordinate 6,043 of JAGOGF010000019.1, forward strand.
TATTTTCCGATCAAAACCGGTCTTTTCGGGACTTCATTTCTTAAAGCGGTTGATGGGGTGAGCTTTAATATCAAACCGGGTGAAACACTTGGACTGGTAGGAGAGTCAGGGTGTGGAAAGACAACAGTCGGCAGAACACTTTTACGATTGTATGAACCTACCGGAGGCGAATTCCATTTTGATGGTCAGTTGGTAACGGATAAAAATATTACTGATTTACGAAAACAGATGCAGATGGTTTTTCAGGATCCTTACTCATCGCTCAATCCGCGTATGACAGTAGAAGATATTATCGGGGAACCGCTTGATGTTCATAAATTGTACAGTAACCGTGCAGAACGAAGAGAAAAGATACTGCATCTGATGGAACTGGTTGGACTCAATGCAGAACATGCAGCACGATATGCGCATGAATTTTCAGGTGGACAGAGGCAGCGTATTGGTATAGCAAGAGCGCTCGCAGTCAATCCGAGATTCATTGTCTGTGATGAACCTGTCAGTGCGCTGGACGTTTCGATTCAGGCGCAGGTCATCAATATGTTCGAAGATTTACAGGAAAAGCTTGGTGTGGCATATCTCTTTATTGCACATGATTTGCTGGTTGTACATCATATTTCACAGAGAATTGCAGTTATGTATCTTGGCAGAATCGTTGAAGTTGCTGATTCAGACGAACTTAACAGTCATCCGATTCATCCTTATACATTATCACTTTTGTCCGCAGTACCGGTACCGGATCCTAAAATTGCAAAAGAGAGCAAACGTATTATTCTGGACGGAGATGTACCAAGTCCGATGCACATGCCTACAGGATGTCCTTTCCGAACAAGATGCAGATATGCAACACAGCATTGTGCCGAGGAATGCCCAACGCTTACTGATCGGGGAAATGGGCATATGGTTGCCTGTTTTGAAAAATGATTTTTTGTGATAGTTCCGAATTGATACAACGTCAATTCGAAATTAAATAGAAACCTTAAGCACATAAGGAGGGAAAGTTTATGAAGAAGTTTACCGCAATGCTGCTTGTTGGTGTTATGACCGCAGGTATGTTGGCTGGTTGTGGTTCATCTACCAGCAGTACAGCTACATCCGGCGCAAGTACTCAGACGGCAGGAACATCCGAAACAGCAGGAAGCGACGCTTCCGCAACACAGACTGCATCCAGCAGTGCAGCACCCGACTGGTCAGGTTATGATTCACTGATTAAAGAAATCAAATCTGATACGGATCTGGTGGATCGTGAAGCTAAAATGCACCAGGCTGAAGATATGCTGATGGCTACAGGCGCAGTTATGCCGATCTATTATTACAATGATCTGTATATGCAGAAGACAAATGTTGACGGAATCTATTCAACGATTTTTGGAACAAAGTTCTTTATGCATGCAACAAAGACTGGAACAGACAGTGATAAGGTTCTTAAGCTTTGCCTTGCAAGTGAACCCGATCACCTTGATCCGGCTCTGAACTCTTCTGTAGATGGTGCTTGCCTTGCATCAAATTCATTTGTTGGACTTTATATGAATGATAAGGACGGAAAAGTAGTACCTGCACTTGCTGATGGGGAACCGCAGATCAGCGCCGACGGACTTACTTATACCGTAAAGGTGAAGGATGGTCTGAAGTGGAGTGATGGTTCTGCTCTTACAGCAAAAGATTTTGAGTATTCATGGAAGAGAGCAGCAAATCCGACTACAGCATCTGATTATGCATATCTGTATGATCTTTTTGCAAAAGACGGCGATGATATCAATGTAAAAGCAAGTGATGATGGGAAGACACTTACATGGACGCTTACATCTCCCTGCCCGTATATGATGAGTCTGCTGGCATTCCCTGTATTTATGCCGGTTCCGCAGGCTTCTGTAGAAGCTGCTTCTGACTGGGAAAGCAATCCGGGATCATGGGCAAGCGAAGCTGGATTTGTTACAGATGGCGCTTATACACTTAAGACATGGAATCACAATGAATCCATGGTATATGTAAAGAACCCGAATTACTATGACGCAGCAAGTGTAACAATGGATGAGCTTGATTTCATGCTCAGCTCTGATGATACAGCAATGCTTGCAGCATACAATGCAGGAGATCTTGATTATATCGATTCTGTTCCGAATGATGAAATTGCAAAACTGAAGTCACAGCCTGATTTCCATGTTGCTGATAATCTTGGAACATATTATGTTGGCTTCAATGTTAACAGTGCTTTGTTTGATGGAAAAACACCTGAGCAGGCTTCTGATATGCGTCTTGCTATGAGTTATCTGATTGATCGTAAATCTATTGTTGATAATATCGGACAGACCAATCAGGAAGTTGCTACCTCATTTATTCCTTCCGGTATGAGTGATGGACATGGCGGTATCTTTAAGACAGATGATGATGCATATAAGTATCCTGTAAATGGTGGATATTATGATCCGGCAGTAAGTGTTGACAAGGCAGTAGAGCTTCTTAAGAAGGCAGGTTACACATTTGATGACAGTAACATGCTGTCAGCTGATACGCCGATCAACATTACCTATCTGACAAATGACGGTACAGGACATGTTGCCATTGCACAGCAGATCCAGCAGGATTTTGCTCAGATCGGTATTACAATGGATATTCAGCAGGAAGATTGGCAGACATTCCTGAATGATCGTAAGTCTGGAAACTTTGACGTTGCTCGTGAAGGCTGGCTGGCAGATTATGATGATCCGGTTAACATGCTTGAGATGTTCACATCGGATTCTGGAAATAATGATATGCAGCTTGGTAAGTAATTAACAGCTGAAAAATGTAGACCATGCAAATCGCTTATATGGATTTGCATGGTCTTTTCATGTAAAGAAGTATTCTATTTACAAAATTTGCTGATCGAAAAATTCCCGCAGTCTTTTTGGCGTAAAAATAGAAATTGCTATCAATATAGGCTGACCGTATTTGTGATTTATACCACAAAAGACATAATACTGTATTGAAAAAAGTATTTTTTTATGCTAAACTAACATAGATTTGTGTATAGGTTTATTGCTATGCAGCCACAAAGCTGAGAGTTTAAAAGATTATAGAAGGGTACAGGTATTATCATGAGTTCTACTGTTATAGGATACATTCTTGCAGGAGTATATACTTTGATTTCGCTGGTTCTTGTTGTTATCATTTTAATGCAGCAGGGCAAGCCACAGGGGCTGGGAGCAATTACCGGAAGTGCGGTAGAAACATATTGGACCAAGAATAAAGGTCGTTCAAGAGAAGGAATGCAGAAAAAGATTACGGTTGTATTATCGATACTTTTTTTTGTCCTTTCACTTCTTATTGATATGAAATTGTTCTGAACTATATGGATTTCATGGCACTCTGCTAAAGAGTGCCTTTAATTTTTTTAGGAGTAAAGAAAGAGACAGGACTGTGAGACAGCCCTGCAGGAGAATATGACGAAGAAAGAAAACAATGAAAAAAACAGTGTAAAGAAAACAGTAACTTTTGAAGGAACAACGAATCGCAGAGAACTTGTAAAAGAACTGATGCAGGATCCTTTGTATGTTCCAATGAAAGAAAAGGAAATTGCTGCTTTTTTACAGGTAAAAAAAGAAGACCGGGACGAATTAAAAAATATTTTGCTTTCATTGGAAAATGATGGTGAAATTGAATGCACATCCCGTGGACGTTATAAAGCGGCAGAAGCTGGACTGATTGGACAGTTTATCAGTAATGCCAAAGGCTTTGGCTTTGTAATGATCGAAGGGCGTGAGGAAGATATTTTTATCCCGGAAGATGCAACCGGCGGAGCTTTTCTGATGGATACCGTTGCGGTTGAACTGAAGGAAGAAAAGGTCGGTAAAAGAGTAGAAGGCAGAGTTCGCAAAATAATCCTGCGTGGGATGACAGAAGTGGTCGGGACCTGGCAGAGCAGTAGAAATTTTGGATTTGTCATACCGGATAATAACAAAATACCGAACGATATTTTTGTCCCTGCAGAACGCAGTAAAGGAGCGGTAGACGGTGATAAAGTTGTTGTAACGATTACGGATTACGGAGATCCTGGAAATGGACGTAAACCGGAAGGGAAAATCAGTGAGATTATTGGGAATATTAATGATCCTGGTGTTGATATTCTTTCGGTGGTAAAGGGATATGATCTGCCGCTTGCATTTCCGGAGCGTGTGATGAATCAGGCAGAGCGGACGATGGATGCTGTAGGCGATGCGGACAGAGAAGGCAGGATGGATCTGCGTGCCATGCAGATGGTAACGATTGACGGAGAAGATGCCAAGGATCTGGATGATGCAGTAAGTCTGCATGTTGAGAACGGCTTATATCATCTGGGTGTTCATATCGCGGATGTATCCAATTATGTGCAGGAAAATTCTGCGCTGGATAAAGAGGCACTTAAGCGCGGTACCAGTGTATATCTGGTTGACCGCGTGATTCCCATGTTACCGCATAAACTTTCGAATGGAATCTGTTCCTTAAATCACGGGGAAGATCGTCTTGCAATGAGTTGTCTGATGACAATTAATCAGCGTGGTGATGTCATTGATCATCAGATCGTGGAATCTGTGATTAATGTTGATGAACGTATGACTTATACCAGTGTTGCCAAAATACTGGATGAAAAAGATCCGGATGAATGTACAAGATATGAACGGCTGGTTCCCATGTTTGAAGAGATGCGGGAGCTTGCATCCATTTTGCATAAAAAGAGAATGGAACGGGGATCAATTGATTTTGATTTTCCGGAAACGAAGATCATTCTGGATAAAGATGGCAATCCGATTGAAATAAAGCCTTATGAAAGAAATACGGCAACCAATCTGATAGAGGACTTTATGCTGATTGCAAATGAAACGGTTGCACAGCATTTTTACTGGATGGAACTTCCGTTTGTATATCGTACGCATGAGCAGCCTGATCCTGACAGAATCAGTAATCTGACAGCTTTTATCAGAAATTTCGGCTATCATCTGAAAACGCAGCAGGATGATATTCATCCGAAAGAAATTCAAAAACTTCTGTCACAGATTCAGGGAAGCAGCGAAGAAGCAATTATCAGCAGACTGGCTTTGCGCAGCATGATGCAGGCTAAATATACGACGGAATGTACAGGGCACTTTGGCCTTGCAACGGAATATTATTGTCATTTTACTTCTCCAATCAGAAGATACCCGGATTTACAGATTCATAGAATCATCAAGGATCAGCTTCGCGGAAGAATGAATGAAAGCAGAATTGCGCATTATAAAGAAATTCTGCCGGAAGTGGCAAAACATGCTTCTGAAACGGAACGCCGTGCAGATGAAGCAGAACGTGAAACAGATAAACTCAAAAAAGCACAGTTTATGGAAGCACATGTCGGAGAAGTATTTGAAGGTGTTGTTTCCGGTGTGACCGGTTGGGGAATGTTTGTGGAACTGGAAAATACCTGTGAAGGGCTGATCCGTGCTGCAGCCATGGAAGATGACTTCTATATTTTTGATGAGAAGAGTTACAGCCTGATCGGAGAATCTACAGGAAAAGCCTATAAACTTGGCCAGCGCCTGAAGGTAAGAGTATCAGGAGCCGATCGAATGACACGTACGATTGATTTTAAACTCTGGGAGGATGGAGAAACAGCTGAAAACCGGGAGCCGAGACTTCCCAGAGAAGTGAAACGCAGGAAGAAACGTGTCATAATTGCGGGTGATCGATATGAACTTCGCGGTAAGAAAGACCGCGAAACCGATTCGGATCAATCTGACAAAAAAACAATACTTGAAAATTATGTACCGGATTCCAGAACGGGAGAACTCCAGCCTAAGCACGTTAAACATGAAAAGGGACACGGAAATCGTAAAACAGCTGGCAGTTACAGCCATAAATCAGAAAATGGATATGGCGATAAATCCGGAAAAGAAAGAAAAAAATCCGGAGAGAAACGGATCGAACAGATACAGAAAACAGGTAAATCAGATAAAATGAAAACTGCTGAGGATGCAACCGGGCATAAAGTGTATGCGGTTCACAAGTATAAGAAGTCGGCTACTTCGAAAGCGGCAAGAAGCGCACAGGGTAAAAGGAACTGACAGATATGGCAGAGGAAAAAATCAAACTGATAACGAATAATAAAAAAGCATATCATGACTATTTTATTGAAGAAAAGCATGAAGCCGGCATTTCACTTGTGGGGACGGAAGTAAAATCTATTCGCATGGGGAAATGCAGCATTAAGGAAGCTTTTATTCTCTTTCAGGGAAATGAAGCGATGATCTGCGGAATGAATGTGAGTCCGTATGAGAAGGGTAATATTTTTAACAAGGATCCCCTGCGCGTCAGAAAGCTTTTGATGCACAAGGAAGAAATCATGAAGCTGGAACAACAGATCAAAGTAAAAGGATATACGCTGGTTCCGCTTCAGGTTTATTTCAAAAATGGAAAGGTAAAGATAGAGGTTGGCCTTGCCAAAGGTAAGAAGCTTTATGATAAGCGGGAAGATATGGCAAAGAAGGATCAGCAGCGCGCCGCAGAGAAAGAATTCAAGGTAAGATTGCGCTAAATAGCTAATATAAACAACTAATTATAACCAAGTAGCAGTTGGCTGTTTGTATAAACCGGAAAGATATTATCCGGGTTGCCGGAATTTCATCCGATACCGGATTAATAGAATCTTTATAAAATTATACTGGTAGGCTCTTGCTCAAAGGTGTCATGCCGGATATAATACTAATAGTACAGAACATCTGTATCATAATTTCATAAGGGCTAGTAAAGGTTTCGACAGGGGTTTTGAAACTGGAGAAGCTATCCGCGGGATGGTGGCGATATACCTCAAATTAAATTTAAACGCTGAAGATAATTTAGCAATCGCAGCCTAACGGCTGCCGTCAGCCTCGATACACCTACATATTAAGTAACTGACGTCAAACTTGTAGGAAACGACACAGCTTAAGCTTTGCGGCTGCGGGCGTAACATGAAGCTACCAAACGGACATGGGCGTGAGCTTCCGTATCCGGGCGGGAACAGGGGAGCAGATCCTCACAATAGCTTACTATGATAGTAGAAGGACAGCGGATGGGCTTTTGGACACGGGTTCGACTCCCGTCTAGTCCACTTTGAGAATTCTTTTTATTTTTTCTCATGTGGCAGACAAGTGGTTTTATTTGTAAGCATAAACAAAACGTCTTTTTCAATCCTGTAAGTTGATTGGAGAAGGCGTTTTTTATATGAAATTTTCTGATTAAAGAAAGAATAGAGTTATATTTTTTATACCAATGAGAAGCTGATGTCCGAATTGCATTTTTGCAAATTTGTGTCGACTTGACAGCCACTACGCAGAATTCTATTCTGAATATATTGTGAGTTTTTGTTTTTGCAACATAGTAAAACGAAAGCGATCTGTTGCTCTTATAATGAACGAAATGGATCGATTTTGAAAATAAAAAATGCTATATTGCAAAAATGTCCGAAAGAGAGAAAAAATGACAAAAATCGATCTGATCACCGGGTTTCTGGGTGCAGGGAAAACCGAATTTATCAAAAAATATGCATGTTTTCTAATGGAACAGGGCGAACATATCTGCATTCTGGAAAATGACTTTGGAGCAGTAAATGTTGATATGGTTCTTTTGCATGATCTGTTAGGAGAAAAATGTGATCTGGAAATGATCATCGGCGGAGATGGCGCCCAGGCACACAGGAGAAGGTTTAAAACGAAACTGATTGCAATGGGAATGAAAGGATATGACAGAGTTCTGATAGAGCCATCTGGCATTTTTGATATGGATGAATTTTTTGATGTATTATATGAAGAACCACTGGATCAGTGGTATCAGGCAGAGAATATTATAACGATTGTAGATGCAGGGCTTGCAGATCATATTTCAGAGACATCCGAATATTTGCTGGCATCGGAAACGGCCTATGCAGGGAAAGTTATTTTCAGCAAATGTCAGAATGTTACACCGGATAAAGCAGCAGGAACACTTGCTCAGGTGAACAGCGCATTGGAGAAATATCATTGTCAGAGAAAATTTGAACGGCAGGATATTATGACACAGGACTGGAAAGACCTGACAGCGGAAGATTATATGAAACTTAAATCCTGCGGATACGTGCATGCTGATATTGGAAGGATGCCGGTTGATTTTGAGAAAGTATATGGAACGCAGTTTTTCTTTGGATTGCGGCTTTCTGCAGCAGAACTGATGGCAGGATGTGCCGGAATATTTAAAGATCCGGCATGTGGGAATGTGATCAGAATAAAGGGATTTGTGCAGGAAGGGGATGCGTACAGAGAAATCAACGCAACCAGAGAAGGAACAGAAACAAAATTAATTTCTGTCGGCCAGGAAGTATTGATTTTAATCGGCGAAAACCTGAATAAGGACAGAATTGAAGGATATTTGACAAATGAAAGGAACGGCAGTGCAAAATGAAAGAAAGTACCGCAGAAGAAGCAAATGCTGAAGAGTCACAAATAGAAGAATCACAAACAGAAGAGTCACAAATAGAAGAATCACAAACAGAAGAGTCACAAATAGAAGGATCACAAACAGAAGAATCACAAACAGAAGAGTCACAAACGAAAACGTCACTGGCAGAAGAAACATATGGAGAAGAAACATATGGGGAAGAAACATATGGAACAGACAATCTGTCTTCAGAAAAACCGCATCGTGCACGGGAAAAGCACACAGGTTTATACGGTGCAGGCTTGTTATGGGTCGGGTTACTTCTGGTGTGGGCCAAATTTATGCAGACAGCTGCACAGTTATGCACATATGGAGGGGTCAGAAGGCATCTTCCGATTCTGATGCTCTGCGGGGCAATCGTTCTGGTTTGGTTCCTGCTATGGACACTGGTATATTTCTTCATATTCAGACCGCTTCTTCGAAAAAAAGTTACCAGAAAATGGATTTTGGTATTGAAACTGATTTTTACTGCGGAATTGATGGCCTTTATTCTGATTACGGCCTTTTATGGCAGACAGATTGCAGGAAGTGCCATGCATTACTCGGGAAAGCTGGCATGGGAGATTGATAGTCTGCTGAACTGGAAAAACGTATCTCTGAAACATAATAATGTTTATACGTATGGAGCGGGGGGGATTTTTGATGATTTGGATCAAAAGCTGGGTTTACCGGATGATCTTTACATCATAAACCGCTTTATGATTCGGTATGATCAGGATGGGAAAATTACAGGTATTGATGGATTCTTTTGCGGAAAAAATAAAAACGGGCAGGAAAAAACATGGCTGCTTACCTATAATGGAAAAGGCAGCATGAAAGTACGGGAATCAGAAGCAGATGCTGCAGATGCAGCTTATCTGACAAAAGAAAGATATATGAAGCCAATGCTCGAAATAATCCGTGTGGCAGATCTGAAAAAGGACACACTTGCCATGGCGCAGAAATATTCGGGGGATTCATTTGAACTTCTTTATTATGGCTACCGGAATGCGGGGGCGGATGGAATCGTACCGGTTCTGGGAGAATCGGCAGGATTTTCAGATGGACTTTATATGGGAAATACAACTGGTTATGAGGTGTCTCTTTCCATACCGGGAAAAGAGAATACCATTGTTCCTGTCCGTTACCTGGACACAAGACCATAAAAAATATCGGTGGAGGATAGAAAATGACAATACGGATTATTTTGTGGTGCAGTATTATCTGGATTGCACCGCTGATCTGTCTGATGTTAAAAAAAGAAGCCAGAAACAAGACCAATATTGTTGCGGGAGTGACGATTCCAGAGGAAATGCTGGAAAATGATCTTGTAAGAGCGGAATTAAGACGCTATAACAGACAGCAGAATCTGCTGTGTGTGATTCTGTTATTATTTGCGATCCCCGGCATTTTTATGGGGAACTTCGACACATCCATGACACTCTGGTGTATATGGTTATTGCCTTGTATTTTTTTACCTTATTTTTTGTTTGCACGCTGTCATACCGCGATGAAGAAAATCAAGTTGCAACAGGGTTGGGGATTATCAAAAAACGGACAGGATGTTTGCACCGATGAAGATGACAAGTGGATCTGGGGACTTTTTTATTATGATCCGTCGAATTCTGATTTGCTTGTAAATGGCAGAATCGGTATCAATCTAACACTGAATATGGCGAGAACGGCAAGTAAGGTAATCATGGCGTTTACCGTTCTTTTGATGTTCGCGATTCCTTTTTTTATTCCGGTTACGAATGCGATTCTGGACAAGCCGCCGGTAATATCTGCAGGTGATGGAACGGTTATGGCAGTCAGCGGGGGAACAAAATACGTTGTTTCCGCGGATAATATGAAATCGGTACAATTGCTGAATGAACTACCGGAACATCTGGTTCGTAATTTTGGAACAGGAATGGAAGATCTGTTGAAAGGACGTTTTTCATCCGATATAACTGGCAAAGTGGAAGTTTGTCTTGATCCGACGCGTCCTCCCTTTCTGCTGATTACCACGAAAGATGGTAATACGTATCTTTTTGGATCGAGAGAACAGGGTAAAATAGAACAGATTTATACGGAACTGCAAAAGAGGTGACAGATATGAACACTGAGCAAAATGTAAAGATGACCTATTCCAGCATCATAATAGTGGAGGGAAAGCCGGCAGTAGCAGTTACTTTTGAACGTGGACAGGATCTGGCAGAAGGGATGATCCCATCTGGCAGGATACGTAAGAATAATGGGTTCTCGGAGGAAGAAGCAGAGCAGCTTTCAGCATATCTGATACAAAACAAGGAAGAGATCATGCGAGAAGCAAAGAAGATATCATCACTGAAACATCTGTTTTCAGAGAAAAAGAAATGAAGGGATGGAAAACGTTTTGGAACAGCAATATGAATATTGTGCAAATATAAGAGATCAAAAGGAACTTCGTGACGGTTTTAATGAACTGACGAGGAAAATATTCAGTTTTGATTTTACAACGTGGTATCAGATGGGGCAATGGAATAAATACAAGTATATTCCACATGTACTGATCTGCAACGATAAAGTGGTATCCAATGTATCGGTTAATGTTATGCATTTTTACGTAAATGGACACACCAGAAATTATATACAGCTGGGAACGGTTATGACTGATCCGGAATATCGTGGACAGGGATTTAACCGGTATCTGATGGAAGCAGTTCTGGAAGAATATTCAGAAAAAGTAGATGGAATCTACCTCTTTGGAAATGACAGCGTTCTGGATTATTATCCCAAATTCGGCTTTCGTGCTGTGCAGGAGCATTCTTTTGGGATTACAGATGATTCTGAGAAATGGCAGAAGACAGAACCATATGCTTTGAAAAAGCTAGATATGCAGAATAAAGATATCTTTGCAGGCTGGTACGATACAATGGTAAGATCAGACCGGTCAGAGGGAGATAAGAATCCGGAAGATGCTTTTTATATGTTCGATAACGTGGGACTATATGAATTCTGGCTAAATAATGGATATGGAGATAAAGTATATTATATTCCGGAAACTGACTCCTATGTCATTGCAGATGTAAAAGATGCGAAACTGACAGTTTATCAGACTTTTGGCAATTGTGAGATTGATATTTTCAGATTGAAGGATTTTTTTGCACAAAGTACTTCCGTATCAGAAATTGAACTGGGATATACGCCGGTTCGAAAGGATATCTATACCGTAAAAGCGCATAAAGAAGCAGATTGCACACTTTTTGTAATCGGAGATAAATTAAACGAGTTGGAAGCAAAAAAATGCATGTTTCCGATATTATCCCATGCGTGAGAAAAATGGAAATAAGAGCGGATTTTGAAAAGATTCTGAAACTGTCCAGAGAACTGGAAACCATCCGATTGCATCAGAAACCCGCAGATATGGTGCGGGAAGAATTTTGTCTGACAATGGAAATCGAGCATTCCTTACAGGAAGGAACATTTTCTTTCCCGGCAGCTGAGCAGACAGAAAAAAACAAACGTATTCTGATCAGGACACAGAATTATTTTTCTGCCAAGGTTCATTTGCAGGAAGAAGGACTTTATTTTCATTGTCATGATTTTGTTGAACTATTATATGTATACCGTGGCCATTGCAGGCAGTATCTGGAAAATCGGGAGTGTTATATGGAATTACAGGAGGGAGATCTGTTCCTCCTCAATCAGAATGTGATACATGGGATTTCGCAGGATGAAAAGGATGCGGTTCTGATCAAAATAATTATTCCGGTTTCATTCTTACAAAATGTTTTTATTCAGAAACTGGATCATAAAAATGCAATCTATTCCTTTCTTTTAGAAGCCCGCGAAGCAGGCGCAGATAGGTATCACTATATTCATATGCATTGTGTCTCAGAAATGGTACAGGAACTGATGCTGCAGATGATGTGGGAATTTTATGCCAGGGATAAGGCATATGAGGAAGCGGAAAAAAATTATCTGCAGCTTCTTTTTATCATGCTGACCAGAGAAAAGGGCAGTCTGGAGGAGTGTACCCATCCTGTGGCGAAGCATGCACAGAAAATCAGACAGATTATTTCATATTTATATGAACACAGCGATACCATTACACTGAGCGAACTTGCACATAGATACGCTTATAATCCAAGCTACCTGAGCCGTATGATCAGATTGAATTGTGGTATTCCTTTTCAGAAACTGCTTTGTGAATGCAGATTGGATAAGGCGGCTGAACTGCTTTTACGTTCCGGGGATTCCGTAGAGAAGATCGCAGGACTTGTCGGATATGATAATCCGGTTCCCATATATCGCGGATTTCAAAACAAATATCATATGTCACCATCTGAATTTCGGAAACGCTGCGGAAATTATGCGGAATCAGAAAAAGGTAAAATGGATATAGATAAGAGCAAATAACAGAATATGGTTTTGAAGACACCCACCTGGTAGAATGAAGCAAATTCGAAAGGTGGGATCTTTATGCCCCAAAAGCAATATGGGAATCGACTGGAAGAAAAAAATATCAGGAAACTGATATGGAGTATGTGCACGCAGACAACTTTATCAATTCTGCTTTATAACATATATATGATTACGGATACGCTGTATGTTACCAGAGGGATAGGGAGTGTTGCAGGGGGTGCGATCGGAATATATATGCCCGCAGGGATGCTGATAAACGGAATTACATCAACACTTGCAACCGGGAGCAGTTCTTGTATCTCGCGAAAACTGGGAGAACAGGATAGTGTAAACAGCAAGGCGATCATCGGATGTGCTGTCTGGGTGTGGATTTTGTGTGCTGCCTTGATTACAGCGGCAGGCATGGTCTTTTTGAATCCGATTCTTTTTCTTCTGGGATGTACCGGCGCAATATATCCGTATGCAGTGGTATATTGCAGAATCATGTTTGCAGGGACGATCCTTTCAACCGGGTTTTCAGGAATTATGCGGGCAGAAGGGGATATTGCATATGCAATGCAGCAGTGGTGCATACCGGTTATGATTAATATGCTGCTGGATCCGCTTTTTATATTTGTATTTCACTGGGGCATTGCTGGTGCGGCGTTTGCAACGGTGTTGGCGCAGTTTTATGCTGTTATAAACAGTATTTACTATTTCTTTTTTCGAAAGGCGACGCCCTGCCGGATTATGATCTGCGATATTAGGTGGAATCAGAAATCATTTCAGGAAATTATGAAAATAGGAATGCCATCACTTTTAAACAGCATCTGTCAGAGCCTGACGGGAACAATCGGTAATCAGATTCTGGGGCAGGTCGGGGGAGCACAGGCAATCAGCGTCTATACAGTTACTTCCCGGATACTGTCGCTTCTGGCAACACCTTATACCGGTATGATGCAGGGGATTCAGCCAATACTGGGATACGACTATGGAAGAAAGCGGTGGGATCGGCTCGGACAGACCGTTCGGTATGCATTTCGGATTGCTGCAGGGTATGGCATTCTGATCTGGCTATGCAGTCAGATTATGACAGTACAGCTGCTGCAGATTTTCATGAAAGATCCCATGGTAGTTGCAAAAGGAGAATTTGCACTTCGCATATTAAGCACGGGTCTGCTGGTAGGCGGAGTTCTGCCGATTGTGCAGGCATGTTTTCAGGCATATGGTTTTGGAAAAAGGGTTTTACAGAGCGGAATGATCAGTATGCTTCTGATAAAGCTTCCACTGATCCTTATTACCGGATATCTGAGACAGATTACCGCTGTTTGGACTGGGCTTGCGCTTGGCGATCTGCTGACTGCTTTTCTTGCAATCGGAATGTATTCCCGGTATATAAGGAAAAACGTTTTTGAATCAAACAGGAAATGATAATAAGGAAAACAAGGAGAAGAAGCAATGGAAAGCATGACAAAAAACAGACAGGATAAGACAGTATTGGAACGGATGGCAGAAAAAGTCTTTGCACCTGTAGAAATGACAGGATACCAGGAACTGACCGAAGGCTATTATAATGTGGCATATGCGCTCACATTAAGTGACGGACGTGAAGTTATTTTGAAGGTTGCACCTCGCCCGGACGTCAGAATTATGAGTTATGAACGAAACATTATGCGAAGTGAAGTGGATGCCATGCAGATGGTAGCGGATGATCCGGATATTCCGGCACCGAAGGTACTGGGATATGATGATTCCTGTTCCATTTGTGATTCTCCCTATTTTTTCATGGAGAAGCTTTCGGGAAGCAGTCTGAATGCTATTCGTGAAAAATTGTCGGAAGATGAAATCCGGCAAATATATATGCAGTCCGGAAAAATTCTGCAAAAGGTGAATCAGATCAGATGCCCTGCTTTTGGATATCCGGGCCAGCCGATGTTTCAGGGAGATAACTGGTATTTGGTGTTTCGAAGGATGCTGGAAAAAGGGATTGCGGATGCAGAGGCAGGCAGGGTAGATCTGAAAATATCAGTTTCAGAACTTTGGAACATGCTGGAGAGAGACAAAAATTATTTTGATGAAATAACGCAGCCGTATCTGGTTCACTGGGATTGCTGGGACGGAAATATTTTTACCGGGCATGGTAAAATTACGGGAATAATAGACTGGGAAAGATGCCTATGGGCAGATCCGCTTATGGAAGTTGGATTTCGGACCTTTCTCAGCAATACTGCTTTTATGGAAGGGTATGGGATGGAAAAACTTTCAGAAAGAGAGTATCGACGTGCATTGTGGTACGATGTCTATATGATGATCCTTGTGTCACTGGAGTGTGAATATCGAAAATATGATACCATGGAAATGTATGATTATGCAGTCGGTGTGCTACAGAAACAGGTAAAAGAGTTACAGGAGGATTGTGTGAGCAAAGCCTGAATCCGAATAGAACCGGAAGTTTAAAACAGCAGCCTTGATTTTCAGCCCGGGCTGCTGTTTTATGCAGAAAAAAGCATTGACAGCAGAATGTATGTTCGACTATTATATACATAATATATCAGCAGGATAAATGGAAGGGGTAAAGGATGAAAAGAGAACTTGGGATTGCAAGATGCGGACTGGCATGTTGTCTGTGTACGGAGAATGACAGTTGTGGGGGATGTGATTCAGGGAACTGCAAAGGAACAGAGAACTGTGAAAACAGGCAATGCTCGATGCAGAAGCAGATCAGTCATTGTTATGATTGCGCGCTAGAATGCAGGAAGGGACTCCTTTGTAAAATCAAGCCCTATGCATTTAATCTGTTTGTAAAAAGATATGGGGAAAAAGAACTTTTGGATTGCCTGGAAAGAAATGAAGAGAACGGAATCGTATATCACAGAAGTGGAATTACGGGAGATTATGATGATTTTGATGATGCGGAAAAGTTGATCGCATTCATCCGGACAGGAAAAAGATAGAAGCAGAGGAAGAAAGTGCAAATGGAAAATGAAATTCCAGATTATATAAATATTACACCGGAAAATATAGCAAATGAGCATTTGTGCTGTATTATACGAAGTAAGAAAAAACATCCCGGCGTGGAAGCCAAAAGGGCATGGCTGACCGAGAGACTTGCAGAAGGTCATGTTTTCCGGAAACGGAATGTGAAGGCTACTGCTTTTATTGAATATGCACCGCTTGAGAAAGCATGGGTTCCGGTAAAAGGAGATAATTTCTATTATATTTACTGTCTTTGGACTGATGGAGAATGCAGGGGAAAAGGTTACGGAAAAGAACTGATGGAGTATTGCATTTCAGACGCAAGAACCGCAGGAAAGTCAGGAATCTGCATCCTTGGATCAAAAAAACAGAAAGCATGGCTGACAGATCAGGGTTTTGCAAAAAAATACGGATTCAGGGTAGTGGATACAACAGAAACAGGCTATGAACTGCTTGCGCTGTCTTTTGATGGGACCAGACCGGAGTTTACGCAGAAGGCCAAAATTTCCCGGATAGAAAGTGAGGAACTGACCATTTATTATGATATGCAGTGTCCCTATGTGTCGCAGAGTATGGATGGAATACAGAAATACTGTAATGATAATCAGGTTCCCGTATCCTTCATTCCAATCGATACATTGGAAAAAGCCAAGGATTTGCCGGGTGTTTTTAATAACTGGGCGGTTTTTTACAAAGGCAGATTTGAAACGGTGAATCTGGTTGGAGGCAGCAGTCTGGAACGGATTCTGCGAAAAAACAGATAAAAAACGGAGAAAAGATGTATGTATGAACGAATGCTTGATCGAACAGAAAAACCGACAGAAACAGCTTTTATACATTATTGCGGAGAAGGAGGCTGGATTCATGATCGGGTTATTTCAGAGCAGCATCTGGATGATGCAAAGAAACTGCTGCGCTGCAAAGTTCAGAAAAAAGTTATTACGGGGAGAAGAGAATGACTGGTAACCGCATGAAAGTAAGCAGTATCAGTGATCACATCTGGTTGTTGAATGATAACAATGAGGCAACCGGATATGTCGTTACAGGGAGTGACAGAGCGCTCGTCATTGATACAATGAACGGATATGAAGATGTAGCGGCAATTGCCAAATCAATCACCGCATTACCACTTACAGTTGTAAATACACATGGACATCCGGATCATATATATGGGAATATTTTTTTTGAGGAAGCTTATATTAATCCCAGGGATATGGCCCTTGCAGCACATCATTATGCGCAGCCACCCTTTTTTGTTGACATAATGCAGAAAACAGGGAAGAAGCCGGCGGCGTTTTTGCCTGTACAGGAAGGAGATACCTTCGATCTGGGAGGGTTGGTGCTGGAAGTGTATGAACTTGCTGGACATACCCCAGGAGGGATCTTGCTGCTGGATAGAAAAGACAGAATCCTGTTCACAGGAGACAGCATAATTGAGCAGTGCTGGATGCAGATGGAAGAA
Source organism: Butyrivibrio sp. (assembly GCA_017996845.1). The sequence goes on from JAGOGF010000019.1 coordinate 23,264, forward strand.
TCGCTGCCGATGGATATATTCGCGGCATCTTTATGCAAAATAGAAAAATTTCGGAATGCGTTTGATTATATTCTCTCGGGACATGCACAGGGGCTCATCGGTGCAGAAATTGTGGAAGCACAAAGATGTGCAGTAGAAGAGGTTGCAGCAGGAAAATGTGATGGTGACGAACCATATCACTGGTTTGACGGGTGTTGTATGGCACATCCGTTTCAGAATAATGTGGCAAGGAAAATTGTATATAAAATCTGGAAAGAACTGCAGCTTGATCGTAAGAACTATGATCCGAATGCGGAGGCAAACGGAAGTGTTTATCATCGCGTAGCTTGTAGGGGGATCATTTGCCAAAATGGGAAATATTTAATGATTCGTTCTAAATACGGAGATTATAAATTCCCCGGAGGCGGATGGGAAAAAGGAGAAACCTATTTACAGACTTTATTTCGTGAGGTGCAGGAGGAGACCGGTTACCATGTTATTGCAGAGAGCATCCGGGATGCCTATTTTGTAACGGAAAAGAGAAAAGGAGATCCCGAAGCACTTCTGATTATGAAAAATTTGTATTATTATTGTAATGTGGAAATGCAGGCAGGGAATCGAAATCTGGATGAATATGAAAAAGAATATGGATACGAAGTGGTTTGGACGGATTTGCAGGCAGCGGTGCAGGAAAATGAAAAGCTGGCAGAAAACGCGCTGACACCTTGGGCAGCGAGAGAAGCAATGATTATGAGAGATTTGATGGAGAAGCAATAAATGGATAATAATGTGATCAGAACAAAGCGTATGATACTGTATCCACTGACGGAAAACGAGATGGAAGCAGTGATCAGCAGAGAAACAGATAAAGAGATGAAGCAGGCATATTCAGAAATGCTGGCAGGCTGTATAGCAAAACCGGAGCAGAGAATATGGTATGCTATCTGGAATATGCAGTTAAATGATGGCAGTGATATCATTATCGGAGATTATGCATTCAAAGGTCTGGATGAAAACGGAATGATTGAAATCGGATATGGTATAAAAGAACAGTATGAAAGTAAAGGCTATATGACAGAGGCGGTAACAGCAGCTGTAGAGTGGGCAAGGATGCAGCCTGGCGTTAAAAAAGTGGAAGCGGAGACAGATCCGGACAATAAAGCTTCACAAAGAGTATTGCAAAAAGCGGGATTTATACCAAATGGTGTAATGGGAAAAGAGGGGCCGAGATTTTATTATGCGCAAGAGTAAAACAGTATTGCTGATCATTGATACACAGAAACTGATTATGAATAATCAGTTATATCACTTTGATCTTTTTAGGCAAAGCGTTGCAAAACTGATTTCTTCAGCAAGAGAAAGTGGCGTGGAAGTCATCTATGTGCGACATGATGACGGTGAAGGCGAAGAACTTACAAAAGGGAATGACGGCTATGAGATTGCAGATGAATTTGCACCGCTTTCTGAAGAAAAAATATTTGATAAAACCGTAAACAGTGCATTTAAAGAGAGCGGACTTCTGGAATATCTGCGGGAAAAAGGAACAGAAAGCGTAATCATAGCAGGGCTGCAGACAGATTATTGTATAGATGCATCTGTAAAATGTGCATTTGAACATGGATTGGAGGTAATCATTCCTGCAGATTCCAACACAACGGTAGATAACCCTTATATGACAGGAGAGAAAACATACCATTATTACAATGAAATGATGTGGAATGACAGATATGGTAAATGTGAACTGCTGGAGGATGTTATTGATCTAATGAAGGAAGAGTAAATATGATCACACTAAATGATTATCTTTATACGGGAGATACTGTTTTTCGCATTATTCAGAAATACAGCAGAGATTTACGCGAGGATGCAAAGAAAAACCACAGTGAACTGGATCTGGTACATGCCAATTTCCTGATTCAGATTAATGAACTTCTGGAACATAATGAATTTTTGACTTCACAGTCTCAGAAAATACGTGATTTTTATATGTATATGGTTAAAAAGTATCCGTATCTGGCATTTGCCTTTAAAGGACGTATTAAATCCCTGATTCGCGCGGAAGAGAAATTTAATGGATATATTGTTGAATATATATATGAATACTATAAAGAGCATAAGAGCTATCCATCCATACAGGATCTGAAAAACAGGCTCAGCTGTTTTCGGGATCTGATTGCCTATCGTATTATCATTTCACTTCCCAAGTGTCAGACAAATGATTTGAATAATCGTGAAAATGAGGAAATCAGATATTTATATGAAATTGCAAACGTATTGCCTGCATTTCTGGAAGAGAGAGGGTTTTCTGTGGAATCAGCGGGAGGGATGAATGAAAGTACGTCTCCGCTTCTGCAGGATACCGTAAGAGGTTATTATCGGGACTATATCTGTGAGGAAAGTTTAAATGGTTATCAGTCACTTCATATTACCTTTTATGATAACAGCGCACGCTGTTATATGGAAGTTCAGCTGCGAACCAAGGAAATGGATGATTATGCGGAAATTGGACCTGCCAATCATCTGGGCTATGAGAAGCAGCAGGAAAGAGACCGTTCCAGACGGGATCTGATTCCCAGAGGAGAATGTGTTTATTTTGATGATGCATATGAAAGGGGAATGCTGCTGCGTAACCTGGAACTGAAAGATCTGGATGTGAATATGTTTGCAGCGGTAAACAATAGTCTGATTAACGATGGATGCGGGTTGTACCGGGGACGTCTGATCCTGCCCTATGAACATTTATCCAGATTTCAGAGTGATGCACAGACGGTTCCCGATATGGCAACCTGAAGTTGCGATAATGGGTTATATTGCAACGAATGGGTGGTTTTGAATGCTGCTTTTGCATGCTACCATATAAAAAAAGGAGGCAGCAAAAATGAGTTTAGGAGAAAATATTCAGTATTTAAGGCAGATTAACAATATCACACAGGAAGAACTGGCAGAGAGTTTGTCGGTTTCCAGGCAAACGATATCAAAATGGGAAATGAATCAGGTATACCCTGAAATTCCGAAATTGATTGAAATGGGAAAAATATTTCATAGCAAGTTGGATGAACTTCTGAATGAGGATATTCGGAAACGCCAGGAAGCTTATTCAGAAATTGTAATTAAAAAAGTAGATGCTTTTCGTATGGCACGGTATGTGATGATTACGCCGAATCCGGAAGATGACGTGAATGCCTATATGGATAAATGGGAAAGGGAAAGCGGACTGCATGAAATACCGGGATATCAGGCGAAGCGGATCGGATGGGATTTTCCTTTTGTATCACAGGAACAGCAGACAAGATTTGGAATGCGCGGCTATGTTTCGGCATGCATTCTTCCGGAAGGATTTGAGCCTAAGTGCCAGGGAGCGGAGATCGTAAGTCAGGAAAGTGCGAATTATGCCTGTATTACGATTCGGGATCCTTTTTCCAGAGCATTTGAACTGATACCGGGCGCATATAAGAAAATACTCAAATATCTTGGCGCAAACGGTTTTAAGGAAACAACCAGTGGAGATTTCATTTCCTGCTTTGAGCATGTTTATGAAAAAGATGGGATCTGCTATATGGAAGTATATATTCATACAGATGCGGTAGGACAGGCAAACCTGCATACTTTTTGAATGGATGGGGGTTTTCTTTTGAGAGAATCATGAGAGCCCATGGTACCGATTGGATAAACGGGAATGAGGGGGAGAAAATGGCAGTAACATTTGATTCATATTGTGGCCTTAGCTGTGCTGAATGTACATATAAAGAAACAATGAACTGCAGAGGATGTATTGCAACAAAGGGCAATCCTTTTCATGGCAAATGTGAAGTTGCAGAATGTGCAAAAAAGCGCGGGAAACGATTCTGCGGAGAATGTGAGAATATTCTATCCTGTGATCTCCTCAGACGGTATGCTTTTGATGAAACAAACGGTGATCATGGGAAACGAATTGATAATTGTCAGAGAATTAAGGCAGCGCTTGTAAAAGAAGCAAGAGAAGGGATTAATCCGGTCAGTGTCTGCGGACATCATTGTGATTACTGTTTTATGGGACAATGGTGCGGCGGATGCAGAAGCAACTACAATGGTTGTTCTTATGCTACGCTGTTTGAAAATGGAAAGTGTCCGAATGTAGAATGTGCAGAAGCAAAACAGCTTTCCGGCTGTTATGCCTGTAGTGAACTTACGGATTGTAAAAAAGGATATTATAGTAAAGAAAGTGAATATACTGCCAAAGCAACGGCACTCTTTATTCAAAAGTACGGCGAAGCGGTTTATACACAAACCCTCAAAAATGCAATTGAAAACGGGGTAAATTATGCCGGATCATTTGACGAGACAGGAAGTGTTCTTGCTGCGTTCGGTCTTTTGGAAAAGTATATGCTTCCGGAAAGCAAATAACATATTGCAGCAATAAAATGGTTATGATAAAAAGAGCTGGTGCAAAATAGCAGGATAATTCAAATCTGCTATGCGTGCAACAACTCTTTTTGTATGTAGGAATGTTACTCAGGAAAATGCCGGATAATCCATATTGTCATAACTTAGGCTTGTGTTCCGGTATCCGTATATTTGAGAACAGCAAAGTGCAGGATCAGAAACAGGACAATATAAAGGCAACAACTGAAAATGTATCTGGATACATTGAGATTCAGATTTGGATTATTGGAACGCATGCCGATACAAAAAAGTGAGTAAGGCAGCAGATACCCATAACCTTTTGCGGTAAGAATCAGTCCGGTAAAACCTCCCAGAAAGCTGATCCCAATCGGAATGGCAAAATTATGAATGATCAGTGACAGGAGACTTTGCAGCATGCAGATGGTAATACTGCCAAGAAAACCGCATAAGAGCCAATTCCAGAGATGATCCGGAACCTGGGTATGAAGCCCAAGTAGTTTTCCGGAAAAGACAAACAGAAATGCAATCCAGAGAATTTCCAGCGCCATCAAAATGATCATAACGGCAAGCTTTTCAAAAATAAGACGGGAAGGTAATTCATTTGTCATGACCAGATTCCAATTGGTACCGGCATGTTCTGTTCGCCACAGACAGCTTGCAATCAGGGCAATCAGAGGAGATACGAACAGAAAACTCAGAAAAAGTGTGTGCTGTGTCCAAAGCGATTCCCACGTAAAGGAAAGTACGCCTAAATTATTTTTAAAGTTAATGGTACCGATAATGGCGGAAATCAGAGGCAACAGGATAAATGGAATCCACACGGGAGACCTTTTCAGTTTGATTATTTCAACCGGAAGGCGGGTTTGCAGGGTATGGCTTCTTCTGATTTCCTGCCTTTGTATCGGGAGATGACCTTCTTCCATTTTGGCATATATCCGCTGACCGGAACAGGTCAGCACAAGGATCCATAACAGGCAGACGATATAGGGAAAACGAAACGGCGAAGAATAAAAAAGTGAAATCAGCCGGGTATGACTGTCATAGTCCATGCCTACAAACATGGTAATTCCACTGATTCCCCATGGAGTAAAATATAAAAAAGAATATGGCAGATACATGATGAAAAGACCAAATAATGAGCCTGCAAGTCCGGTAGAAAAGGATACATACTGATTGTGGAACAAAAGTGACAGATTACTTTGTAATAAGTACAGAATAAAACACACCAGAAACACATTGCAGCCGGTTCGTACAAAATCTGACGTAGGAAACGGAGCATGAATTCCGATTACCATTTGAAGTACAAACAGAGAAATCATTTCGAGCAGAGAAAAAAGCAGAGAAAAGAGTAGACCATATAAAAGCTTTCCATAGTAGATTGCGCTTTTGGACGTAATTGATTCCAAAACTTTCCACATATTCGATTTATGTTCCAGATCCATGACATTGCTGGCAAGTACTGCCCACAGAGCAGGCAGCAGAATTGTGTTCATCAGTGGCAGACGATAGAAAAGAGCAGACCACATCTGACCAGGCAGTACGGAAGTCGTATGGTGCAGCCCATTATAAAGCATCAGACTGATCAGCAGGTCGGTTACCAAAAGCAGGAGAAAATTATGCATACGGCGCTCTTTGGAAAATTCCAGCTGAAAACATTTAATGATAGAATTATTAAAAATATTTTTCATTTTCTATTTCTTCTTTCCGGAAATTTTTTGAGAATGGGATCCATTATTTGATGGGTTGTTCTGTCAGGTTCAAAAAAATATCTTCCAGATGTTGTCCGCCACGGGCAAGATCAGACAGAGGTCCCTCATAAACCATTTCACCATGATTGATAATGCCTACGGAATCAGCAAGCTGCTCCATCTCACCAAGCAGATGGCTGGAGATCAGAATTGACATACCATGATCGGTTACGAAGCTTTTAAGCAGGCAACGCATTTCCTGTATGCCGGCAGGATCCAGACCGTTTGTAGGCTCATCCAGAATCAGTATTTTGGGATTTCCCAAAAGAGCCATTGCAAGACCAAGGCGCTGCTTCATCCCCAGAGAATAGTTTTTCAGCTTCTTGTCACGTTGCTGATAGAGATCAACAACCTGCAGGACATCACCGATCTGTGAAAAGGGAACATTTTTCAGTTTTGCGATAATCTGCATATTTTCCAGTCCGGTCAGATGCGCATAACCACTTGGATTTTCAATCAGACTCCCGATGTCACGCAGCGACTGCAGGTGATTGCGCTTTGTAAGAGGTTGTCCGCAGATGGAAATTGTCCCGCTGTCAGAACGAATCAGTCCAAGCAGCAGTTTCAGGGTGGTTGTTTTTCCGGCACCGTTTGGACCAAGAAATCCATAAATTTCTCCTTGCGGAATATGAAGATTCACATTTCTGATGCGATAGTCCTCTCCGTGTTTTTTGGTTAAATGCTCCGTTGTAATAATGTATCGTTCCATAACAATTGACTTCCTTTCTATTTTAGCGTTGATGATCTTTAGCGTTGATGATCAGCCACAGGCGAATAAGACAGCAATGTCTCTTACCGTTTTTATTGTATGCAGCGGACATTATGGCAGCTTTACGATTACCTTATGTTTACTTTAAGAAAACGGATGCAGATAGCAGCGATCTGGTGGATATGGTATTCTGAAACAGTAGGATGCATGTAGGAAGAATGACCGGAGGCAGAAAATGGAAATTTCTGATTGTCATATTTTACTGGTAGATGATGAAAAGGATTTGTTATATATGGTTCGTGATCTTTTAAAAGAGGAAGGGTACAGGACAGTGGATTCTGCAGCATCCTGTAAAGAAGCGGAAGAAATGGTGGCAAAAAATCAGTATGAACTGGTAATTCTGGATGTGATGCTGCCGGATGGAAATGGTTTTTCTTTTTTTCAGGAACAGATCAGAGACAAAGCATACAGGGGGATACCGGTAATTTTCCTTTCCGCACGGGATGAAAATGAGGCGAAACTAAAAGGGCTGGGTCTTGGCGCAGATGATTATATTACCAAACCTTTTTTGCCACAGGAGTTATTGCTGCGTGTGAAGGCTGTTTTGATACGAACCTACCGTCTGGAAGAAACACAGCAGAACCTGCAACTGCAGAAGGTAATAATTCGATTTGATGACAGCACGATCATACGAAACGGGATGGTACAGACAATGACAGCCAAAGAATACAGGTTACTCAGAAAACTGGCAGAGAATAAAGGTAAAATTGTTTCGATTGATTCTCTTTGCGATACTCTTTGGCCGGATGGAAGTTATGGACTGGAAAGCTCACTAATGGTTCATATCAGACATATCAGAGAGAAAATGGAGGACGATCCATCCAGACCGGAACATCTGATCACCGTGCGTGGTCTGGGGTACAAACTATGCTGAAGATACGAACTATTCTGAACGGTCTTTTTCTGCTTATTCTTACCACTTTTATTCTTCTGATTCTGGAAATCGGGGTTCTGTATCAGGTCAGCCAACATTATAATATGAATGCCAAAATATACAGTCATGAAATTACAGGTTTTGTTACAATCACTGATAAAAACGGTAAGACAGTTGTATCCGTATCAAAAGAAGGAGAAAAAAAGCTGGGAGCATGCAGGGCGTTTCTTTTTGTTCTGAATGAAAACGGCAAAATAATTTATGATTATCAGGTACCCGGAGAGCTGATGCATGATTATTCATTGACAGAGATTGCAGCATTTACCAGATGGTATCTCTCAGATTATCCGGTTACGACGATCATAATGGGAAAAAATCTTGTAATAGTCGGATATCCCAGAAACAGCATGTGGAAATATCAGATCAATCAATCCTTTTTATATACTCAGGCAATTACATGGATTTATCCTTTACTGGTGGTACTTAATATCATTACTGTAATTCTCGTATCCGTGCTGCGAACACGATTTCTGGCAGATAAAAAAGAACAGGAAAGGACAGAATGGATTGCAGGTGTATCACATGATATTCGTACGCCACTGACAATTGTTCTGGGAAATGCAAATTCTTTAAAAGAAAAACTTCCGGCAGGCGAAAACGCAAAAAAGGCTGAAATGATAGAACGGGAAGCGCTTCGAATACGTACACTGATATCCAACCTGAATACGTCAAGTAAACTGGCTTATGGAATCGGAAAATGGGAGCGGCAGGAAGTAAATCTGTCAGCTTTACTTAGAAGTGAAATGATAGAAGTGCTAAACAGAGGGATTCCGGAGCAGTATACAATTGAACTGGCAATAGATGAGCTGCTCGAAAATCTGATCGTAAAGGGAGATCATGTGTTAATACAAAGGCTGCTGGAAAATTTGATTGATAATGCAGTTGTCCATAATCCACAGGGGTGTCATATCAGAGTCGGTTTAGAGGCAAAACAACGTATCAGGCCTTTTAAAAAGCATTACCTGCTGTACGTTGCAGATGATGGAAGCGGCGTATCGTCACAGCAGTTGAGAAAGTTGTCTGCAGACATGCAGGAATCCAAACTTGCAGAACATGGTCTTGGAACGAGACTGGTAAAACAGATTGCGAAATATCATCACTGGCGGATCCGGTTCTGCCTAAACAGTCCGTCCGGTTTGATTTGTAAGATAAATCTGTAAAAAGTATAAATAAAAAATGAAATCTGCCGCAGAGGTATTGACCTGGAGTAAGGTTAAGGTTGTAGTATCTTCCAAGAGAACTCTGAAAGGCGGAAATTTCTGATGAAGTATGATTTTGATTCATTAACGGATAGGAAAGGTACGTATTCGCTGAAATGGGATACCAGAAATGAGCAGGAACTGCCGATGTGGGTGGCAGATATGGACTTTGCGACTGCACCGGAGATTGTGGATGCAATCTGTAAACGTGCCAGGCATGGCATCTTTGGTTACAGTTATGTACCGGATACCTGGAGAACTGCATTTGGAGCCTGGTGGCAGGAAAATCACAATTACGAAATAGATCCCCGGTGGCTTGTTTTTGCAACCGGGGTGGTACCGGCAATTTCGTCACTTGTTCGTAAGATGACCACAATCGGAGATAATGTGCTGGTACAGACGCCGGTCTACAATATTTTTTGCAATTCGATTGTAAATAATGGACGTCATATTCTGGAAAGTCAGCTGGTATATGATGGAACAGATTATCACATTGATTATGCAGATCTGGAGAAGAAACTTTCTGATCCACAGACAACCATGATGCT
>JAGOGF010000209.1 GCA_017996845.1 Butyrivibrio sp.
CAGCTTGACGGTGCATCACATCTTCGGATTTTTGCTTCCATCATATGTCCGCTTTCCAAGCCGATTCTGGCAACCATTGCTATTTTTGGTGCGGTGGGACAGTGGAATTCTTTTCAGGATTCACTGATTCTGATGCAATCGGCTCCGAAACTGTATACGCTGCAACATAGGTTATATATTTACCTGAATACTTCAAGTAATCTGTCTGCTTTGATGTCAGCGGGAAATACATCCGGAATCAGTAAGTCAGTTCTGGAGTCTGCGCTGAACGGAAAGGTTATAAAATATACAATTTCCATGGTTACAATCATACCGATTTTGCTCGTGTACCCGTTTATGCAAAGATACTTTGAAAAAGGAATTATGCTGGGTGCGGTCAAAGGATGATCTCATCGGAACGGTCTGGAAATGGTTTCGGGCTGATTCTTTCGATAGATAAAAGCATTAAACTACACAGGAGGGTGAAAAGTTTATGAAATTCAAAAAATTGCTGGCAATCATGCTGGTAGGCACGACCACACTTTCAGTGGCAGCCTGTGGTACATCCACAACAGCAGCAACAACCGCTTCTTCCGATAATTCAGAAGAGAGCAGCACAGAAGCAGACAGTGCAGACAGCGCAGCATCTACAGATGCATCCGCAGAAGCATCACTGGAAGGGGATCTTTCAGATGTCATTCCGGATCAGACTGTAACACTGGACGTCTATGATCAGCTTGCCAATTATTCCGGAGAGCAGATCGGCTGGTTTGCTAAGGTCATGAAAGATAAATTCAACGTAAAGTTGAATATTATTCCCAATGCAGATGGTGTGTACGATACACGTATGGAATCCGGAAATCTCGGAGATCTGGTAATCTGGGGCGCAGATGGCGTTCAATATCAGCAGGCTGTAGACAAGGGAATGCTCTTTGATTGGAATGAAGATGATCTGCTTGCTGATTATGGCCCGTACATTCAGGGCAATATGGCAAAAGCACTTGAGAAGAACAAGTCAATCAATAAGGATGGAAAAGTATACGGTTTTGGTCATGATGTCGGCGTATCAGAGACAGACCTGCAGTCCTTTATGTATACATGGGATCTGAGATTTGATCTGTATCAGAAGATCGGATCACCCAAGATCACAGATCTGGATAGTTTAGTAGATGTTCTGGCACAGATGCAAAAAGCTTGTCCCAAAGACGACAATGGCAATCAGACATATGGTATGTCCCTGTTTAAAGACTGGGATGGTGATATGGTTATGTATGTAAAGTCTCTGGCATCTGCATATTACGGCTATGACGAATTCGGTTTTGGATTGTATGATCCTACTGAACAGAAATATTATCCTGCACTGGAGGAGAACGGTCCGTACCTGACCTGCCTGAAGTTCTATAACAAGTTGTATCAGAAGGGCCTTCTGGATCCGGATTCACAGACACAGGGCTATAACGGAATGATGGAAGATTATCAGAACGGTACTGCATTTTTGAATATCTTCAATTTCCTTGGTTCAGCAATGTATAACGGTGAAACACATCTTGCTGCAGGGGAAGGCATGTTCCCGGTAAAACCGGATGAAGCAAAGCCAATCGTATATGGTCAGAATGTATACGGTGGAAACAGAATCTGGTCAATCGGTGCAAAAACAGAATATCCGGAACTTTGTATGGCAATTATCAACTGGCTTGCTACACCGGAAGGAAGAATGACAGCAGAATATGGTCCGAAGGATGTTTGCTGGAAGTATGATGAAAATGGAAACACCTGCTTCACAGATCTTGGAAAAGCAGCAAAGACCGATGTAAAGACGCCAATGACCGGTGATTACAGCGGAACATTTGATGATGGTGCATTTAAGATCAACAATACAACATGGGCACTGGATGCTAAGAATCCGGATTCCAACGGTGAGACTTATAATTACAGAAACTGGAAGAGTTATACAGAAAATGCAACATCGGATATTGAAAAGTCATGGAGAGACTGGTCCAAGGCTACAACACCTGATAACTATATGGCGAGCGGCAGCTACAATATGGCTCCCGGAACAACTTATGTAGGCGGTGTTCATTCTGATGACCTTCAGGTAGAATGGGATCAGGTTGCTACCTGTATCAAAGATAATTCATGGAAAGCAATTTATGCAAAGACGGATGCAGAGTTTGATCAGATCGTAGCAGATATGACAAAACAGGCACAGGGCTATGGCTACGATGATTGCGTGAAATTCCAGCAGAATGAAGCGACACTTCGTGCTAAGGCAGAAAACGAAGCAATGGGTAAGTAATAGAAATCAGTTTTGTTTATCTTTCAGATATGTAGATCTATGTGGGCTGCGGCGGTTATGTCACTGCAGCCCTTCTACAATAGGGTAAAGTTTCTTTTTTATTCGGAATTTTTGACCAGAATATATAAAATATGTTTTTGTCAAAGATTGTGAGTCTGTCAGGAAAACAGTAGAATGGATGTATAAAAAGTCAGTCAGTGAAGCGTGGAGAAGCAGATGAAAAAAGCATTAGCCATATTAGCACTTACATCCATTACTATCAGTATGTGCGCAGCCTGCACAAAAACCGGCAGTAAGCCCGGAGAATACAAAGCATCTGACTATCCGGAGGAAATTACGGTAGATGTGTTTGACACATTGTCCAATTTTCAGGGAATACAGTCGGGATGGTTTGCAGATGTCGTAAAGAAAAAATTTAATATGAAACTGAATATTATCGCACCAAACAGGAGCTACAACGGGTCTGTATTGCAGGACGTGAGAACCGCATCCGGAAATCTGGGGGATCTGATCATCTGTTCTGCGGAAAACAATGCACTTGCAGGGATGGTAGAGTCAGGGCTTCTAACGGATATGAGCGGTTACTTTAAAAATAAAGACATTATGCGTTATACCACGGCAATTGAAAACCTGAATGCCGGATTTTCTGAAGCCGGTATATATGCGGTTCCAAGTGAAATGTCGACATTATCGGCATTTACACCGCAGAATATCCAGGAACCAACATACAGCCCCTATATCAGATGGGATCTTTATGCACAGATGGGATATCCAGAAATCAATACACTGGAGGATCTGCTTCCGATATTGGAAAAAATGCAGATGGCAGATTCACAGACGGCATCTGGTCAAAAAACATATGCATTTTCTTTTTTTGATGACTGGGATGACAATATGATGAACGCCGCTAAGCAGCCATGCTGTTTCTACGGGTATGACGAATCCGGTTTTGTACTTGCAAAGGCAGATGGTTCGGATTATCAGGATATTCTTGATCCCGATTCTCTGTACATGCGTGTACTGCGGTTTTATTATAATGCGAATCAAAAAGGTCTGGTCGATCCGGATTCTCAGACACAAAACTATTCCGAGGTCTTTAAAAAGTATCAGGATGGGCAGATATTATTCAGTCCATGGCCGTTCCTTGGGCAGTCGGCATATAATACACAGGAACACATGGATCAGGGAACCGGGTTTATGGCAGTAAATATCAGTGATATGAAAATATACTCCAAGGGCTGTTCTCAGACAGGGGATTTGAAAAGTGTCATCGCAATCGGATCTGATGCGGAAGATCCACAAAGGCTTGCTGATTTTATTGACTGGCTATATTCCGATGAAGGGGTATACGAC
>JAGOGF010000079.1 GCA_017996845.1 Butyrivibrio sp.
AATCCTGTGCCAGCAGGATACAGAATCCCTGTGCAGCAGCCTGTATGATACTCAGCATCAGATAATTGTACCAGTCAGCAACGCCAAGTGCTGCAAGGGCATTTACCCCCACTGCGCGTGATACGATCAGTGTATCGACAATGGTATATAGCTGCTGAAACATATTTCCCAGCATCAATGGAATACTGAATAAAAAAATCAGTTTCGCAGGATTTCCTTCTGTCATTCGTCTCGTGTTCATGTCCGCTCCTGTCAACTTTGGTATTATTTTTGCACTATTTTTTCAAATCAAATAATGATATATTTTGAAATCACTATTTTTGTTATTGTAACATAATTTTTTAAAATATCTTGATACTCTTTATTCAAGGATTTCTTTCGATATCTTCTATATCAAAATCAAACATACTTTTTTATTTACTTTCTGTCTCCCACAATAATTTGTTGCATTATACACTTTTTGATGTTATATTTTAGCTACAAGCAAATGTTTTATTTTGTTCGGTTATAGAAGATAACATTTTACTGATGTAACTACTAATTGTTACGGAGGAAAATGAATATGAAAAACACTGATTTATGTATAAAGGAAAGGTATATTACTATGGCAGCTATATCAAAACCAGCATGTGGTGCATTCGTTTTGAGCAACGAGAAAGTTCCTGCTTTTTTGAGTAGAAAAGGGAATACTGCTTCAGATGCTATCAATAGGTTTAAACGCAAAGCAAATACTGATACATTTAGAAAAGAGCAAAAGTAATGAATTATTTGTTTGGTGAAGAAATAGAATATAGTTTTGAGTTACTCAAGCCTGAAGATATCACTATTCTTCAGGCTTTTTCTTGTGGAAACACACAGATGGATTATACTATACATAATGAATTGATCAAAAATGGGCGAATCAACTCAGATGACGGGCTACCCTTTAAAGTGTGGAATAAGGAAACCCAAGAACTGTATGCCATTGCTTCGTTGGCTACAGCAAATTATATTGTTCTGTATGCCGACAAAAGTGCAAAGCATTTTTATGAAAGAAATTTATTTGAAGATTTTTCTGAATTTATGGAAAAGGAACAAAATATGGAAATAAATATGAATGATCCAATGTTCTTGAGGCTGTAACAATATGAGACAATATCTTTGAACAGCAAAATATATTTTACCCTAATATCAATGCTCCGCGCAACAATATACAAAGAGCACTAAAAAGTATCTTCAATAAATAATTTTATACAAAAAGCAGCTCATCCTATGCACTTTTATCATAATGAATAACTGATTGGGTAATTATTATCATTGCTGCCGCATATTTAAGCGAATGCAAAATTACCTCCGCATATCCCGTATTTCTGCTTTTTGCATCACTGCTTTTATGACTATCATTCTTTTCATTCTGAAAATAGAAATCCCCTATAAAATGTCCTATACTAAGAATCAGCAGATCGTTAATCATTTGCGTTACCCTCTCCTATTCTCTTTAACGCTTCTGAAATTGTTTCCTTCGCCTTTTCATAAGATAGATAATTACCGTCCGCAAGTCTTCGCGCCACGGTGGACTGTGACGTTTTCATTCGCTCTGCACATTCTTCCTGACTCCCTCCATTTTTTTCCATATCCCAGATCGTATATCTTTGCTTATCTGTCCAGTTCTCTTCCATTATTTTCAAAAGTGTCAGCATGGTGTTGATCTCTGTAATTTCAAAATGTTCTGCCTCATATTGTGCAAGTTTAATATCAGTCGCCTGCTTTTTTAATTTCTTTTCCTGCGCGCGCACCGCTTCAATGGATTCCCTCGCAGCGTAGTAGGCAGGTCCGTCCGCGCCAATTGCGGCTACAGAAATGACCGCCGTATTGATTTCTCCGACTCCGATGCCAAAACGCAGCTTTACAGGGTACATCTCACGCTGAATATATTTGATTATCTCATACAAATGCGAGCCCCTGTTTAACAGTCCCTGAAATTCATCTCCCAGTGTAATAATGAATTTTGCTGCAATATCCGCATGATATTGCTCATTGATCTGATTTAAAACAGCATTCAGACGCACTTGTATTTCCCTTCGTGTATCCATTTTTTTGGATGCCTTCATATCTCCGATGATCGCTATATAATTCATAAAAAATTCCTCTCTCTATATGAGCTATCGACCAATCATGCGTCAAATGCAAATATTCATGATTTACGCATAATTCTATTTTATGTGCATTTTATGCATATTTATATATCATGCGTATTTTCCGCATATTTTTTCCATATGCAATATAATAGCATAATTATCTGCTAAAAGAAATGGCAGCTTAAAATCTTTTTCCTGCCATGAATTTTTATTCTATACTACAAAATACTTTATCCCATCACACAGCAAAGTTATAATGGAACAATCTGTTTCCTGTCCAAATCCATCCGCATAATTTTATGACAGATAAAACAGAAATCAGACAAATTATTTTTCAGCATGCGCAAAACGCAGGAATAGAGGAATCATGAAAAATCCATATATAAATATTCTGGAAAGACAGCTTGCAACAGACTATGACTGCACCCCTGAAGAAGTACATCGTTCGCAGAATATTTTTCGTCCGTTTAAATTAAACACAGATGCGCGTCCCATCGGTAATGCCAATTCTCTTTTGAAAATTGCAGTTTATCGTGAGAAACTTCTGGTAATGGCTGATCCCGTCATAATGGACTGGTGCCAGGAAACCTTTGCCGGACGTTCCGGCACCTGGCTGTCCGAACCGGCAGGTCTGATCCGCATTCATCAGAAATTACAGGAATACGGTCAACGGCTTGCCGATACCCATCACCATTACATTCCCGCTCCCAATCACAACTTGATTCCTTCCGGATTTGATGTAAAATGGTACGAAAAAGATCAGCTGGAAATCTTCCGCGGTGATGAACGCTTTAATGAAGCACTTCTTTTTGATGAAAAATGTCCCGATATGCTCGCTGTATGTGCAGTTGACGGCGACACCATTCTGGGAATGGCTGCTGTTACAAGAGACTGCCCTCTGTTATGGCAGATCGGTGTGAATGTCACAAATGAAGGATGCGGCAAAGGAATCGGAACCTATGTCACAACACTGCTGAAAGAAGAAGTGCTAAAACGCGGCATTATTCCCACCTATGCTACTGCAGAAAGTCATATCAAATCACAGAAAGTTGCTTTTCAGTCCGGATTTGAACCGATCTTTTATGAACTGTTTTCACTGGAACAGGAGGAACGGTAACGGGAACCGGAATAGCAAACTACTGCGCAATCAGTCTGCTGCACTGCCTGATCGGCTTTTGAAACTGTATTGATTCCATATACAGACAGGAGGTACCTAAATCTTGAAATTATATGATCAGATTGTAAAATATACGCCCTATAATGAGCAGGAAATGTATGATAAAAAGCTGATTCTGTCCTGTCTGAAAAAAGAAAAACATATTTTTACAAGAAAGAATACTTTGGCACATATGACTGCTTCCGCCTGGGTCGTAAATCAGGATCACACGAAAGTGCTGATGTGCTTCCACAATATTTACCATTCCTGGTCCTGGCTCGGCGGACATGCCGACGGTAAACGGGATCTTCTGAAAGTAGCGCTTCGTGAAGTGCAGGAAGAAAGCGGACTCCAAAATGTTCGACCGGTCAGCCCCGCTATCTTTTCACTGGAATCCTTAACCGTAGACGGCCATATTAAAAAGGGCGCTTATGTTTCTTCTCATCTTCATCTCAATATCACCTATCTGCTTGAAGCAAATGACAACGAACCCCTTATTCAAAAAACAGATGAGAACAGTGCACTTGCCTGGTTTACCCCTGCGCAGGCGGTTGCAGCATCTACCGAGCCCTGGTTTCAGGAACACATTTACGCAAAACTCAATCAAAAAATGAAAGAGATGGAGAATATATAAATGTATCAGGTAACATTTCCGGAACAGATTGACGATAATCTGCTGAAATTCGCCGTCATCGTATCAAAACAGCAGGGAAAATGGGTTTTCTGCAAGCACAAGGATCGTAACACATGGGAATGCCCTGGCGGTCACAGAGAAGCCGGAGAATCCATCGAAGAGGCCGCCAGACGTGAACTTTTTGAAGAAACCGGCGCACTCTCCTACCGTCTTTTTCCTGTCAGTGCCTACTCCTGCAGGAAAACATCCACTTCTGAGGCTGATTATGGAATGCTCTATTATGCAGAGATCAGTTCTCTGGGGCCGATTCCTCCTTTCGAAATTGAACGAATCGCATTGTTTGATGACCTGCCGGATCATTGGACCTATCCCGATATCCAGCCGCATCTTTTTTCACGCATCATGCAGACCCCTTTTCAGGATATCGCCGTTTTTTTCCCCGGCATCGGTTATGCCTGCTCACGCCCGCTCATGCAGAAATACATGGCCCGCTACCGCTCACTGGGTTATCAGATTGTAACGCTTGATTTCTCAACGGTTTCTTTTCCTGCATCAAACGATCTGGATGCTGCGGTTCTGGCTGCCTGTCCGCAGACAGCGCTACAGCTTTCCGGAATAGATTTTATGAAATACCGTCATATTGTTTTTATATCCAAAAGTCTCGGAACCGCCTGTGCTGCCTGGTACGCACAGCAAATGCCGACAGTGCCTGCGCATCTGTTCCTGACTCCCCTTCCGCATACCCTTCGCAGCATTACAAACCCGTCACTTGTGCTTGGTATGGTCATCGGCACACGGGATTCCTTCATCGATGCAGATACGGTGTGCGACTTTTGTCGTGAAAATAAAATTCCATGCCTTGTCATAACGGGCGCCGGACACAGTCTTACCATAAAAGATGATGTACAGGAAACCGCCCGGATCGAAGAAACGCTTTTGCATATGGACGGAATTTATTTATGAAAGGATTTTGTTTATGAAATATACGATTGGTTCTCTCTATCTGTGCGTGAAAGATATGGACCGCGCCATTGCCTTTTATGAGAATTTTCTGGAACAGAAAGTGACCTGCAGGGACGAGATCTACAGTGTTTTTGATATTGCCGGTTTTCGCCTGGGACTGTTTGCCTATCAGAAGAAAAAGGAACCGCACACCTTTGGAGATAATTGCCTTCCCAGCATTGCCGTGGAGAACCTGACTCTGCTAAAGCAAAAGCTTTTCGGGCTTACACTTTGCTTTCCTCTGACCAAAATCGGTGCGAACTGGGTTACGGAATTTATTGATTCGGAAGGTAATCATATTGAGCTGACTGCTCCGGCAGATGCTTTTGATGGGGTAAACAAAGAAATTCTGATCCGCGAAGCCGATATCCATTCTGCAGATGCACAGACGCTTCTATGCGAACTGAATGCAAAACTGACGAAAATTACCGGAGATGATGGAACCGTTCATTTCAAAAGTAAAGATGTAGCAACCGCCCGATCTGTCTTTCTGATCGCTTATCTGCATGGTGAGCCATACGGCTGCGGCGCTCTTCGCGAACTATCCGATGATACTGCTGAAGTAAAAAGAGTTTATGCAAGATCAAATTCCGTTGGGATCGGCAGCCGGATTTTGAACGCGTTAGAAGAAAATGCGCAGAAAATGAACTATCAAAACCTGCTCCTTGAAACGCGTGTTCAAAATACGACAGCTATTTCTTTTTATAACCGAAACGGCTATGAACACTGTGAAAATTATGGGGTGTATATTGGTGAAACACATTCCTATTGCTTCCGGAAAACACTATAACTATTTTATATTTATGATAGAAACCTGTTTCGCACAGATGTTGTGCAGAAAGAAGATATGATGTACGAAATGAAAAGAAAAGATCGCGAAGTAAAAGAGCTTTCGGAAATTTGCAATATATTGGATCAGTCCACGGTATGTACCATTTCTTTACCGACAGGATCTGTAGAAAACCAGGTGCCATATGTTCTTCCCTTATCTTTTGGATATGAAATCACAGATGGCAAACCGGTCTTCTATTTTCACTGTGCCAGAGAAGGACGTAAAATTGACCTGATCCGCAAATTTGGGGTTGCCGGTTTCAGTATCTTTCCACAGGAAAAAATTGTGTATGATAAAGAAATCGTATGTAAATCCAGTTGCTTTTTTTCCAGTGTAATCGGAACGGGGACCATTTCCATTCTGGAAGATGCCCAGGAAAAATGCCATGCCCTTTCCGTCATTATGAAACAGCAGGTGCATGACGATATCACTTTCTCAGAAATACAGGCAAATGCCGTTACCATTTTAAAACTCACCGCAGATGAATTCAGTGGAAAGAGAAAACCGCTTTCATAATATCCTGTATAAATTACAGACAAAAAGATCAACCCCTGTCAAACCGGAAAGTATCAGTTTCCGCAGGATTTGTAATGATGCATTCCCCATCTCCAGACCAGATAGCACAAAAAGCAGAACAGAATACTCCCCATCGGATACAGTGCATACTGCCAATGCTGCGTTTTACCAAGCAGAAACTGCAGCGGATAATATTGAATCAGCGTATATGGAATAATATAAGTACAAAATGCCATCATTCCCTTCCCATAGATATCAATCGGATACTTCCCATGTTCTCTGGCTCCGTAGGTTAATACATTAATGATTCCGGCATCATCTACCGAAAAAAAGCAAAAGCTCGCCCCTAGCATAAACAGTGCCGTAAACAAAATACTTCCTCCTGCTACCATCATCAGAAGTGTCAGTATTCTTGCTGTATCCCAGACCAGATGACTTTTCTCAATTCCGATCACCAGTGTGATGACTGCTGTAATCATAGGTCCAAGTCTGCCCAGCTCAAACCGGGTACCCAGAACCTGCAGAATCGGGCTTCTGGGTCTGAGCAGCATCCGGTCAAATTCCCCTTTTCTGATCATTCCGGAAAAGGACTTGAAACCGCTTCCCATACATTCCGCAATCGAAAAAGACATCTGAATCACCGAAAAACATAACAGAACATCGCTGAACGAATAGGAACCGATTCGTGTAAATCCTGAAAACAAAAACCAGATCGCAACAAAGCCGTTAAATGCCAGTATGAATCTTCCAAACAGCATCAGAATAAAAGAAAGCTTATATTGCATCGTACTGCGTAAAATGACAGACACATAACATAGATACAGTTTCATGGCTTTTCTCATTTTCTTTCTTCTCCCTCCTCTTCCTGCATCATTCTCAGCCGCCCTGTATGGCAACTCTTTGCTGCGCTCTTCTGCTGAGCAGATTCCCCAATATCAGAAGTACTGCCGCCCAGAATAACTGCAGCAAAACCGCGTGTATCATATCAGTACCTGCCAGATCTCCGCTGTAAACACGAAGTGGCACATTCTGCATGGATGCAAACGGCAACAGTTCCATTATTCCACGATATGGCTGCGGCATGAACGGAAGCGGTATCACACTGCCTGCCAGAAACTCAACTGCTCCCATAAACAGCATGCGCCAGCCGTCCGGTGAAATAGTAAAAAAGCATAGAATATAAATAACCATGCAGAAAGAAACTGTGACAACGGTCGCAAGCATCATCGTAAAAAGGAAAAAAAGAAAAGCATGAAAATTTGCCGGCGCGCTGATCCGGAAAGGCGCCGGGATCAGTACTGCGCCAAGCAGAACCGGTACACAGCGAAGAGAAGCCTCTGCTATTCTTCCGCCAATTGTCCTTGCAAACCACATGCCATATAGTGAAACCGGTCTGCACATTTCGTAGGCAATTCCCCCATCCATGATCATTCCATAAATATCATTGTCTGCTGCCCACGTATTAAATAATGCAAAAAAGGCCTCTTTCAGCCATACATAAGATACAACCGCAGAATACTGCATCGGAAAAACAACCAAATTGGAATCCATCAGTGCCTTGTACGCAAGACATTCCATTAACCCCCAGATCAGCTGTGTCGTAAGTGCAGTTACCGCAGCCATTCGATATTGTACCCCTGCTGCAAAACGCATTTTAAAAAAGGAAAAATACTTCTTCATCGTTGTACCTCCCCTTATACGATATCCAGTTTATGGTACAACGCAGCCACAATATGATCTAGATTCTGCTGCATCTGTTCTTCCGCTTCCGGCAATACTGCATCCGAATTTGTACTGGTTCCCAATACAGCCGCACGCTTCATATCCTCCAGTGTTCCATCCAGCAGGATCTTGCCTTTTCCGATCAGAATCACACGGTCTGTAATTGCTTCAATATCCTGCATATCATGCGTTGTCAGAATTACGGTCGTTGCATGTTCCTTATTTTGTTTTCTGATAAAATCACGCACCGCAAGCTTGGATACCGCATCCAGTCCAATTGTTGGCTCATCCAGGAATAGCAGTCCCGGATCATGCACAAGAGAGGCTGCGATTTCACAGCGCATCCGCTGTCCCAGAGACAATTGTCTGGTTGGTGTTTTCAATATTTCCTGTAACTGGAGGAGCTGTGTCAGCTCTTCCAGCTTATTACGATAGGCCGCATCTGAAACACTGTATATTTCTTTGAGCAGTTCAAAGGAGTCAATAACCGGAATATCCCACCATAGCTGGGAACGCTGTCCAAATACGACACCGATATTTCGTACATAGTCTTTCCTGTTTTTCCACGGAATCATACCATCAATTACGCAGGTTCCCTTATCCGGAGTTAATATTCCGCTCAGAATTTTTATCGTGGAACTTTTCCCTGCTCCGTTTGGACCGATATACCCTACCATCTCTCCGCTTTGAATTGTAAAACTGATGTCTGAAAGTGCCTGAATCTCTTCCTGCTCACGATGAAAAAGCGAAATACAGGCTTCTTTGAAACCGGCATTTCGCTTTGCAACCCGATAGGATTTATAAACGTGCTCTACACTGATCATATCCCGCTCCTTTTTATCATAATAGAAAGATTGATAACTTTTCGCACTGATATGGCTTCCGGCACCTCATCAGACAAATGGATTATCATTCTATCACGTGGTGACAGCAGATACAATCAACCTGCGGTATAGAAGTCCCTTTTGGGAATAACGTCCTGCTTTTTACATGAAAAAATATCATACCAAAACAGAAAGCGGTATTTTCTCCCATTTCCTGATACCGATAAAAAATGTCATTATACAAAAAAACCGAAATTAGGTATAATAAATAATAACCTGTATTTTATTATCCACCTTTTATATGGAGGTTTTCAGTATGCCGGGATGTATGAAAAAAAATTCCATTCGAAATCTTGCCGCACTGCTTCTGTCATCAGTTATCATTCTGACTCCTGTTACTGCCAATGCAGCATGCCCGATCACGGTTTCCACAAGTCAGGCACAGTCCGATTCCGTATGCAGTTATTATAATCTTCTTCCTGATGAAATACGTACCACTTTTGAAAACGCCGGCTGGACAATTGAAATTGAACCGCTTCAGGAGATTTATCGTGATATCGGCGGTATACCGATCGGTCCAAGCGGATATAGTCTTGCAGGTATTACAATTGTCAAAACAAAAAAAATATGTCTTAACAGTGCTTCCAACTATAGCACACAGGCTGTAAATCATGAAATGGGACACTATTTTGATTATCTGCTATATACGTTAAGCGGCTCGCAGCCCTCTACTTCTCCCGACTTTATCAGTGTCTATCAAACGGAATCTGCCGGAGGTGATCGTTATATCACATCTACCTCCACTGAATTTTTTGCAGATGCATTCAAAAAATATACTGAATCGCCACAGATACTTCAGCAAAGTGAGCCTCAGACCTATACTTATGTGAGTACTCTGATTACGAATTATATTGCTGCAGTAGATGCTGCAAGTGCAGTTCAGGCTGCTTCTGCAACAGTTTCCGGAGCCCCGCTTCCTGAAAAAGTTTACCCTGCAGGAACTTTCGTCTACAATGGACTCGATTTTGGTTCTGTGTTTAATCCGGAATATTATTACAATCATTATCCTGATCTGCAAAAAGCAATCGGATATGATCCGCAAAAGCTTTTCCAGCACTTTATCCAATATGGTTTTGCTGAAGGCCGTACTGCAATCGGATAACTGAACGCATGACAATAGCATACAAAAAGGGCGGCCGGATATTCTCCGGCCGCCCTTTTTATGAAAACAAGCTGTTTACAATTCGATCTGATTCATTTCCTGTGAATATGTGCAGAATTTT
Source organism: Butyrivibrio sp. (assembly GCA_017996845.1). The sequence goes on from JAGOGF010000079.1 coordinate 10,087, forward strand.
ACGGACCAACATGCATTTCCCGACGAAATTCACAGGCTCCCATCAGATTGTTCACAGCTGTTCTGTACTCCGATTTTGTCTGCGCTTTCTGTATTTTTCTGACATACCTTTCACTGTCACTGAACATAGTTCCCATATACATCCATAATTCTTTCATCTTGCAGATTACATTCAGCTCGCTTTCCATTGCATCTTCATAGGCATCCCATAACGATTGCAGAAAATGTTTCAGTTCTGTCTGTGTCAGTGCTTTATTCTGCGTGATTTCCCTTACAAGTGCAGGATTGGCGATCAGACCGCGTCCCAGCATGATCGCATCCAGATCCGGAAAGCGTGACAGAATAACCTGACTCTCAACTGCCGTTGTGATATCTCCATTGTAACAGATTGGTATACGGCTATCTGCAAAGGCTTTTTCAAAAGCTTCCAGATTTGCATGATTTCGATAAAAATCATCTCTGACACGTGAATGGATGATCAGCTCACAAATCGGATACTTATTATAAACTTCCATCAGTCCGTTCATTTCTTCCGGATCATGCATCCCGATACGTGTTTTTAGTGATACTCTGGTCTTTTCTCCTGCCAACTGTTCAAAAATTTCATTCAGAAATTCATCCAGTTCATCCGGATCCGCCAGAAGACCTGAACCTTTTCCTTTTTTGACAACTGTCGGTGCAGGGCATCCCAGATTCAGATTTACTTCTTCATACCCCAAATCCACAAGTGTATGGACAGCCCAGACAAACTCACCTGCTTTTCTGGTCAGAATCTGTGGAACAACATTGATGCCCTTGTTGTTCTCCGGCATGGTATCTTTTTTTTCTTTATTGGTAAATGTTAAATGGTTTGTACTCAGAAATGGTGTGTAGTAACGCTCCATTCCCTCCGGAAAAAAGAGATGGTGAACATTTCGATATACATAACCGGTAATACCTTCCATCGGTGCCAAGTAATAATTCATATTTTATCTCCATGCCGAAGCATTTTTGAATGCGTGAAATATTTTTATCAAAAATTTTTCACTTTCCCATATGTGTAAAATCAAATTTTTTGTAATAAATCAAAAAAGCAATCGAACTAAGTGACCACGTGATCGGATAAACCCAGTTTACTGTTGCAATTGTCCTGCAGCAGATACTGGAAACTGCCAGAATGGATACCCGAATGATACACCAGAAAACCAACATGATCAGCATCGGTACAATTGCTTTCCCAGCTCCGCGCAGAATAGAGGCAATCGCATGAGAAAAAGCCAGAAGACAGTAAAAAAGAGCACAGGCTCTTGCTCTTCCTACGCCAAATGTAATCACCTCGGGTGTATGGTCGAATGCCGCGATCAATTGTGGTGCAAAAATATAGATGATCACCCCAATCAGTTCTGCAATAATAAGCGAGCAAACTGTACCAAACCGCGCGCCCTTTCTGGTTCTCTCATAATCTCCGGCTCCGAGATTCTGCCCTACAAAAGTGGTAAGCGCCATCGTAAAGCTCGTAATCGGCAAAAAAGCAAAGCCTTCAATTTTAGAATAAGCTCCCGCACCTGCCATAGCCATTTCCCCGAAATAATTAATATAGGACTGTACTACAACATTTGCAAATCCGATGATGGAATTCT
>JAGOGF010000080.1 GCA_017996845.1 Butyrivibrio sp.
TTTATCTCTGAAAGCGCTTTTTCAGGATTTGGCATAATATGGAGCGCATTGGCAATCAGTACAATGTCAAACGTTTTTTCTCCAAATGTAAGTGCAGTGGCATCCTGGACTGCAAAATCAATGTTTTTATGATACTCCGCAAGTTCACGCTTTTGTGCTTCTTTTAACATCTGAGGTGAGAAATCTGTTGCAATCCAGGAATGCACGTTACCTGCCAAAGCAAATGTAAACTGTCCTGTTCCACATGCAAGCTCCAGCACATCCTGCTTTTCATTTATAATCGGTTTGATTTCTTCTGTCAGCTTTGCATAAAGTTCTTTGTTGCCCTTTTCCTGAACAATCGTATATATTTTTGCAAAACGTTCCCAGAATCCAATATTTGAATTTGCTTTTTTTTCTTTAGTGTTTTTCATTTTTTGTTTTCCTTTGTGCTTTTTTCAGATTATCCACGTTTTTTTATTTTTCATGCTTCTCTATTTTCCTGCTTTTTATTCTCTATTCCTTAATATTTCGGCAGGGGTAATCTGGTCGATCTTTCTGACTTGCAGCGTATTGATGACACCATACAATACCAGAATCATCGCATAAATCCCCGCATACATCCACCACTGCGCTTTTACATTCATGCCTGCCGCAACATTGGATATCATATATGGATAAATTCGATCCATTAATATTTTTGCTGCCGGAATACATATCAGTGCGCCTACAGCAACTGTACCCATATTACCATTCAAATACAACTTTTTCAGTTCTTTCTTATGATATCCAAACATCTTGAACATTGAAATATTCAGAGCCGAGCGCGCTACCATTATGTTCATCATCAGGTATAAAACAACTGCAAAAATGATGACAGAGACACCAGTCAGCATAAGAATCATCGGACGCATCATACTGGTAAAGACCTCAGATGATTTTGTGATATCTGCCTTTGTTATTGTACTGTATAGTTTTCCGGGATCAATCGCCAGTTCTTTGTTTGAAAATACTGCATTAAAATACTGATCATTTTCATCAAATAAATCTCTCATACTGTCAATATTCATAAAAACATACATTCCAGTTCCATACTGCGTTATACCTGACACCGTGAATGTATAATTCCTGTCTTCCTCTTCATCTGTAATATGAAAGGTATCTCCTTCTTTTAATCTGAATTTCTGAGCAAAGGCAGAAGCAATCACTACTTTATTTTCACTTTTTTCTGTTTTCACATCAAAATACGGGTTTCCTGAATGAATTCCAAGAAGTGTAATATCCATATTATAACCCATTGCTTTTTTGTGCATTGTTTTCGCAAACGCGGCTTCTCCCCCCTCTGGCACTGTCTGGTCTGGATATTTATAGAGATAAAGATATGCAAATCTGGTATCTCGTTCACTTTCCTGCGCAACATGCGTGCACATCAGATAACAGTTAAGTGCAAGCATAACGATCAGAAGTGAAATAAACATTCCGAAAAAAACAGTAAGGCTTGTTCGAAGCTCTTTTATTATATTTCTAATTTGAAATTTCCTGATATATCCCATTTTACCCAGTTTCAAATTTCTTATTTTTATCCGTTTTTGTTCTTTTCGCATCAGACTAAGTGGTGTCCTTGCCAAATATTTTCGGATGACTAAAAAATTGACTGCAGCTGCGATAAGCGGCGGCAGAACAAAACCATATAGAAGCAGATACTTTGGACAATACAATACCATGATCGGGATCGAATAATACGCATAACAATCCCTCATTTGAAATTGGATTCCGTATTTGCTCAGTCCCAGCATACTTCCGATTACAGCTGCAATAAGTGTCACCAGAACAGGAAGCATCAGGTAATGTATCAGCAGATCCTTCTGCTGCACCCCAAGCGCATATAGAGAGCCTATGACGCTGCTTTCCTTCTCGATTCCATGGATCACAAATACTGATATTACATATGTAAAAAGGATCATTACAATCACGCCTGCTGCAAGACCACACATTTTATTGATCTGCTGATCATCCGCCGCTGCACCGATTCTGGGATTTTCTCCCCGTGGCATAAACGCTGTCATATTGCTCAGTTTCACATCCCAGTATTTTTCTGCCAGATCATTTGTTTTTTTATCAAATTTTTGTAATCCATCCGCCAGTTGACTGCTTCCTTTCTGTACCTGCCCTACTGCCTTTGTATATGTAGCTATACTATCCCTGTACTGCTGTAGATTTTCAAGTGTCTCCTGCAAAGAAAGCAATTTGTCATTTACATTTGCATCATCTGATTGTTTTCTAATTTTGGAAAGGATCTTATTATAGTTGTTTTCAGTCAGTTCCTCTCTCACTCCATATTTTACGATGTCTGCATTTGCTTCTTTGAGATATTGCCTCAGTATCTGTTCAGCACCCTGCTGTAATGCAATGCTTCCATCATCTATTTGAGCCAGTGCATCTGATACCTTGTTTCCTCCATCGCGCATACTTCCGGCGGTATCTAAAAATGTATCTTTTACGCCACCGGTTCTATTCCAATATTCCTGAAAGTTCTGATCCTGTACCTGTCCTGCGGTAACTGCATCTTTTTTTAGTTCATCCTTCAGTTCTGCACCTGTCATGGCATCATTCAGAAGATATGCATAGGTATATTGCTCTGTCTGTTCCATATTCAGATTATGTTCCAACCGCTGATAAGAAGCTTTACATACAATTCCGACTCCGAAAAGAGTGCTGTCAACCGCCATATCTCCCACTTTCCGATAAGGAGCTTCATAATCCGGTAAGGTTCCGATTCCGACAATCTGATAAACTGTCTCCCCGATATCTATTTTATCTCCAATATGAAAATTATGTTCTTCACAGTATCTTTTTTCCAATGCAATCTGGTTGTTCTGATCCGGAAGGCTGCCCTCTTCAAGCTGAAACAAATTTATCTTTTCCCTATTTTGATAAACACGCAGTGTTCCCGCATTCGGGATAGAAAAATCCATATAAAACATTTTTTCCAGCGTTATATTATGGTTTGTAAGTGACTGTATTTCATTGTTTTTAAGTGGAACAAATACCTGAAATTCTCCGTCTTCCAGAAAATGTTCTTTTGTCGCAAGCTTTGTTCCATGGATAATTGTTTCCGCAGCTCCAACCATACCTGTGACCATATACATTCCCAGAATAATCAACAGCATCAGCGCCAGATAACACAAAATATTCTTTTTAAATTCACGAAATATTCTTTTGCTTAAAACTTTATGCATTTCATTCCCCGTTTCTGTGTCACTTTGCACACATTCATTTTGCGCTTTTCTGAAAAAATAATATTACAAATCTGCAAGATCCTTTGCCGATATTCGTTTTTCGTTTTCATAATCTTTGTTGATCTGCCCGTCTTTAATCAAAATGACCTTATGCACCATATTTTTGATTACATCATTGTGCGTGACAATCAACATTGTTGTTCCATAACTCTGATTGATTTTTTCCATCAGAATCAGTATCTCTTTTGCTGTTTTCGAATCCAATGCCCCTGTTGGCTCATCGCATAACAGTATTCTGGGGTTTTTGATCAGTGCCCTTGCGATTGCACATCTCTGTTGCTGGCCTCCCGATAACTGCGCCGGATATTTATTCTGATGTTCTGCCAATCCAAGTATTGCAAGAAGCTCATCCATATCAAGTGGCTGATCTGTCAGGAATTTGCATACCTCTATATTTTCTCTGACTGTCAGATTTGATACCAGATTATAAAACTGAAAAATGAATCCCAGATTTTCTCTGCGGTAAGATGATAGTTCTGATTGACTTAGCCCTACTATTTCCTTGCCTGCGACCTTTATAGAACCTGATTCTGCATAATCAAGTCCTCCGATGCAGTTCAAAAGTGTAGACTTTCCCGATCCGCTTGCTCCCTGAATTACACACATCTCTCCTTTTTCTACACTGCTTGAAATTCCTTTTAATACCTGTGTATAGCTTTCATTTTCTCCATAACTTTTTTTCAAATTTGTTATCTCCAAATACATTTTTTCTTCTCCCATTTTACGCAACAGTGTTATGTTTCATGTATTTTTTTAGCTATGTTCCGAAAAAGAACATAGCTATGTTTTAGAACTTTTTTATTTCTTCTGTAGCATCCCGATCCATCCCGCTACAAGGTAGGAAACAATATCCTTCATATGTTCGACTGCCTTGTCTTCTTCCGGTTCATGCGTGATCATGTGAATAAAAGTATCGATCTGCATATGCGCTGTCCAATGAATAAAGTAATCATCAAAAAGCTTTATGCCGGCTGTTTCACACATCATGTCAGCAATCAGACGATAATGCTTTTGTGTTGCAGCAATAAACTTATCCGTAATATGTTCATATTTTGACCCCTGTGCCTTTGTTAATACCAGCTGCAGTTCATCTCGATACTGATACATCACATGAACAATTGCGACTGCCCGCTTCATATCATCCGAAAAATCCATATGCATTGGGTCTTCTGATGCAACCTGCTGTTTTTCTTCTGCATAATGTTCCGACATTTCCGCATAGATCTTATGCAGCGGCTCTTCCACAACAGAAGCAAAAAGATCCTCTTTATCTTTATAGAAAAAATAAAGTGCTCCTGTTGTCACTCCCGCATTTTTACATATACTGCGAAGTGAAGCCTGCATATACCCTTTTTGTATAAATTCTGCTCTTGCACAGATCAGCAGCTTTTTTCTTGTTTCCTTTTCATCTTTCATTTGCATATTCTTTCTACATAACAGTGTTATCTTGCAATATTTTTATACTACCCGACTCTTTGATCACTGTGAAGTCAGACATTGCTCAAACTGCTTTTTCTCTTTTCATTTTCTGCGTTTCTTCAAAATCTAGCAGAACTCGTAACCTGTAATCGTTCGGCAGATATTAATCAGTTTTGTAACTACAATATAAAAAGAGTTTTCCTCTGCCTGAATTTCAATTTTTCTGTAATCTTTGGATATACTGATTTTATTTGGTATTTCAATCTTCTTTGCAAAAGAATATATGTTTTTTGCCTGCTCTTTGCCTAATGCTTTTGTAAACCGATATACTTTATCCATTTTATGCCCCGCATACTTAATATTTTCAAAAAAAGGTATTCATCACAGATCACATTATTTTCATGCAACAGAACGTTTTACTGCAATATTCTGATTTTTGTATGGGTCACGTCTGAAAAGTGCATATAACATACCCATCAACACAAAAATTGCTGCGATTGTTCCTGCCGTAAATGTTCCATATGCAAGCAGTACCCCGAACTGATATATCATCAATGTAACAAGATATGCAAATACGTTCTGGAACAATATTGTAATCCATGTCCATTTTTTGGAATTCATTTCTTTTGCCATCGTTCCAACTGCTGCAAGACAGGGTGAATCCAACATATTGAAAATCAAAAATGAAAATGCTGCAACTGCAGTAGGAAGCATACCGTTTTGCAGACTGGACCATAATGCTGTAGAATCTTCTCCCAGCTCCTGTCCTGCTCCCAAAATTGATATGGTGGATACAATCGACTCTTTTGCTACAAATCCAGAAATAATAGATGCAACTGCCTGCCAGTTGCCAAATCCAAGCGGAATGAAAATCCATGCAATTGCGCTGCCGACATAAGCCAGAAGAGAATGCGCCTGATCATCAACCAGTCCAAACGCGCCAGCTTCTACACCGTAAGAAGAAAGGAACCACATCACTGCGCAGCACAGGAAAATGATCGTACCTGCTTTTTTGATATATCCCCATAATCTTTCCCACACATGAAGCAGAACTGTTTTGGCCGCCGGTAAATGGTATGCCGGAAGTTCCATAACAAACGGGGCTGCCTCTCCTGCAAAGATTCTTGTCTTTTTGAGTATAATTGCTGCAACAAGGACAGCCGCAATTCCAATGAAATAAATCAATGGAGCCATCCACCATGCTCCGCCCATCATTACTCCTGCAATCAATGCGATAACAGGAAGCTTTGCACCGCACGGTACAAATGTTGCTGTCATAATAGTCAGCCGCCTGTCATTATCATTTTCAATGGTTTTCGTCGACATAATTCCCGGTACGCCGCATCCGCTCGACACCAAAAGCGGTATGAAAGATTTACCGGATAAGCCGAATTTTCTGAAAATACGGTCCATGATAAAGGCAACTCTGGCCATGTATCCGACATCCTCCAAAATAGAAAGACACAGGAACACACATGCCATCTGCGGAACAAATCCTAAAACAGTTCCGACTCCGCCCAATATTCCATTCACAACCAGATCGATCAGAACACTTCCGACTCCGATGCTTTCCAGGAAATGCTGAGTTCCCGGTAATACCCATGTTCCAAAAAGAACATCATTGGCCCAATCCGTTCCCATTGTCCCGATTGTCGTAATGGAAAAATAGTATACAGCGGTCATAATTGCTGCAAAAATAGGAAGTGCAAGAATTCTGTTTGTAATGATCCTGTCTATTTTGTCTGAAGTTGAAGTTTTTCGTGGAGATTTCTTTATCGCCGCAGCAACAACTTCTGAAATAAAATCATATCTTGCATTCGTAATAATGCTTTCCGCATCATCATCATTTTCTTTTTCCAATTGACTGCGAACAGCAAGAAGTGTATCTCTTTCCTGAGGGGAAAATTTAACCTGCTCCAGAACCTTTTCATCTTTTTCAATTAATTTGATTGCATACCATCTGCGCTGTTCTGATCGGCAAAACTGCTCCGGAATAAGCTGCTGTACAGTAGTAATGGCTTTTTCAATATCATCTGCAAAACGAACTGTAGTTTCTGCGTTCTTTTTTTTAGCAGCAAGTTTGATTGCTTTGTCAGTAACCTCATCAAGCCCCGTTCCTTTGAGTGCAGATGTTTCAACCACCTCACATCCCATTCTCCCTGCAAGTTCCAAAGTGTTGATCTGATCTCCGTTCCTTCTGACCACATCGATCATATTAAGTGCAATTACTACCGGGATGCCAAGCTCAAGAATTTGAGTCGTCAGATAAAGATTACGTTCAATATTGGTACCATCCACCAGGTTGATGATTGCCTCTGGCCTCTCTCTAAGCAGATAATCCCTGCTGACAACCTCTTCAAGTGTATATGGTGAAAGAGAATAGACGCCCGGAAGATCTGTTATTATGACATCCTTTTTCCCTCTGCATTTTCCTTCTTTTTTTTCTACCGTTACACCAGGCCAGTTACCAACATACTGATTGGCACCTGTAAGTGCATTGAACATTGTGGTTTTTCCGCAGTTTGGATTTCCTGCAAGTGCAATTCTTACTGCCATTTTCATTCTCCTCTTTGTCTTATTTCAGTTAGTTTATGCTAACATTTATTTCATAAAAAAGCAGTCGCGGGTTCCACACTCTATGACTGCAACTGATTTATTATTCGACTTCCACTATCTGCGCATCTGCTTTGCGAAGTGACAATTCATAACCTCTTACTGTAATTTCTACCGGATCGCCAAGCGGTGCCACTTTTCTGATATATACCGTACTGCCTTTTGTAATCCCCATATCCATGACCCTGCGCTTGAGTGCACTGTCATTTCCTGCAAGTTTTTTAACTGTTACCGTTTCCCCGATCTTCGTATCTTTGAGTGTTTTCATATCCGTATTTCTCCTGCTTTCTGTTATGTTCTATTTCAGACCATGATTTTTTTGGCCATATCATGTCCGATCGCAACACGACTGTCACGTACTTTTACAATCATATTTCCACCGATTGCATTAACTACTGTAACGTCTGCACCTTCTGTGAAACCAAGATTTATCAAGAATCTTTTTGTTTCCTCCAATCCTCCGACTTTCTTAACCTGAACCATATCTCCTGGATTTACCATTGTAAGCGGCATCACATTCAGCTCCTTCCATAAGTATTGGATAGTCTTGACTAACCAATGACATTATTGCATTATTGATAATGATTGTCAATATTGTTTAGTAATATTTTGAAAATGGTTCTCAAAAAATATTGTTTTATATATTTTAGTGCGATACAATAAAAGAGTATGGAATTCTGATATGAATCTGCAACTGCAGTCGATTCTTTCAAGCAGCAGCTTCCTGGTTTTTTACTTATGCACACTTATCTTGATTTTTTCTATGCCTGCAATCGTTCTATCTTGAATTAAACTAAAAGAAACAGGGAGATTCGTTATGAAAAAATTTTTTAGTGACAATCATTCCGGCCGATCTGATGCGCTTAAATTTCTAAGATATCTTGGGCCTGGTCTCCTGGTTACAGTGGGCTTCATCGATCCCGGCAACTGGGCATCCAATATTGCTGCCGGTTCCGATTATGGCTACACGCTGCTCTGGATGGTAACACTTTCCACTATCATGCTGATCATTCTGCAGCACAATGCCGCTCATTTGGGAATTGCAACCGGACTGTGCCTGTCAGAGGCGGCCAGCCGCTACATGAACCGGCATATTAAAAATATCGTTCTCGCAACTGCAGTGGGAGCATCCATTTCCACTGCTCTTGCTGAAATTCTTGGCGGCGCCATCGCGCTTGAAATGTTGTTCCATATCCCGATTAAATTTGCATCCATTATCATCCTGATCACTGTACTTCTCTGTCAGTTTTCTAACGGATACAAAAAAATTGAAAAAATCATTATTGCTTTTGTTTCTCTGATTGGATTATCTTTTCTTTTTGAAATCTGTGTTGCAAAAATCAGTTGGACTTCCGCTGCTATAGGATGGGTTACACCTTCTTTTCCCTCCGGTTCCATGCCTGTCATCATGAGCGTTCTGGGTGCCGTTGTCATGCCGCATAATCTATTCCTTCACTCCGAGATCATACAAAGTCGTCAGTGGAATCTGGAGGATGAGACTGTTATTAAGAAACAGCTCAGCTTTGAATTTCTCGATACACTTTTTTCCATGCTGATCGGATGGGCAATCAACAGTGCAATGATTCTGATGGCGGCCTCGACATTTTTTACGGCAGGCGAAAAAGTGAATGATCTTGCAGTAGCCGGTTCCATGCTGAAGCCTCTTTTAGGAAGCGGTGCATCTGTTATCTTTGCAATTGCGCTTCTTTTTGCCGGGATTTCATCCAGTATCACAGCAGGTATGGCCGGCGGAAGTATTTTTGCCGGGATATTTTCAGAGCCTTATGATATCAAGGACATTCATACAAAAGCAGGAATCCTTATAACAATGATCCCCGCTGCACTTATTATTTTACTGATCAAATCACCCTTTGACGGTCTTGTTTATTCACAGATGCTGCTTGGCATTCAATTACCCATTACGATCTTCACACAAATCTATCTTACTTCCTCTAAAAAAGTTATGGGTAAGTATGCTAATTCTTCTGTTCTAAAAATTGTGCTCTGGATCGTGGCTCTGATTGTTACTGCACTTAATATCGGTCTTTTTATCAGTATGCTTTGATTCGATCATTACCTTTTCAATCCCCAAAATACAAACTGTAATGGAAAGCAGATTTCGTATCTATCAGCTGCTGTTTTGCAAAATCAAAATGATGCACATCCGGTTTTTATATAACAACCCGAATATGCATCATTTTTCCGTTCTACAAATCAATTCTTTTTTTATTTCGATATCTCTATTTTATTCCGATATCTTTATTTCATAAATTTATCTGCTTACATGAAAAGCCTTTATGCCGGGATACACTGCAGTGTCTCCAAGTTCTTCTTCTATTCGAAGCAGCTGATTATATTTGGCAACACGCTCTGAACGGGATGGTGCTCCGGTCTTGATCTGACAGGTGTTCATGGCAACAGCAAGATCTGCAATGGTAGTATCTTCTGTTTCTCCTGAGCGATGCGATACAATTGCTGTATACCCTGCTTCATGTGCCAGTTTGATTGCATCCAATGTTTCGGATACCGACCCGATCTGATTCAGTTTGATCAGAATGGAATTCCCACATCCAAGTGATATTCCTTTTGCCAGGCGAACTGTATTCGTTACAAACAGATCATCCCCGACTAATTGCACTTTATCTCCCAGTTCTGCGGTGAGTTTCTCCCATCCTTCCCAATCCTCTTCATCCAAAGCATCCTCTAAAGATATAATCGGAAATCTATCAACCAGTTCTTTCCAATGTGCAATCAATTCATCAGAAGTGTATACTGTTCCCGCCTTTGGAAGTTTATACTCACCCTTTTTCCCGCTCTTCCACTCGGAGGATGCGGCATCAACAGCGATCATAAAATCTTTTCCGGGCTGATAGCCTGCTTTTCTGACCGCTTCCAATATGGTCTCAATTGCCTCTTCATCCGACGCAAGTGCAGGAGCAAATCCGCCTTCATCTCCTACAGAAGTTGCAAGTCCTCTATCCTTCAAAATTTCTGCAAGTGTATGAAAAACTTCTGCACACCATCTCAGTGCTTCCTTGAAGCTGGGTGCGCCTACCGGCATGATCATAAATTCCTGTACATCCAGTCCTGAAGAAGGTGCATGTACACCGCCATTTACAATATTCATCATCGGTACCGGAAGACGATTGCCTGCTGTTCCGCCAAGAAAACGATATAGTGGAATATCAAGAGAAAGCGCTGCAGCCTTGCATGCTGCGATTGATACTGCCAGAATTGCATTTGCGCCAAGTTTTGCCTTTTCTTTTGTTCCATCAGCCTCCATCATGGCACGATCAACTGCATAAATATCAGAAGCATCCATTCCCATCAATGCTTTACTGATAATCGTATTGATATTCTCAACGGCCTTTGTAACACCTTTTCCAAGATATCTGCCTTTATCACCATCCCGAAGTTCAAGTGCTTCGAATTCTCCGGTAGATGCCCCACTTGGTGCCGATGCCCTGCCAACTGTCCCATCCACAAGCGTAACTTCTGCTTCTACGGTAGGATTCCCTCTTGAATCCAAAATCTCACGTCCGATTACTTTTTCAATTTCCAGATAGTTCATATCATCCAGCTCCTTTCCTGTGTGTTTAACAGTTCATACTTCTATATTTCACTCTATGCTGACCGGTATAAAAATCAAGTATCCAATGTTACAATGTAAAACTTTTGATAGAAACGCATTTCTGATCTCTTTCGATGAAATTTTTCAGAAAACTTGATTTACTTTATATCCTGCCGATTTCAGATGCATCAAGCTTCTTATTCTCTTTATGATCCGAACTTCCTTTGCAGCAACCACCTTCTCCCTTGAGATGTCTGGTACTTCCCTTTATTGCAAAAAAAGCAATTACACACATCACAATGATGATAATAAAATTTGACATATAAACCTCTTTTCTACATACTTGAAACTTCTTTACATTTTATATGTTAGCATTTGCTAACATCTTTGTCAAATATAACTTAACAAAGAATTGATAATTTATCAAATCTTAATCATTCGTATGTTCCTGCAAATAAAAAAGCGATTCAGAACTGAAAACATATTGTCTTCAAATTCTGAACCGCTTATTTCTCTCATGTCTGTTACAGTATAACAATTTTCATATTACTTTGCGTAATCAGTTGCTCTGCTTTCACGAATAACATTTACCTTGATTTGTCCCGGATATTCCATCTCCGCTTCAATTTTCTTGGAAATATCATGTGCTATTATAACCATGTCCGCATCACTGATTTGATCAGGAACCACCATTACTCTGACCTCACGCCCCGCCTGGATTGCAAAGGAATGATCTACTCCCTTAAAGCTGTTCGTAATATCTTCTAACTGTTTCAGTCT
>JAGOGF010000210.1 GCA_017996845.1 Butyrivibrio sp.
CGCACATTGGCGCCTTTTCCGTTATCTCACTCCTTGCACCTGCGCTCCTTTGGATCTTCTCTCTTATGGAATTGTCTGTTCATATGACTGCTGCAACTGCTCTGCTCACCCCTGCAATCTATGTCCTATCACGGATTTTATCCGGTCTGGCACTTGTCTGCTTTCCTGCTGCCAAAAAGGACGGGCTGTTATTCACCTTTGCTTCTGCCTCTCATAAAAAGAATGTCCGCATCATACTGTTTTTGTACGCCGTGATCATTTTCATATTTATACTCGCTGCAGATCCTGTTGCAGGAGGATTAATGCTTTTGTTTGCTGTTCTTTTTACTGTATTTTATTATCACATGAGCATAAGACAGCTGGGTGGAATCACCGGTGATACCGAAGGATGGTTTTTGTGCATTACAGAGCTTTTCATGTTCCTGATTCTTGCATTGTATATACGTTTCTGATGCATTTTGATGAAATTCTCCTTTTTCTTTTGTACGATTTATATAAAAGAATATCAGAATAATACTTTTTTACTATAGATAATACCAATTTATATGATATTTTTTGTAAAAATATAGTATTATTATTACAACGGATATTTTTTATATGCCAAAAGGAGGTTGCTGAACCATGAAAAAAAGGAAAACAGGAAATACCGATTCCATCTCTATTTTAAAACCCAAAATACATCAGACCATACTATTTCAAGTATTGCTGATCAATCTCGTTATGCTAATCGTATTCAGTCTGGTCATGTTTACCGTTTTAAATTCTTTCAGTTCTACGGTTTCCACATCCCGCAATATGTTCGATTATGTATCACAGCTTGATTCCTATGAAACTACCATCAAAAACAATGTCAGTATGATCCAGAAAGATATTCTGCTGTATTGTCTTTCCTCAACCGACCGGGACAGCATTCAGACTGATATTCAGACAGAACAGGATTCTGCACGCAAAAACATTGATGAATTGTCTACAGTTCTGGCGGCTCAGGGTGATACAAATTCCGTCGCCGCACTTGCCGATATGAAAAAGGTCCTTGGGAGCTATCCCGATATGATCAGCAAGATTTTTGAGTATGCAAACCGCGGTACGCAAGGCGGTATTCTGATGGCACTCGGCGTCATACAGGGGGATCTGGCTGCCGCAGACAAGGCTCTTGCAACTGACCTTACAAGCGTTGATAAAGGACTTGCTGCCTACTCTGCTTCCTGCACGGGCAAAATGGAAATCATGAAAAATACCGGAATGGGTATTTCCTTTACCGGACTGGCTCTTTTTCTGATCTGTATTGCCATAAATTTCCTGTTATGCTATTTTGGCATCCTCAAAAAAATCACATCTATTTCAAATGAAGTAAATCATATGATTGATAAGATAGAAAAAAACAACGGTGATCTGACCGTAAGAATCCAGACCAGAACTTCTTCTGAACTTATCTATATCAAAAACGGCATAAACCTTTTCATTCAGACACTTCAGCATGTCATGAAAGATGTAAAATCCGGAACCGTTGTTCTTACGGATTCCTCTTCCATCGTACACTCCAGAATTCAGATGGCTACCGATAATGTTACCAACACTTCCGCAGCCCTGGAAGAACTCTCAGCCAGCATGGAGAATGTTTCCTCCACTACAACCGTGATCAGTGATAAACTGCAGAATGTAAAAGCTGCTGCCGATGAAATTACTGCTGAAGCAGAAAACGGGACGGTAACGGCAAGTAATATTAAAGCAGAAGCAGATGTCATTAAGAAAACTGCTTCACAGAAAAAAGCAAATACCGGCGCCCGGATGGAAGAACTGAGTTCCGTCCTCACACAATCGGTCAGAGAAAGCGAAAATGTCGGCAGGATCAATGAACTGACCAATGTCATTCTGGATATTGCTTCCCAGACAAATCTGCTGGCGCTCAATGCTTCCATTGAAGCTGCAAGAGCCGGCGAAGCAGGCAAAGGCTTCGCGGTTGTTGCGGAAGAAATCAGTTCACTTGCAGAAAACAGCAGACATACTGCCGGAAATATTCAGAAAATCAGCCAGGAAGTTACACAGGCGGTTACTACCCTTTCCAGTAATGCAACAGAAGTACTCAACTTTATCAACACTACCGTAATTGCAGATTATGATTCTTTCGTTGAAACAGGTAAGCAATATGAAGATACTGCCGTTCTGATTAACCGAATGCTTGACAAGTTCACCGCAAAAGCTGAAAATCTCAAATCCATTATGGATGAAATGTCTTCTTCCATCTCTTCCATTGCACATTCTGTTCAGGAAAGCGCACAGGCAATCAATATGTCTGCCAACAATTCTTCCCAGATTGTCAGCGACATTCAGGGCATTGGTGATGCGCTGGAGCAGAACGCCAAGGTTACGGAACAACTTGGTGACAGTACCAGGATGTTTGCACAGTTATAACAATCCAATAAAATAGACAGCGGAATTTCTGTTTTTCCCCAGAAATTCCGCTGTTTTTATTTTGCAAATTACATTATTAATATAATTGATTTTTTATATGTTTTGTAATATATTATAGGTTAATTGCTTTAACGGTTTAAAGCGTAACGCATCAAAGTACGCAAGAGCCCTATACAGGAGGAGACATTATGAAAAAGAAACTGATCGCTGTACTGCTCAGTAGTGCCATGGTATGTATGGCAACCGCATGTGGACACACTGCTTCCGGTTCTGCAGATACATCTGCCACAAAGGCTGCTGTATCCGAAAGTTCCACTGCTGCAGGAACATCCGCTTCCAACACTGCAACCGCATCTGCTTCCGGTAAGACCTACCATATCGGAATTATCCAGCAGCTGGAACATCCTGCGCTGGACAAAGCTACAGAAGGCTTTGAAGCCGCTCTGAATGATAAGTTCAAAGGCACCGGATCAACGGTAGAATTTGATCTCGAGAATGCGCAGGGAGAGCAGTCCAACTGTACCCTGATCGCCAATAACTTTGTAAGTGCAGATGATGATCTGATCATGGCAAATGCAACTTCTGCACTGATCGCTGCCGCACAGGCAACCGGTGATATTCCGATTGTCGGCACTTCCATTACGGATTATGTTACCGCAGGTGTAATTGACTCCAATGAAGCTCCCGGCAAAAACGTAACCGGCGCTTCCGATCTGGCTCCTGTTGATCAGCAGATTGCTTTGCTGCAAAAAGTCGTTCCGGATGCTTCAAAGGTTGCAATTCTCTATTGCAGCGCAGAACCCAATTCTCTTTTCCAGGCCAAACTTGCTGAGAAATACCTGGATCAGGCAGGTATTAAGTGGAAAGAATATACCGCAGCAGACTCCAATGAAATTCAGGCAGTCGTGACGAATGCCATTGCAGAATGCAACTGTGTCTATATCCCGACAGATAATACCATGGCCAATAATATGGAAATTGTCAAAAACATTACTGTTCCTGCCAAAATCCCGGTTATCTGCGGGGAAGAAAACATGTGTAAGACAGGCGGTCTGGCAACGCTCAGTATCAGCTACTATGATATGGGCTACGCCGCAGGTAAAATGGCATACGATATTCTGGTCAATGGTAAAAAGCCCGCAACAATGCCGATTCAGTACGTATCGGATAATATAAAAC
>JAGOGF010000211.1 GCA_017996845.1 Butyrivibrio sp.
GATATGCACGAATTTATTAATAAATAATCGTAAAACATTGAAATGTCAATTTAAAAGTGATATTGTAACAAGTGAACGGAAACGTTACCGGAAGCGATACCGCAAAAGGACGCAGACGGAACCAAATGAATGATGTATAAAGGGAGGTTTATTGAACATGAAAAAGAAACTCGTTAGTGCAGTAATGTGTATGACAATGTTCTCTGCTCTTCTTGCAGGCTGTGGATCAACTAATACAGCTGATACAGCAACGAGCACAACTGCAGCAGATGCAACGACACAGGCAGCGGCTACAGATGCAACACAGGCAGCAGCTGATACCGCAGCAAGTACAGGCGCAGGGAAGGTGTATTATCTCAATTTTAAACCGGAAGCAGATGAACAGTGGCAGGCACTTGCAAAGACCTATACACAGGAGACAGGCGTTCCGGTGACGGTTGTTACAGCCGCATCCGGACAATATGAGACCACACTGCAATCTGAAATGGCAAAAAGTGATGCGCCGACAATGTTTCAGGTAAACGGACCGGTTGGTCTTAAAAACTGGGTTGATTATTGTTATGATCTTTCCGGGTCAGATATTTATAAGCAGCTGACAAGTGAAAATTATGCACTCAAGGGTGAAGATGGCGCGGTTGATGGTATTGCATATGTAATTGAATCCTATGGTATTATCACCAATAAGACACTCCTTCAGAAAGCAGGTTATACAACAGATAATATCCAGTCTTTTGCAGATCTGAAAAAAGTAGCGGAAGATATTACAGCAAGAAAGAAAGATCTTGGATTTGCAGCATTTACATCTGCAGGAATGGATTCTTCTTCTGACTGGAGATTTAAGACGCATCTGGCAAATCTGCCGATTTACTTTGAATATCAGCAGGACGGAATTACATCAACACCTGCAATCAAGGGAACTTTCCTTGATAACTACAAGAATATTTATGATCTTTATATTAATAACTCCACCTGTGATCCGAAGGAACTTTCTGCGAAAACAGCGGATGATTCACGTAATGAATTTCTGGATGGTAAAGCAGTATTTTATCAGAATGGTTCATGGGAATATTCAGCACTTTCTGCAAAATACAGCGATGATGAGCTTGCTATGATTCCGATTTATACAGGAGCAGGCGATGAAGCAAAACAGGGTCTTTGCACAGGTACAGAAAATTACTGGTGTGTAAACAAGAATGCTTCAGAAGATGATATCAAGGCAACACTTGATTTTATGAACTGGTGTGTAACTTCTGCTGAGGGAACAAAAGCAATGTCTGCTGATATGGGATTCACAATTCCTTTCAAGACAGCACAGGCTTCTCCTAATGTATTTGTAAATCAGGATCAGGCATATACAGAAGCAGGAAAAACACCTGTATCATGGAACTTTACAACAATGCCGTCTGAAGAATGGAAGAATACACTTGGATCTGCTCTGACAGCATATGCAGCCGGGACAGGGAAATGGGATGATGTCAAGAAAGCATTTGTTGATAACTGGGCAACAGAATACAAACTGGCAAATGGCTGATCTGCAGAATTGTATGAAATTGTGTTATAATATTATTGATGCAGCGCTTTAAAAATTTATCAGGGCAGGCAGATAACTGCCTGCCCGTTTTTCAAAAGAAAGGCTTACGCAAAATGGAAAAAGCGATTAAGCGATATTGGCCAATATTTATACTACCTACTTTGATAGCATTTGCAATCGGTTTTGTATGGCCTTTTATCTGGGGTATTTATTTGTCATTCTGCAAATTCACGACAGTGAACAAAGTAGAGTTTGTCGGAATATCAAATTATGCCAAAATTTTTATTGATGACAGTTTTTCACACGCATTCTGGTTTACTTCACTCTTTACGGTAGTGTCTACTCTTACGATCAACATATTGGCATTTCTTGTGGCACTTTTGTTGACACGGGGAATCAAAGGAACGAATATTTTCCGTACGGTCTTTTTTATGCCGAACCTGATCGGTGGTATCGTACTGGGTTATATCTGGCAGATTTTGCTGGACGGTCTGCTTTCCAACTGGGGAAAGCCGCTTTTGGCGCTGGATGCCAGAGCAGGATTTTTCGGACTCCTGATCCTGATGAGCTGGCAGCAGATCGGATATATGATGATTATATATATTGCAGGATTACAAAATGTTTCAGAAGATCTGATTGAAGCAGCAGAAATAGATGGTGCTACGCCATGGCAAGTACTGCGGAAAGTCAAAATTCCAATGGTAATGCCCAGCATCACAATCTGTACCTTCTTAACGCTGACAAATTCCTTTAAACTGTTTGACCAGAACCTGTCGCTGACCGGCGGAGATCCCGCGAAGCAGTCGCAGATGCTGGCACTAAATATTTATGATACATTTTATGGCAGAAGCGGATCACAGTGGAAAGGAATCGGGCAGGCAAAAGCGGTGGTATTCTTTGTGCTGGTAATTATAATTGCGCTGATTCAACTGCGCGCAACTAAGTCAAAGGAGGTGCAGGCATAATGAACAGAGCACAGATCCTTTCGAGGCGCAGAACAATTATCAATACAGTCATTACGGTTATATTGACCGTCATCTGCGTATTTTATGTTTATCCTATTTTTATGATTTTGATCAATTCATTGAAGCAGGAGTCTGCGATATCTACTAATACTGCATTTCTTTTACCCAATGCAGAGACTTTTGCCGGGTTTACCAATTATATTTACGGTGTAACACAGATGGATTTTCTGTCATCTTTTCTGTACAGTCTGCTGATCACCGTGACTTCTGTCGTACTGATTATTTTATGCTGTTCCATGTGTGCATGGTATATTTCCAGAGTAAACAGCATGCTGGCAAAAGGAATGTATTACCTCTGCATATTTTCAATGGTCGTACCGTTTCAGATGGTGATGTTTACACTGGCCAAAACTGCAGATACACTTAAACTCAATACACCTTTTAATATCTGTATCATTTATCTGGGTTTTGGTGCGGGGCTTGCTGTATTTATGTTTACCGGATTTATGAAATCCATGCCCATAGAAATAGAAGAAGCAGCAATGATTGATGGCTGCAGTCCGATCAAAATGTTTTTTGGTGTAGTACTTCCGATTACAAAGCCAACAACAATCAGTACTGCAATTCTGGAAACCATGTGGGTATGGAATGATTATCTTTTACCGACACTGGTACTGGATATCAAGAAATATCGTACCATTCCGATGGACATTCAGTATTTCAGAGGAAGTTATGGCAGTGTTCAGATGGCACCTATGATGGCATGTATTGTAATCACAATTATTCCTGTTATTGTGATGTACCTGAGTTGTCAGAAATATATTATAGAAGGTGTTGTTGCCGGAGCGGTAAAAGGCTGATATGGAAATAGTTGGAAAACTATAAAAATATAATAAAACGGGCTTCGGATTATCAAAACAAAATCTGATAATCTGAAGTCCGTTTTTATGATTATTTTAATGTAAAAATAAAAAATAATTAATTTCCAGGTTTTTTAATACGCCGCTTACTGGTGCGAATGGGAATTTTAGAAGTAATACCTGCATTTTCCGGAATTCTGGGGACAGACGTCTCGGCGACAGAAGCT
>JAGOGF010000213.1 GCA_017996845.1 Butyrivibrio sp.
CCGAATGATTATCAGCGTATTCTGACCGCAATCAGTAAATACGAGGAGCAGGGTATTTCACATGAAAATGCCGAGCTCGAAGCATTCAATGAAATGAAAAAAGGCTGAGAAAGGAAGGATACAGTCATGGGAAAGCCAACTGGATTTATGGAATATCGCAGGGCGGAAGATGCAACAGTTCCTGCTGCTGAAAGAATAAAGAATTATAATGAATTTTATGATCATCTGGACGAAGAAGAAAGAAAAAAACAGGGTGCACGCTGTATGAACTGTGGTGTGCCGCTGTGCCAGGCGGCACTCAGACTGCATGGTATGGTGACGGGCTGTCCGCTTCATAATCTGATTCCCGAATGGAATGATGAAATTTATCATGGTCATATGGAGCATGCGCTTTCAAGACTTTTAAAAACAGGGAATTTCCCTGAATTCACGGGCAGGGTATGTCCTTCTCTTTGTGAAAAAGCCTGCATATGCGGCATGAATGATGAGCCGGTTACGATTCATAACAACGAACTGTTTCTGATTGAAACGGCATTTCAAAAAGGATATATGAAGCCGCGGATACCGGAAGTCCGAAGCGGAAAAAAGGTTGCCGTGATCGGGTCAGGCCCTGCAGGACTTGCTGTAGCAGATCAGCTTAATCATCGTGGACACCAGGTAACGGTATATGAGCGGGATGATCGTGTGGGCGGACTGCTGATGTATGGAATTCCGAATATGAAGCTTGATAAAAGCGTGATTGAACGTCGGAAAAACCTGATGGAAACAGAAGGGGTTATTTTTAAAACCGGCCAGAATATCGGTGAAAATGTTTCAGCGACAGATATTCTCAAAGATTTTGATGCAGTTGCCCTGTGCTGTGGCGCCAAGAAGCCACGTCCGCTTGCAGTTAAGGATGCGGATAAAGTGCAGGAGGTCTGCTATGCAGTTGATTTTCTCTCATCCACAACGCAGAGTCTGTTAAATGCCAGCCTCAGGGACGGTACTTATATCAGTGCCAAAGGCAGGAATGTAGTAATTGTGGGAGGCGGTGATACAGGTAATGATTGTGTCGGTACCTGTATCCGTCATGGCTGCAAATCTGTGACACAGTTGGAAATGATGCCGGAACCTCCGGCAGAGCGGGAAGCATCCAATCCCTGGCCGGAATGGCCCAAAGTGCTTAAGACGGATTACGGTCAGGAAGAAGCAATTGCGCAGTTCGGACAGGATCCCCGGATTTATGAAACGACGGTAAAAGAACTGATATTGAAAGCGGGTAAACTTTCTGCAGTCAAAACGGTGAAAGTTAAATTTGAAAATCGCCAGATGGTTGAAATTGCAGGAACAGAGCAGACAATCAAGTGTGAGCTTTTATTGATTGCAGCTGGATTTATCGGCTGTCAGAATTATACGGCAGATGCATTTGGCGTCAAACTTACCGGCGCCAATACAGTGCAGACTGAGGAAGAAAAATACCGGACAAGTGTCAGCAAGGTATTTACGGCAGGAGATATGCATCGCGGACAGTCTCTTGTGGTCTGGGCGATTGTCGAAGGCCGTCATTGTGCAAAGGAAATTGATGAATATCTGATGGGTTACACAGGAATGGAAGATTAAATATACAGAAAAAAGTCTGTATCAATATAAGCAAATGAATTACAATAAAAGTGCCACTGAAGAAAAGGTGACACTTTTATTGTGTTACAGGAATAGACAGGAAGGATAAGTACCGGAAAAATATGCAGGAGATATATCAGCCTTTGATGCAGCAGGTACAAGAACTGATGCAGGAAAAAAAACAGGTGATTCTGTCAATTGATGGACGATGTGGAAGCGGGAAGAGCAGCCTGGCAGAGGCAATCGGAAATACATATGATTGCAATATCATGCATATGGATGATTTTTATCTTCCCATGATAAAAAGGCAGGAGAACTGGTGGGAGATCCCCGGCGGAAATATGGATTTTGAAAGAATACAGAAAGAAATTACTGAGCCACTCCTTATGCAGGAGAAAATTCTTTATCGTCCATATAACTGCAGAGAAGATTTCTTTCAGCAGACAAGCGTGATGCTTCCGAAGCAGCTGAATATTCTGGAAGGAAGCTATTCCCAGCATCCGCATATTCACATACCTTACAGTCTGAAAATCTTTTTGACCTGCAGCGCAGCAGAACAGGCAAGACGACTGCAGGAGCGGGAAGGGGATCATTATGAGAGCTTTGTAAACAGGTGGATCCCCATGGAAGAACGCTATTATAAAGCATTTGGAATTGATCAGGCAAAGGATATACTGATCATTCACACAGATCAAACGTGATATACAGTTTGGAAAACACAGGAAGAGGATAAAATGAATTTGAATCAGAAAGAAAAAGCCTCAGCACTGATCAAAAATGTATTTCTGGCAATTGTTGTCGGTCCTGTTGTCGGGGCACTGGATGCTTTTTTTGGCAGAATACTGATTGCAGTATCGGCATTTCGGGAGGCACATGCGCTGATACTGGTTCCATTTTTGCCGCTGGCGGGGATTGCGATTACTTATATGTATTACAGATATAACAAGCTCAGTCTGCGTGGTATGACGCTGGTATTTGAAACGGGGCAGAACAAAAGGGACAGGATTCCGAAGGCGTTAATACCGCTTGCCATGGTCGGAACCTGGATGACGCATTTATTTGGCGGAAGCGCCGGAAGAGAAGGCGTGGCGGTTCAGATCGGTGCTACAGTATCGCATACAATAGCTAGAAAGCTTAAAATGCCTGAAAATGGAAGAATTATGCTGATAACCGGTATGGCAGCAGGTTTTGCCGGATTGTTTCAGACACCTTTAACAGCAACTTTTTTTGCGATAGAGGTGATTACGGCGGGGGTGCTTGACTATGAAGCATTATTACCTGCACTCATTGCATCTTTTCTTGCCAGTACGACGTCTGCATTTCTGGGGCTTGAAAAATTTTCTGTCAATATAGGGAGCACACTTGATTTGAATGGCATGACAATTATAAAAGTCATTGTTTTGGGAATTGCGTTCGGACTGACAGGGTGGTGTTTTTCTTCTGCACTTTCCAATGTAAAGAAACTGATGGCGGATAGGCTGGAGAATCCGTATCTGCGAATCGGAATGGTATCAGTTCCGCTTGCCATATTCCTTCTTGCAGCATCTGCCGGGAGATATTGCGGACTGGGAACCAACTTGATCAACCAGTGTTTTCAGGATGGTGGAATCAATAGTTATGATTGGATATTCAAACTGATTTTTACGATTCTGACCCTTTCAATCGGATTTCAGGGCGGGGAGGTAACACCGCTTTTTGCAATCGGTGCAACACTTGGTTATGTTCTCGGTACATGTATGGGACTTCCGCCTGCCATAACGGCTGCCCTTGGCTATGCTGCGGTTTTTGGCAGTGCAACCAATACACTGGTGGCACCTGTCCTGATCGGACTGGAAGTGTTCGGAACGCAGAATGCACTGACGTTCGTACTTGTCTGTACACTGGCATATATTTTGAACGGGAACTGTTCAATCTATGCAGCGCAGCGTGTTTATGAATACCCTGTCCGTAAACAGTAAATATTTAT
>JAGOGF010000212.1 GCA_017996845.1 Butyrivibrio sp.
ATACGGAATTGTATCGTGTTTCACACAATCCGGAAGTTGGAGAAAAGCTTGCATGGATCCTGGATCTTTTTGCAGATCAGATATACAATCCTTCACTTCACAGACAGGAAGTATTTTTTGACAGTAAGTATCATTCCATTCTGGATCTGCATTCTTATGGACATGATATCGAAACGAGCTGGCTGATCGACCGGGGAACAGAAATTCTGGGAGAAGAAAAATATAAAAACAAAATGGCACCCGTTACGATGGATCTGGCAAAGGAAATCCTGAAAGTGGCTTTTGACGGGCATTCTCTTGCAAATGAAAATGATCGCGGCAGGGTAAATCAAAATCGTATATGGTGGGTACAGGCAGAAACGGTGATCGGATTTCTGAATGCATGGCAGAAAGAACCTGAGCGCGATGAATTTTTAAATGCCAGCATTGCAACCTGGGAATTTATCAAAAAAAGTATGATAGACAAAAGAGAAGGATCCGAGTGGTTCTGGGAGGTCAACCCCGATGGAACACCGATTGCTGGCCGGCCGATTGTGGAACCCTGGAAATGTCCTTATCATAATGGCAGAATGTGTATAGAAGTCATAAAGAGACTTTCCTGATACAGTTGTGAAAATCAAAAAGAAAAAATGAGAAAAAAAAATAATATGAATAGAAAGGTGGCCATATGGTACATCCCAAGTATTATGAACGATGTGAAGAACAGAACAAATTGCTGGTACGAAAAAATGAAAAGACAGATTTTTATAACGGAATTTATGACCGGTATACATACCCGGTATTGACAAGGGAGCATATTCCGCTGACATGGAGATTTGATTTGGACAGTGAAACGAACCCGCATTTCATGGAACGACTTGGTGTGAACTGTGTGTTTAATTCCGGCGCAATCTATTTAAACGGGAAATATTATCTGGTGGCCAGAATAGAAGGAAATGACCGCAAATCATTTTTTGGTGTGGCAGAGAGTGAGAATGGCATAGATGGCTTTCATTTCTGGGATAAACCGATTCTCTTTGCAGATACCTGTCCGGAAGAGACCAATGTATATGATATGCGTCTGACACAGCACGAAGACGGATATATTTATGGCATTTTCTGCTCCGAAAGTAAAGACAGAACGAATGCGGATCTGTCAGCAGCAGTTGCAGCGGCCGGGATCGTACGTACGAAGGATCTGATTCACTGGGAGAGACTTGAGAATCTGAAAACACTGCATTCTCCGCAACAGCGCAATGTGGTTCTTCACCCTGAATTTGTGGATGGAAAATACGCTTTCTATACAAGACCTATGGATGATTTTATTGAGACAGGATCAGGCAGCGGGATTGGATTTGGACTTTGTGAGGATATCACACATGCAGTAATTGATGAAGAGAAGATGACCAGTCTTCGGAAGTATCATACAATTACAGAGGCCAAGAACGGAGCCGGTGCGGTACCGATCAAAACGGATCGCGGCTGGATTCATGTGGCACATGGCGTACGTAACACAGCAGCAGGTCTTCGTTATGTCCTGTACTGTTTTGCAACGGATCTGGCAGACCCGACAAAAGTGATCGCACAGCCCTCCGGAATGTTTCTTGGGCCAAGAGGGGATGAGCGTGTGGGGGATGTCAGCAATGTCGTGTTTACAAACGGCGCCATTGTAAATGAAAGAAATGAAGTCTATATCTACTATGCATCTTCCGATACGCGGCTTCATGTTGCGACAACGACAGTTGAAAAACTGACGGATTATGTATTTCATACACCGCAGGATCCGGGAAGATCAGTGGAGTGTGTTGCACAAAGATGTGACCTGATCGATCATAATCTTGCGCTTCTGGCAAAAGAAAAGAACAGATAAGAAATTTTTTTCATATTAATATTTCACGGGGAGAAAATGTATGAGCAAATATAAAATGATCAGTCCTGCAGTACCGAATATGCCATGGCAGGAACAGCCGGAAAATTTATCCGGTGCACCGATCTGGAGATACAATGATAATCCGATTATCGGAAGGAATCCGATTCCGGGAGTTGCACGGATATTCAACAGCGCGGTTATACCATATGAAGGCAAATTTATCGGTGTATTTCGTGGTGAACAGACAAACGGCATACCATATATTTATATGGGCAGAAGTGAAGATGCGATTCATTGGGAATTTGATCAGAATAAGATTCCGTTTGTGGATGAAGACGGACAGCCGTTTATGCCAAGATACGCATATGATCCGCGTCTTGTAAAAGTGGAGGATGCCTATTATATTATCTGGTGCCAGGATTTTTATGGTGCATCCATCGGAATGGCCAGAACAACAGATTTCAAAAAATTTGTCAGACTCGAGAATCCTTTTATACCCTATAACAGGAATGCAGTTCTTTTCCCCCGTAAAATCGGTGGAAATTATGTAATGATGTCAAGACCTTCCGACAGCGGACATACACCTTTTGGAGATATCTTTATTTCGGAAAGTCCGGATATGGTTTACTGGGGCAAACACCGTCATCTGATGGGAAAAGGAAATGAATGGTGGGAGTCTGTGAAGATCGGAGGAGGTGCAGCACCGATTGAGACATCTGAAGGATGGCTGCTGTTCTATCATGGAGTGAGCAGTACCTGTAATGGCTTTGTTTATTCAATCGGCGGTGCAATCCTTGATATTGATCAGCCAAGTGTTGTAAAATACAGATGTGAGAACTTTCTTCTGACGCCTGAGCAGTGGTATGAAGAGCGAGGATTTGTTCCGAATGTATGCTTCCCATGTGCTACGATACATGACTCTGAAAGTGGCAGAATTGCCGTTTATTACGGAGCGGCAGACAGTTATGTGGGACTTGCATTTACGACAGTCGATCAGGTCATTGATTATATCAGGGAGCACAGTGTTACCTGTGAAATGGATACGGAGATCGGAAAGCGCTGATCTGCCGGATGGAGTGTCAGACTGGAATAAAAAAGAAACGGTTTATATCAGGCTTTGTGTCATACGGCATGAAGCCTGTATTTATTAGAACGGATAGCATTTTTTAGTGATGATACAAGACAAAATACGGAGAAAAGAAATCATGGAATATCAGATCAGTTATGAACATGCGGTCAGTAACCGTGGTAATCTGGAGAGAATGAAAAAACTGATGCAGAGGGCGGCGGCAGGAGAGAGCCTGACAATCGGGTTCCTTGGAGGTTCCATTACACAGGGCTCACTTGCAAGTACTGCAAGGTTATGCTATGCATATCATGTATATGAATGGTGGTGCAGGGCTTTTCCAAAGGCGCAGTTTACCTATCTCAATGCCGGAATCGGGGCAACGGATTCGCAGTTTGGATGTGCACGCGTACAGGAGGATTTGCTGGCCTTGCATCCGGATTTTGTTATTGTAGAGTTTTCTGTCAATGATGAACCGAGTGAACATTATATGGAAACTTATGAAGGACTGATCCGGAATATCCTTTCAGATGAAAAGAAACCTGCTTTGATGCTGGTACATAATGTTTTCTATGACAGCGGCAAAAATGCACAGCTTTATCACAGCAGAATCGGCAGATATTATGATTTGCCTTCTGTCAGTATGCAGA
>JAGOGF010000081.1 GCA_017996845.1 Butyrivibrio sp.
GTATGGAAGGCGAGCATTCTACCTATATGATGGATACGCCGGGGTTTACGTCCCTTTATCTGAAGGATGTTGCATTGCAGCAATTACGGGACTACTATCCTGAGTTTGAACCCTTTGAGCCTGCATGCAGATTTTCAGGCTGTTCACATATAACAGAGCCGGACTGTGCAGTAATCAGAGCTCTTTCTGAGAATAAAATCGCAAAAGTACGATATGATAATTACCGGATTTTATATGAAGAATTAAAAAATCAGAAGCCGGTTTACGGAAAGAAGGAAAAAATATGAAATTAGGAATTGTCGGGTTACCAAATGTCGGAAAGAGCACACTGTTCAATTCACTTACCAAGGCCGGTGCGGAAGCTGCAAATTACCCGTTTTGTACGATTGATCCGAATGTCGGAGTTGTTGCAGTACCGGATGTGAGACTCAAGAAACTGGGAGAACTGTATCATTCTAAAAAAGTCACTCCTGCAGCAATTGAGTTTGTTGATATTGCAGGACTTGTTAAAGGTGCATCAAAAGGAGAAGGCCTTGGCAATCAGTTCCTGAGCAATATTCGTGAAGTGGATGCAATTGTACATGTTGTGCGCTGCTTTGAAGATACAAATGTAATACATGTGGATGGAAATGTTGATCCGGTAAGAGATATCGAAACCATTAATATTGAACTTGTCTTTTCTGATCTGGAAGTTCTGGAACGCCGTATTGCAAAAGTTGCAAAAACGGCCAGAATGGATAGGGCTGCAGGAAAGGAACTGGATCTGTTAAACCGGATCAAGGCGCATCTGGAAGACGGAAAGCTTGCCAGGGATATGGAAATATCAGATGAGGATGATTTGAATCTGATGCAGGGATATAATCTGCTGACATGGAAACCGGTAATTTTTGCCGCAAATGTGAAGGATGATGATCTTGCAGATGACGGAGCAGGTAATCAGCATGTTGCAGCTGTTCGAAAATGGGCGCAGGCAAACGGAAGTGAAGTTTTTGTAATCAGTGCACAGATTGAAGCAGAGATTTCAGAACTGGATGATGCCGAAAAGGCAGAGTTTCTGGAAGGAATGGGACTTACCAAATCGGGACTTGAGAAACTGATTGAAGCAAGTTATCATACACTCGGACTGATGAGTTTCCTGACATCAGGGGAAGATGAGACAAGAGCGTGGACCATCCGGATCGGTACGAAGGCACCACAGGCAGCGGGGAAGATTCATACCGATTTTGAACGTGGTTTTATTAAAGCAGAAGTTATTAATTATCAGGACCTTTTAAATGAAGGATCACTTGGTGCAGCAAGAGAAAAAGGACTGGTACGCATGGAAGGCAAAGAATATGTCGTTCAGGACGGGGATGTGATCCTGTTCCGTTTCAACGTATGACAGGAGGTTCAGCATGCCGGATATAATGGGTGATATGGATATTGCATTTCCACATTTGGGAATATATTTGAAAAACGTTCCCAAGAGTTTTGAAGTTTTTGGTTTTCGGATTGCTTTTTATGGTGTAATTATCGGAATTGGTGTTCTACTGGCAGTACTTCTGGTTTCCAGAATTGCCGATAAGACGGGGCAGGATTCGGATGCGTACTGGGATCTGTCAATTTATCTGATTGTTTTTTCCATAATAGGTGCAAGGCTATATTACGTTATTTTTGCATGGAATACCTATAAAGATAACCTGATCAGTATATTCTTTATCCGTAACGGCGGACTTGCAATTTATGGTGGTGTGATTGCCGGATTCCTGACATTAGCCGTATATGTGAAGATTCATAAGAAAAGCTATCGGCAGATGGCAGACACAGGCGTATACGGACTGGTTCTTGGGCAACTGATCGGCAGATGGGGGAATTTTACCAATCGGGAAGCCTTCGGACAGTACACGGACAGCCTTCTGGCAATGCGTCTTCCCAAAGACATGGTGCGCCAGAATGAGATTGCAGAGAGTATTGCATCACATATTGTACAGGGAACCAATTATATACAGGTACATCCTACTTTCTTATATGAAAGCTTATGGAATCTGTGTCTTCTGACATTGATGCTTTTTTATCTGAAACATAAAAAGTTTCATGGAGAGATCTGCCTTTTGTATATGGGCGGATATGGACTTGGAAGAGCATGGATCGAGGGACTTCGGACAGATCAGCTGCTGATTCCAGGTACGACAGTTGCGGTATCCCAGGTGCTGGCGCTTTGCCTTGTTGTTGCAGCTGTAATAACGGATGTCGCAGTGCGGATTCATCTTCATAAAACGGGAGGAAAGCTTGCATCTGACATTTTGATTGACGAGCAGAATATCCGTGACCTGGAGAAGAAACAAAAAGCAGTATTGGAAAAGGAAACAGAAGAAAAATTGAAAAAAAATTGAAATTTTTTTGTTTGATTGGATTTCACACATGTTGTGCCAGTAAGATGAATAAAATACAAGATGATGTAAAAAAGCGCTTTGCAGAAACCTGCAAAGCGTTTTTTTACGTAGATTGGCGGGTTTGCACAGGTTGCCAAGCGAAGTTTTTTGATATAAAATCAATTTAGTGGTAAAAAGTGGCTGAAAGTGGATGAAAGTGGTAAAAAGTGAGCACAATGTTCAAGGGAGAGTATAGTCATGCAATTGATGCAAAAGGAAGACTGATCATCCCCTCAAAATTCCGTGAGACGCTCGGAAACGAGTTTGTCGTTACAAAGGGATTTGACGGATGTCTGTTCGTTTTTGCCAATGAGGGCTGGGAACAGTTTGAGGCCAAATTGCAGGCATTACCGCTTGATAAGCCGGAAGCAAGACAGCTGGGCAGATTTTTTATTGCAGGAGCAATTGATGCAGAAGTAGACAAACAGGGAAGAATTTTATTGCCTGGCAATCTTCTGAGTTATGCGGCAATTGAAAAAGAAGCTGTTGTAGCTGGTGTAGGAAATCGTGTTGAAATATGGAGCAGTGAGAGATGGTCGGATACAACGACCTTTGAAGATATTAATGACATAGCAGCAAAAATGAGCGAATGGGGATTGCGTATCTGATTCTTATGGGAAGAAAGCTACAGCAGGGGTGAAAAATGGAGTTTAAGCATGCATCCGTACTTCTTGCGGAGACTTTGGATAATCTGAATATCAGACCGGATGGAATCTACCTGGATGGAACACTTGGCGGTGGAGGACATTCCTATCATATTGCCGAGAGGCTCACGGCAGGAGGAAGGCTGATCGGGATAGATCAGGACGAAGAAGCCATTGCTGCTGCAACCAAACGTCTGGAACCGTTTGGCGATCGTGTGACGATTATCAGAGATAATTATGAGAATGCTGTTACAAGATTACGTGAAATCGGAATAACAGGAGTAGACGGGATACTGCTGGATCTGGGAGTATCTTCCTATCAGCTGGATAATGCGCAGCGTGGATTTTCCTATAAGTTTGATACGGAGCTGGATATGCGTATGGATATCAGGCAGAATCTGTCAGCACGGGATATTGTGAATACCTGGTCGGAAATGGAAATCTATCATATCATACGTGATTACGGCGAAGATCAGTTTGCCAAAAACATTGCCAAACATATTGTTTTGGCAAGAAAAGACGGCTCGATTGAGACAACCGGACAGCTTAATGAAATTATTCATGCGGCTATTCCTGCAAAGATGCGTGAACGCGGCGGACATCCATCCAAAAAAACGTTTCAGGCAATCCGAATTGCATGCAACAGGGAATTGGATGTTTTGCAGAATTCACTTGACGGTATGATTGATTTTTTGAACCCCAGGGGAAGAATTTGTGTTATTACTTTCCATTCACTGGAAGACCGCATTGTAAAAGTGAATTTCAGAAGAAATGAGAATCCATGTACCTGTCCACCGGAGTTTCCGGTCTGTATCTGTGGGAATGTATCAAAAGGCAGAGTGATTAATAGAAAACCGATTCTGCCATCGGAAGAAGAACTTTCAGAAAATAAGCGTTCCAAGAGTGCAAAGCTCAGGGTATTCGAAAAAGCAGAATAAGGGAAAGAAAACAATCAGAAAAGGAGGAGAGATAGCCATGGTTGCCAGTCAGGGAAGACGTATGCAATATAGCGAAAGCAGCAGTACAGGACGTACCGTTTATGTCAATGGCAATGCCGTAAGGCAGACAGAGCCGGATTATGTGCAGGTACATTCCAGCGGCACCGTACATCGTACCAATCATAGAGCGCGTCATATGACCTTTGGCTATCTCCTTTTTTTGTCGGGAGCATTGATTCTTGCAGGCCTGATTCTGACATGGTATATTACAATGCAGTCACAGATAACAAACAGTGTTAAACATATATCCACACTGGAGAGCCAGCTGAATGAATTAAAGCAGGAAAATGACGAGGCTTATAATAAAGCGAACAGCAGTCGTGACCTGGAAGAAATCAAAAAAATTGCGATTCAGGAATATGGCATGCAGTATGCAGATCAGGGACAGATTGTTACCTATTCTGATGAAGGCGGAAATGATTATGTTCGCCAGGATGCAGATATTCCGGATGCTTCTGGAAAATAGGAAGGCAATATGGTCGTAAAATGAAACAGAGCGGAAAAAAACAGAAATTTACGGTCGGAATGAAAAAAAAGCTTGTGGTAATGTTTATTATCATTTTGCTGATTTTCATGGGGCTATGTGCAAAACTTGTGATGATCAATAAGGATAAAGGGGCAGAGTATAAGAAGCAGGTGCTGTCACAGCAGCAGTATGATTCGAAGACGCTGCCCTTTCGGCGTGGTGAAATCACGGATAAAAACGGAACGATTCTTGCAGTAAGTGAGAAGGTCTACAGTGTAATCCTGGATGCAAAACAGTTACTTTCCAATAAAGAAAATGTTGATCCCACGGTCAAGGCACTGGTTGGAAATTTCGGTTTGAAGGAGAGCGATTTAAAACAGTATCTGAATGATAATCCTTCTTCTCAGTATTATGTTTTAAAAAAGAAACTGCCTTATGATCAGATCGCAAAATTTAAAGAAATGCAGACACCCGGGACAGGCAGTTATAATGATAAGATCCAGGGAGTCTGGTTTGAAGAAAGCTATGTGAGAAATTATCCGAACGGTTCCCTTGCATGTGATCTGATTGGCTTTACAACGAGTGATAACAATGGTCAGTACGGACTGGAAGAATATTACAATAATACACTTTCAGGTACACCTGGCAGAGAATATGGTTATCTGGACGACGATTCCAATCTGGAACGGACAACAATTGCCGCGGAAGATGGAGACAGTCTTGTTACATCGATAGATGGAAATATACAGACAATTGTGGAGAAATATCTGCAGAAGTTTAATGATGAGCATAAAGACGGTGCACATCCGGGAAACGGAGCCAATAATGTAGGCTGTGTCGTAATGGATATTCACACGGGAAATATTCTTGCAATGGCCAGTTATCCCAAGTATGATCTGAATGACACCAAAAACATCCAGAATCTGATTGGTATGCGGATGATGGATGATAAAGGGAACAAAGTTGAGATTACAGATACAGAGCCGGGATATATTACAACGGATAATGTCAGTACGCTGAAGGGAGATCAGCTTTATCAGAATTACAATGCACTATGGAAAAACTTCTGTATTTCGGATACCTATGAACCCGGATCTGTTGCAAAACCTTTTACGGTTGCGGCTGGACTGGAATCGGGAAGTATCACCGGAAATGAAGTATATCAGTGCAATGGATTTCTGCATGTCGGAGATTATGATATCAAATGTCATAATATATATGGACATGGCGCAGTGTCAGTTGAAAGAGGGATAGAAGTATCCTGCAATGTGGCGATGATGTATGTTGCACAGGCGACAGGTGTTCAGAATTTTACCAAATTCCAAAAAATTTTTGGATTTGGACTTAAAACCAATATCGATCTTGCGGGTGAAGCAAGGACACAGGGACTTACCTATACGGCAGAAAATATGGGACCGACAGAACTTGCTACCTGTTCTTTTGGACAGGGTTTTAATGTGTCTATGGTTGAAATGATTTCAGGCTTTTGTTCGCTGGTCAATGGCGGATACTATTATGAGCCGCATGTGGTCAGCAAAATTGTGAGTCCGAGCGGTGCTACCGTACAGAACATTGAACCCAGAATTCTTAGGCAGACCGTATCACAGACAACTTCCGATAAGATTATTGAATTTTGTGATCAGGTAGTGGCGGGACCGGAAGGAACCGGTAAAACAGCAAGACCGGCCGGTTATATGATTGGCGGTAAGACAGGAACGGCAGAGACCGTTCCGAGAAATAAAAAAGATTACGTGGTATCATTTATGGGTTATGCACCGGCAAAAGATCCGCAGATTGCAATTTATGTGGTTGTGGACAGACCAAATGTGATCATTCAGGATGATGCCAAGTATGCGACCGGGATTGTCAGAAATATTCTGACAGAAGTTATGCCATATTTGAATTTTCCGATGACAGAAACACTTTCCGATGAGGAAAAGGCAGAGCTGGAGCAGTTGAAGAAAGAGTCTGTGACAACTGCGGCAGTGGCATCTTCAGGCGATTCATCCGATGCCTCCGCTTCAGCTTCTTCAGGCAGTTCTGCATCATCAGCATCTGCAGTGACCTCTGATGCGGCAGCCGCAGGAACAGGCAATCAGATATGGAAAACATTTGACGTTGATCCTGCAACAGGGTATTATATTGACCCGAATACAGGCAATCTGATTGATCCGGAAACAGGCGATGTCGTTAACGGATCGGTTATGAGTGGTATTGATGATTCTGCTGATGCGGCAACCGGTTCGGCGGCCGGTTCCGCAACAAGTAAGTGAGGAAAAAAGAATGAATTTTGTTACAGAAAATATTCTTCCGGTTATAGCATCTTTTTTGATCAGTGTACTATTGGGACCAGTTGTAATTCCTTTTCTGCATAAATTAAAAGTAGGTCAGACAGAAAGAGAAGAAGGACTTCGGTCGCATCAGAAAAAGACAGGCACACCGACAATGGGAGGAATCATTTTTCTGATTCCTGTTTTAATGATTTCTTTATTTTATGTTGGAGAATGTCCGGAAATTATTGCGGTACTGATCCTGACATTCGGGTACGGCATAATTGGTTTTGCAGATGATTATATCAAGGTTGTGCTGCACAGAAATCTGGGACTGCGGGCATGGCAGAAACTGCTGGCACAGTTTGGTGTTACAGGGATTTTTGTTGTTTATCTGTTAAAATGTACCGATATCACGCTTGCAATGCAGATTCCTTTTACGAACAAAATGCTGGATTTTGGATGGATGAATATTCCGATTCTGTTTTTTATTGCGCTCGGGACAGCCAATGGAACGAATCTTACAGATGGGGTGGACGGACTTTGCGGATCTGTAACGGCAGTTGTTGCAGCATTTTTTGCAGTAGCGGCACTTCACCTGGGAAGCGGTGTATCACCTGTTGCCTGTTCTCTTCTGGGAGCACTGCTGGGCTATCTGTGCTACAATGTTTATCCGGGAAAGGTCATGATGGGAGATACCGGATCACTTGCAATTGGCGGATTCGTAACGGCAATTGCCTACGTCCTGCATTTGCCTGTTTTTATTGCAATTGTCGGATTTATCTATGCGCTGGAAGATATATCCGTTATGCTGCAGGTAAGTTATTTTAAAATAACGCATGGAAAAAGAATTTTTAAAATGGCACCGATTCATCATCATTTTGAATTGTGCGGTTGGTCAGAAACGAGAGTAGTAAACATTTTTACGACAGTAACAATTCTGATGGCATTGATCGCATATACTGCAATGTTGTGATCATTTCGGAAAAAATGGACAGAAAGGCAGATGTTTGACATGTCAAAAATGGATTTAAGCGGGAAAAAGGTACTGGTAATCGGGTCCGGACTGAGTGGGGTCGGCGCAGTAAAACTTTTAAGAGAGGCTGGGGCAATACCCGTTTTACTGGATGAAAACGAGAAAGCTGTTGTTTCAGATATCAGAAAAAGGCTGGGTGAAACAGATGGTGCAGATACCCGGATTATTATCGGAAAATTACAGGATGAAATAATAGAGCAGCTTACACTTGCAGTTCCCAGTCCGGCAGTTCCGCTTGATTCAGAAATTATTTGCAGACTGAGAGATCATCAGGTCGGAATCTGGAGTGAAATTGAACTGGCATATAACTATGCCCAGGGAAGATTAATAGCAATTACAGGTACAAACGGCAAAACGACAACTACAACACTTGTCGGAGAAATCATGAAGGCTTATTACAACTCTGTCTTTGTGGTCGGAAATATCGGATATTCCTATGCCGGACAGGCCAGAAGTACGCAAAGCGATTCCGTTACAGTTGCAGAAATCAGCAGTTTTCAATTGGAAGCAGTTGAGAATTTTCATGCAAATGTGTCAGCAATCCTGAATATTACGCCAGACCATCTCAACCGTCATCATACAATGGAATGCTATGTACAGGTGAAGGAACAGATAGCCAACAGGCAGACACAGGAAGATACGTGCGTCCTGAATTATGACAATGATTATACAAGAGCATTTGGAGAAGTCTGTCCCGCAAAAGTTGTCTTTTTCTCATCACATCAGAAATTGCAGAGGGGACTGTATCTCGATGGAGAGGAAATCATTCTGGCAGGAGACAGTGAACCGGTCAGGCTGATGAATATACATGATATGAATCTGGTAGGCCTTTGCAATGTGGAAAATGTTATGGCCGCAATCGCAATTGCAATGGCAATGCAGGTTCCTATGGAAACAGTATTGCGGGTAGTTCGTATGTTTAAGGCAGTCGAGCATAGAATTGAATTTGTTGCAACCAAAAAAGGTGTTGATTATTATAATGATTCCAAGGGAACCAACCCGGATGCAGCGATTCAGGGAATCAGAGCAATGAGCAGGAAAACTTATCTGATCGGAGGAGGGTATGATAAAGGAAGCGAGTATGATGAATGGATCGAAAGTTTTGAGGGAAAAGTCAAAGAACTGGTCCTGATTGGACAGACCAGGGAAAAAATCGCTTCCTGTGCAGAAAAACATGGATTTTCTCAAATACATTTTGCAGATACATTTGAGGATGCAATGAATTATTGTACCGGACAGGCACAGGCCGGAGAAGCGGTTTTACTTTCCCCTGCATGTGCAAGCTGGGATATGTTCCCAAATTACGAAATGCGCGGTAAGATATTTAAGTCCTACGTAAATCAGCTGGACGACTGATGGCAGGATGCAGTACCGGAAGGGAAAAAAGGCGTTTATGAATGAGGCGGAGCAGAGGCTGAAAGAAAGATTTAAAAAGGAGTTCTATGTAGATTATGGGCTTATTTTTATTGTGCTCTTTTTGTTGGCATTCGGACTTGTAATGCTGTATTCAACCAGCTCATATGAAGCAAATCTGGAGCTTGGTGATTCAACCTATTATTTCAAGCATCAGCTTGCGGCAATCGGAATAGGTGTAGGAGTTATGATCGTGCTGTCACATTTTCCAAGTTACAGGTTGCTCAGCAAATTTGCCATACCTGCTTATATCGGATCTGCCATTCTTCTTTTCATGGTTATTCCGTTTGGATATACTGCAAATGGAGCGAAAAGGTGGATCAGAATTCTGGGGGTTTCTGTTCAGCCGGCAGAGGTGGCGAAGATCGGAATGATTATTTTCCTGGCCAGTCTGATCTGTAAAATGCAGAAGAACATTGTACCGAGAAAAGGTTTCTGGTTCGTTATGGCAACACCGCTTCCAATCTGTATCATGGTTTATGGCATTACATCCAATTTGAGTTCTGCAGTCATTATTATGGGAATCGCATTTCTGATGCTGTTTGTTGCAACCCCTGGCTACCGGAGATTTTTTCTGATTATCGGAGGAGGAGTATCAGCTGTCGCGGCAGTTGTTTATGCCATATCAAAGGCAAGTTATTCCAGCGGCATGAACTATCGTTTTGCCCGTGTCCTGGCATGGCTTGATCCGGAAGCATATGCAAGCGGAAAAGGGTTTCAGACACTGCAGGCGCTTTATGCGATCGGCTCAGGAGGTGTTTTTGGAAAAGGGCTGGGACAGAGTATGCAGAAAATGGGGTTCATACCGGAAGCACAGAACGATATGATCTTTTCTATTGTCTGCGAAGAACTGGGATTGTTTGGAGCAATAGCGGTAATTATGATGTTTGTTCTGCTGATCTGGAGACTGATGATTATTGCCAATAATGCACCGGATCTTTTTGGGGCACTTCTGGTTGTAGGGGTTATGGGACATATAGCCATACAAGTCATTCTGAACATAGCCGTTGTGACGAATATAATACCAAATACGGGAATTACACTTCCTTTTATCAGTTACGGAGGATCTGCAGTGCTGCTCCAGCTGGCAGAGATCGGAATGGTTCTGAATGTTGCCAGAAATATTCCTCTAAGTGAATAGACAGGTCGGACGGATGACAAAAAGGAAAAAGATAAAGTACAGGAAAAAAGAGAAAATATATAAGAAAAAAACCAGACAGAAAGTTAAACAGTCTTCCAGGCAGAAACTGGGATTTCCGAAACTTTTTTTTCATAAGCCGGATTTTGGTAAAGCAATCAGAATGCATAAAAGCTTGCTGATTCTGACTGTAACGATATTAACGGGCCTACTGGTGATCCTGGGAGGGCTGATTTATATCAAATGCAATTATACCGTTACAAACGTTTATGTGGAA
Source organism: Butyrivibrio sp. (assembly GCA_017996845.1). The sequence continues at coordinate 10,654 of JAGOGF010000081.1, forward strand.
GGCAATACTTATTACACGGATCAGGAAATTGTTGATATGGTAATGAAAGGCAGGTTCTCTCATAATTCCATTTTCCTTGCCATGAAATACAGGGATAAGAGTATCGAAAATATTCCTTTTGTGGAAAAAATGGATGTGCATATTCTGTCACCGGATACAATCCGGATTAATGTATATGAAAAAGCACTTGCAGGATATGTGGAATATCTGGGACGTTACATGTATTTTGACAGAGATGGTACAGTAGTAGAAAGTTCCCCGGAAAAAGCAAATGATGTTCCGCAGGTTATGGGACTGCAGTTCAATTATGTGGTTATGTATAAAAAGCTTCCGGTGGATAATCAGGATATTTTTGCAGAGATTCTTGATATTACGCAGCTTTTGAATAAATATAATCTGAAGGCGGATCGCATTTTTTTTGATTCAGATTACAACGTATACCTGTATTTTGATAAAATAGAAGTCAGTATCGGTAAGGAAGACAATATTGATGAGAAGATCATACAGTTGCAATATATTTTGCCAAGTCTTTCTGGTAAAAACGGAGTTCTTGAAATGAATGATTATGATGAAAACACACAGAATGTGACATTTAAGGAAAATTCCAGTGGGTAAAATGATTCGTTAAAGTGCTGTATATCGCAAAAAAACAGGTTGATAAATTCGGTAAAAAATTATATCATATCATGGTAAAGAGTTGTATGGACCGTGAAGGAGGAGCTGTCTTGCTGGAGATCAAATCGAATGATGCAGAGAATGCCTGCAAAATAATTGTCGTCGGGGTGGGCGGCGCAGGCAACAATGCTGTTAATAGAATGGTTGAAGAGAATATTACAGGAGTAGAGTTT
>JAGOGF010000003.1 GCA_017996845.1 Butyrivibrio sp.
CACTACAATAGGGGGGGTGATTATCGATGCAGGAAAATTTGATTGGAATGCATCTGATAAGTTTCCGTAATTGACGAAACCCAACGCCAGTTATCATGGGATCAGTTTTGTTCAGGCAGCAGGTGCTGCTGCCTATATAACCAGAATCAGAGCGATTCTGCTGCGGGATACCGGTGCAACGCTCAGCCCGTTTCACGCATGGATTTTTTTACAGGGACTGGAAACCCTTTCGCTTCGTGTGGAACGTCAGGTAGAAAATACGCTGAAAGTCGTTCAGTATCTGAATGGACACCCGCAGGTTGAAAAGGTACATCATCCGTCTGTGTCAGAGGATCCGGAACAGAAGAGACTATACACAAAGTATTTTCCAAATGGAGGCGGTTCTATTTTTACATTTGAAATTAAAGGGGATGCCAGAAAAGCAAAGGACTTCATTGATCAGCTTGAATTATTCTCCCTTCTGGCAAATGTTGCAGATGTGAAATCTCTGGTAATCCATCCGGCATCGACAACACATTCGGAGATGAGTAAGGAAGAACTCGAGAAGGTGGGAATATATCAGAATACGATCAGACTCTCCATTGGAACAGAGCATATTGATGATATTATTCAGGATCTGGAAGAAGCATTTCAAGCTGTTTTGTAAAGGATCAATAACAAATTTTTTTTCACTTGTCAAAAATATGCGGATATGCTACTATAATCAAAGTTAGCAAAAGCTAACATGAATTGGGTAAATCATAAAGAAATCTCCTTCATAAGATCGCTCGTGTCTTGCCAACACGTGCGATCTTTTTTTATCGGAAGGGAACCGGCAGCAAAAAAACTGGACAAAAATGTTAGCTGGTACTAACATGAAGACAGGTATCATTCAGAAAGGAAATAAATACATGCATGAGTCCGGCGAAGATTATATTGAAACAATATATCTGTTGAAAAAAAGAAACGGTTCGGTACGTTCGGTAGATGTTGCACAGGAACTGGGATTTAGCAGGCCAAGTGTCTCAAGAGCCGTAAGCCTTCTGAAAGAAGATGGTTATATTTCCATGACACAGGACGGCTTTCTGGAACTGACAAAAGAGGGGAAGCAAAAGGCTGAAAGTGTATACGACAGGCATACCAATCTTACCGATTTCCTGATTCTGACGGCAAACGTGGATCCGAAAACGGCAGAGACAGATGCATGCAGGATAGAACATATTATCAGCCAGGAAACATTTCTGGGAATTAAAAAGTATTTGCAGGCACACAGGCAAAACAGAAAATCTGAATAAAGGAAATGAGGAAAAAGATAGATGCTTCCACAGAAATTTACAGAACGGATGCGGGATATGTTAGGGGCGGAATATGAAGCCTTTATGGAAGGCTTTTCGAAAGAAAAATATCAGGCACTGCGAATCAATCCGCAGAAAGCGGATCCTGATTTTGTGAGTAAAAGCAGGTTTCATCTGGAACAGATCGCCTGGGAACCGAATGGATATAGGTATGAAGCACAGGATCAACCGGGGAAACATCCCTATCATGAAGCAGGACTGTATTATATACAGGAGCCCAGTGCAATGGCTCCGGTTCATTATCTGGACGTACAGCCGGGAGATAAAGTGCTTGATCTGTGCGCGGCCCCAGGGGGAAAGAGTACCCAGATTGCTGCCGCGTTGGCAGGCAGGGGGATTCTTGTCAGCAACGAAATAAATGCAGCAAGAGCCAGAATCCTTTCTCTGAATATGGAACGTATGGGCGTTCGCAATGCAATGGTAACAAATGAGTCACCGGAAAGACTTTCTCATTTCTTTGAAGCATATTTTGATCGGATTCTGATAGATGCACCCTGTTCCGGGGAAGGAATGTTTCGCAAAAATGAGGAGGCATGTCAGGAATGGAGCCCGGAGAATGTGCTGATGTGTGCCGAGCGGCAAAAGGGTATTATGGACTGCGCTGCCGGAATGCTTGCACCGGGTGGCCGCATGGTGTATTCTACCTGTACCTTTGCACCGGAAGAAGATGAGGGCAGCATCAGCAGCTTTTTACACAGACATACGGACTTTCATATCGTACGGGTAAACCATTATCCGGGAATGGCGGATGGACATCCGGAGTGGATTTCTGATCCTGCGATCGGAGTGGAGGATACCCTTCGTCTCTGGCCCCATTTACTCAAGGGAGAAGGTCATTTCCTTGCGGTACTGGAACGGGAGGGAGAGTTACGCCAGCGAGGCAACTGCAGCTATTGTCCAAATGGATTACAGAAGGGAATACGGGAGAAAGACTGTAAACCGTGGCTTGCCTTTCGCAGTGCTTTTTTGCAGAAGGTACCAGAGGGAAATTTGTTTTTATTCGGAGAACAGTTATATCTTGCACCGGAGGGAATGCCTTCCACGGATCATCTGAAAGTGCTTCGGCCGGGACTGCATCTGGGAACACTCAAAAAAGACCGCTTTGAACCTTCGCATGCGCTTGCGCTGACATTAAAACCGTTCGATGTGACATACAGCATGAATCTTGCGTCTGACGGCTCTGAAATTAAAGCTTTTCTGAATGGACAGACGCTGCAGGGAACGGAAAATGCCGGATGGCATATGATAACAGTAGATGGCTACAGTATTGGATGGGGGAAGTGCGCCGGCAAAATAATGAAAAATCATTATCCAAAAGGCTTAAGAATCAGTTTCTGAATTGACGAGTCTGTCGCAGTGACATAAAATGAAAATAGATACATAATTCTGATCATCTGTAAATAAATGGGAGCGAAGCATGAGAAAAAATCATATTTCCGATGATGAACGAAAAATGATGAAAAAAATGCCCGGTTATATACAGGTATATTATTATCATGAGAAAGTCTTTCAACTCGAGCTTATGACAGAAATGATGTATCATGCCATGGGCGGCACAACAGAAGCGACAGAAACGTATTTTGATGAACAAAAAGAGGAACTGATTCATCCAAATGACAGAGAGAAGCTATATGCGACAATGGAAAAATCTCTTTTGTCTCATAGTGAACTGTACGCAGATCTCCGGCTCAGGAAGATAAACGAACACCGTTACCAATGGTATCGTACCGGAATCAGCGGTAAGAATATAGGAGACGATGAAGCACTTGTTTATCTGTCCTTTGTCAATATCAGTGACCTGCAGGCAAGAAATGTCATACAGCAGGAACAGAGCGAGAACAGGGACAGTTTGCTTGAAACCATTCTCAATACGACGCAGACTCCTATTTTCTGGAAAGATGAGCATAGAAGGTTTGTTGGTGCAAATCGGGCATTTCTTGATTATTATGGTTTTTTGTCACAGGATAGTATTATCGGAAAAACGGATGAAGATATGGGATGGCATCCGGATCCGATGCAGTTCAAGGATGATGAAGAAAATGTTCTCCAGGGAACATCTACCTATCTGGTACACGGGAAATGCAGAAGACGCGGAGAGATCAGGGAAATACTGGCCAGTAAAAGTCCGATATACTGCAATGGCAGGATTGCGGGGCTGGTCGGAAGCTTTATTGATATAACGGATACTTACAGACAGGACAGAAAAATTGCCATATTAAATGATCAGCTCAATGAGGCAGTTGAACGGGAACGACTCTCTAACAGAGCAATCAATGAGTTTTTGTCCAGAATCGGACATGAGATTAAGACACCTATGAATGCAATTATCGGCTTTTCCCATCTTGCAATTGAAAAAACGAATGCGCCCGATATGAAAGATTATCTTCATAAAATTGCGATATCAGGAGAATATCTTCTGGGGATTATTAATGATGTAGTCGACCTGCGTAAGATTGAAGGCGGGGAGATGACTCTGATGCCGAAGCGGTGCAGCCTGCATGAAGTTCTCAGTACGGTTAATACTATGGTAGAGCCGCTTGCGCGGGCAAGAAATGTTAAATATACCGTAAAAGAAGAAGACATTAAGACACATTATGCGGTCTGTGATCAGCGGAGAGTGGAACAGATACTCATCAATATACTGAATAATGCGGTGCGGTTCACAGATGCCGGCGGGTATGTTGAACTTTCAATCAGACAGGAAACTTTTTCTGACAGAATAAAGATCATATTCACCGTCAGGGACAGTGGCTGTGGGATGAGTCCGGAATTTCTGCTCAGACTTTTTCAGCCGTTTTCACAGGAAAATCGTGATCCGTCCAGATATGGCACCGGCACAGGACTTGGACTTGCCATTTCAAAAAGATTTGCCCGCCTGATGGGGGGAGATATTGTAGCAGAGAGCAGCGAAGGCAAGGGAAGTGTGTTTACTGCTACAATTTTGGCCGGTCTGTGCAATCAGGAAGAGAAAGATGCGGTTCGCAGTGAAGTAAATAATGCAGGGGAAGACAATGCATCCCTTTATGGAAAGCGGATTCTGATTGCCGAAGACAATGAGCTGAATGTGGAAGTTATTACAGGATTGCTCGAACAGATTCAGATTCAGGTTGATACTGCAGCAAATGGCAGTGAAGCAATTGAAATGTTCAGCCGGTCACAGACGGGAGATTACGATGCAATATTAATGGATCTGCAGATGCCAATTATGGACGGATACGAAGCGACAGAGCAGATCCGCAGTCTTGATCGGGAGGATGCCGTACAGGTACCGATTATAGCAATGTCTGCAGATGTTTTTGAAGAAAGTGCGAATACAGCAATTGAAAGAGGAATGGACGGATACATTTCAAAACCATTTAACAATGATCAGCTTTTCAGAACGTTGAAAAAACTGATCAACAGAGAGAAAAATTATTGAATCGGATCAAATAGATAAATGGGATGAATCGGAGACAAAAGCAGTCTTGCCTCCGATTCTCGCATGTTTATGAAACAGAAAAGATACAGAGGATAATATGATTGTCAGAACAATTACAGAAATGGTTACAGATGCACGTGAAATTTGCGTGATTGATGTCAGAGAACAGAAAGATTATGAAACGGAAACATACCCGGGCGCAGTCCATATTTTCTGGGAAGATTTTATGGAACATCTGGAAGATGTACCAAAGAACCGACCAGTCTATCTTTTATGTTATTCCGGAAGGCATTCTGAGGAAATTGCAGAGAAACTGCAGCCGGATGGATATGAAATATACAGTGTTGAAGGCGGATATTATTCCTGGCTGCGTTTGAAAATAGAACGGTTCATGCAGGATGAAAAAGCAGCGGAAGAACGCTGCAGAGAAATCGAACGCAGTCTGATCAAGAAATTCCGTAAAGAACTCTGGAGTCAGTTTACAAAAGCACTGAATGAATATGATATGATTCAGGAAGGTGATAAAATAGCGGTATGCATTTCAGGTGGAAAAGATTCCATGCTGATGGCAAAACTGTTTCAGGAACTGCACCGGCATGGAAACCGGAATTTTGATGTGGTATATCTGGTCATGAATCCCGGATACAATGATATCAATTATCAGACCATTTTAAATAATGCGAAGCTGCTGCAGGTACCGATTACCGTTTTCAATTCTGAAATATATAATATTGTGGCCAAAGAGGGAGAATCCCCCTGCTATCTGTGTGCCAGAATGCGAAGAGGAGCATTATACAGCAAGGCGCAGGAACTTGGCTGTAACAAAATTGCGCTGGGACATCATTATGACGATGTGATTGAGACAATCATGATGGGAATGTTATATAGTGGTCAGGTACAGACGATGATGCCCAAACTGCACGCTTCCAATTTTGAATCCATGGAACTGATCAGACCGCTTTATCTGATCCGAGAGGAAGACATTATCAAATGGAGAGATTACCATGACCTGCATTTTATCCAGTGTGCGTGCAGATTTACCGAGAACTGCGCTTCCTGCGGAGGCACGGAGAAAGGCTCGAAACGGGCAGAGATCAAGCAGCTGATCCGGGAACTCAGACAGAAAAGTCCTTTTATTGAAAGCAATATATTCAAAAGTGTTGAAAATGTACATCTGAATACAGTCATATGTTACAAGACGTCTGATGGCAGAAAACATCATTTTCTGGATCACTATTCGGATAGTTCCGATTCGGAAACAGAACAGGAAAGCAGCACGTAAATGAGGACAATACGAAGATGACAGAAGAAAAAAACAGTGTATATGTAGTAGGTCATAGAAATCCTGATACAGATTCCATCTGTGCGGCAATTGCCTATGCGAATCTGAAATGCAGAATAACAGGATTGTCCTATGAAGCCAGAAGAGCAGGCAATCTGAATGAAGAAACGCAGTTTGTCCTTAAGAAATTTGGCGTTAAGGCACCGAAATTCCTGGGTGATGTAAGAACACAGGTGCGTGACATGGAAATTCGCAGGCTGGAAGGCGCACCGGAAGGAATGTCCCTCAAAAAAGCCTGGGAAAAAATGAAGGATGCAGGTGTTGTAACACTTTGCATTACAAAAGGCAAAGAACTGGAAGGCCTGATCACAACCGGAGATATTGTTACAACCTATATGGATGTGTATGATTCGGATATTCTTTCCAGTGCAGGAACGGGATATCGGAACATTGTAGAGACACTTGCAGGCAAACTGATCGTCGGAAATATGGATGATTGCGTGGAAAAGGGCAAAGTGGTTGTTGCAGCAGCGAACCCGGAAATTATGGAAACACTGATCAGACCGGGAGATATCGTTATTCTTGGGAACAGATACGAGACGCAGCTGTGTGCCATTGAGATGAATGCCAGCTGTCTGATTGTCTGTGAAGGAGCAGAAATCGCAGCAACAATTCAGAAACAGGCACAGGAACATGACTGCAGGATCATTGTGTCACCACATGACACTTTTACAGTTGCAAGGCTGATTAATCAGAGTATGCCGATTCGCTATTTTATGAAAAAGAATAACCTGATTGCATTTCACATGGACGATTATATTGAGGATATTCAGCAGGTAATGGCGCAGATGAGACATCGCTATTTCCCTGTTCTGGATGAAAAAAATCATTATGTCGGAATGATTTCGCGAAGAAATTTTCTGGGAGCACGCAAAAAGCAGATTATTCTGGTAGATCACAATGAAAAAAATCAGGCAGTCCAGGGAATGGAAAGTGCTGAAATTCTGGAAATCATTGATCATCACAGACTGGGGACAGTGGAAACGGCAGGCCCCGTTTTCTTTCGCAATCAGCCGCTTGGCTCAACTTCAACGATTGTATATCTGATGTATCTGGAAAATCATATTGAACTTGACACAACAATTGCAGGACTGCTTTGTGCAGCGATTATTTCGGATACCCTGATGTACCGTTCTCCGACCTGTACGGCGGTTGACAGAAAAGCCGGTGCAGATCTTGCACAAATTGCAGGTATCAGGGAAGAAGAGTTTGCAAAGGAGATGTTCCGTGCAGGCAGTAACCTCAGTGCGAAGAGTGCGGATGAAATTATTCATCAGGATTTCAAGAAATTTACCATCGATAATCAGACGATTGGAATCGGCCAGATTAATTCAATGAGTGCGGAGGAACTATCGGAAATCAAAGCAAAGGTAATGCCGGCACTGGAAACTGAAATGCAGCAGGATGGACTTGAAATGATCTTTTTCATGCTGACTAATATTCTGCGGGAATCTTCTGAAATCGTATTTGCAGGAGCAAGAGCGGGCAGTATACTGGAAAACGGGTTTGGGGTACCGGCAGGTGAGCAGAGCGCCCTTTTAAATGGTGTCGTTTCAAGAAAAAAGCAGCTTCTTCCAATTATTGTAGAGACGTTACAGTTGTAAGAATATAGACAGAAAAAGTATAGGAGAATTATGTTAAATCAGTTTTCGAGAACACAGCTGCTTGTAGGGAAAGAATCCCTGAATAAGCTGCAGAACAGCAGAGTCGCAGTATTTGGAATTGGAGGAGTCGGCGGATATACGGTAGAAGCGCTTGCAAGGAGCGGCATTGGCGTATTTGATCTGATTGATGATGACAAGGTATGTCTGACAAATTTGAACAGACAGATTCTGGCGCTTCACAGTACCATTGGCAAATATAAAGTAGATGTGATGGAAGAGCGCATTCATGATATTAATCCGAATGCGGTCATATATAAGCATCGCTGCTTTTACCTTCCGGAAACAAGTAATGAATTTGACTTTTCAGCATATGATTATGTAGTAGACTGTGTAGATACGGTTACTGCCAAAATAGATATCATTATGAAGTCTGTGCAGGCACAGGTGCCAGTGATCAGCTGTATGGGCGCCGGGAATAAAATGGATCCCTCTGCACTTATGGTATCCGATATTTATCAGACTTCTATGGATCCGCTTGCAAGAGTCATGCGCAGAGAACTGAAAAAAAGAGGAATCAAAAAGTTGAAAGTTGTGTATTCCAAAGAAAAGGCGCTCAGGCCGCTTGATGATATGTCCATCAGTTGCAGAACAAATTGTGTATGCCCGCCTGGCGCAGCGCATAAATGTACAGAACGGCGCGATATCCCGGGAAGTACATCCTTTGTACCGTCGGTTGCAGGACTGATTCTGGCAGGCGAGGTTATAAAGGATCTGATCAGAGAAGAGTTTGCGGCAGCAAGAACAGAACAGCAAAATCCATCTGTAAACGAGGGAGAAAGTAAAACATGAAAAATATCCTGAAGCTGTTCACTTCTGATATGAAGAGACTGATCCGGAATATCTTTGCTTTTGTCATTGCAGTAGGGCTTTGTATTCTGCCATCCTTATATGCGTGGTTCAATATTTATTCCAACTGGGATCCATATGCCAATACCTCCAATATCAGAGTTGCAGTTGCAACAGATGATAAGGGTTATACGATGGAAGACGGCACAAAAGAAAATATGGGTGCTGATGTTGTAGATGAGTTAAAAGAAAATAAGAAGATCGGATGGGCTTTTACCAATTCAGAGGATGCACTGGAAGGTGTATCCAGCGGAAAATATTATGCAGCAGTAGTCATTCATGAAGATTTTACAAAAAGTATGGTAAATGTATTTGAGAATGATAATACGGAACCCACAATCACCTACTACGAAAATGAAAAAAAGAATGCGGTTGCAACCAAGATTACAGATACGGCTGTTGCTACACTGAAACAGAGTATCAATGAGAAGTTTGTTGAAACACTGGCCAGCAGTCTGTTTAAAAAGACAAATGCAGTTGCGGATGAAATCCAGTCAGATGACAAACTGGATCTTCTGGAAAAAAAGATTCGCAATATGGGCAGCTCGCTTCAGAAATACAATGACACACTTACAACGTTTGAACAGGGAAACAAGTCACTGCTTGCTGCAATTGATGCCGCGCAGAAGCGAATTGACCCGGAGCGGGCAGATATTGCCATGACGCAGCAGGATCTGCAGACATCCCTTGCGGATCTGCAGAATGACAAGACTATAGATAACCTTAATCTGACACAGTTCGGTGAAAATCTGACTGACGGGTTAGGCGGAATAAAGCTGCAAACGGGTATTTTGCAGGCGGACATAGATGACATTATGAAAGCAGAGGATCTGCAGGCTGCGAATAAAGCTGCTTTGCAGGCTGCTGTTGATGCAGCAAGGCTTGAACTATATCTGCTTGATCTGGAAGGAAAACTGACAGATCTGGAAAACAATCCCAATACGCCGGAAGAGGCTAAATCATCCATTGAAAAAATGAAAGATTCCATTTCAGGGCTGGAAAATAATACAACCAGTATTCAGGAGGCACTTAACAATGCCGGTGTTGATACAGGACAGGTTAAGAAAGCACTCAATGACAATGGGATTGATACGGCTGCTGCTGAGCAGGCACTTTCAGAAATTGAGTCCAAAAGCGGTGATTACAGTGCAGCATCACCAAAGTCACTTGCTGCTATGAAAAAGGCGCTGGCAACCTGTTATGATGATGTATCCAATATGTCTGCAATCTATAAATATGCACTTGAGCCACAGGGAGATCAGGCAAAAGAATGGCTTGAAAAAGTGCTGATACAGTCAAATGATCTTCTGGCAACAGTTGATCAGGAGCTTTCGGATATGGGAACACTGTATGACGGAATAAATACGACAGTTGATACAGCAGGAATTTCTCTTGAGAAAATGCAGAATGCGATTGATTCCACAACAGACAGGTTGTCGGAAATGCTGGATAAAATTGAGCGTGTGAAAAATGAGGATTGGGTCAATTCACTGATCAGTTTCATGCAGGGAGATCCGACAACTTATGGTGAATATTTTGCAGCACCTGTAGAAGTTTCAACAAAAGAAGTTTATCCGATTGCAAATTATGGATCTGCAATGACTCCATTTTATACAGTACTTGCATTGTGGGTTGGCGCACTCATTCTGACTGCACTGATCAAGGTAAAAGCGGATCCGGGGAAAATCCCGGGGATTACACAGATACAGTTATTTTTCGGGCGATATTTGTTCTTTTTTGTAATGGGACAGGTTCAGGCGCTGATAGTAGTTCTGGGAGACATCTTTTTATTACATTGCCAGATTCTGAATTATGGAGCATTCTGGCTGGCAGCATCAGAAACAAGTTTTGTATTTACGCTGCTCATTTATTCACTTACGATTTCATTCGGAGATGTTGGAAAGGCACTTGCAGTCGTTATCATGGTTATTCAGATTGCGGGATCGGGCGGAACCTATCCGATTGAACTGCTACCGGGTGTGTACAGACATATCTACATCTTTTTCCCCTTTCCATATGCAATCAATGCCATGCGTGAAACAATCGGCGGAAGTTATGGAAATACATATCTGGTCAATATGCTTGAACTGCTGATATTTGCGGGGGCAGGACTTTTGATCGGCCTGGTAATACGCAAACCATTTGTAGGATTGAATCATTATATGGAAAAACGTATGGAAGATACCAAACTGATGTAAGAAAGGCAGCGTTGCATGTCAAATAAAAAGAAAAAAACAAATCAGCACAGTAAAAGAAATATAAAACGTGCGAAAAATACAAACAGTACAGCCGAGACTGTCATTTCTGATGCAGAGGCAAGAGAAGGACGTTTTGAAAGACTTTATGATCAGCTGTCAGAATATGAAAAAAATCTGCATGCCATGAATCAGAAGCGAATCAAAATCGGACTGAAATGTTTCCTGATCATTCCGACGGCAATCCTTGGTCTTTTGTTTTTGACCGGAAGTAATAAAATTGTTTTTCTGATTATGTGGATCATATCTTTATTCGGATTGTCTTTTTACCTGATCGGAGTAGAATACGTGGATTATCAGCTCCAGATCAAATTGAATGAATGGAGTGAGGCTGAAAAGCAGGAAGTAAAGATGCTGCTTAGTGTCGATATGATTGAAATGGGCGGCAATATCAAGGGGAATATCAGGCAGGCATTCAGAGATCTGAAGCAGGAGGTTAAACCGGATGAAAAACATTCTTAAAATATTTCTGACTGATTCCGGAAGAATACTTTCCAATGTGGTTGCCATGGTTGTAATCATGGGATTGTGCGTGCTACCGTCATTATATGCCTGGTTTAACATTTTCTCCAACTGGGATCCCTACGGACAGGAATCAACATCGAATTTGCAGATTGCTGTCTATTCGGAAGATTCCGGAGATAAAATTGCAGGGGAAGATGTAAATATCGGCACCAATGTACTGGAAGGACTGAAGGCCAATAAAACAATCGGGTGGGTTTTTGTCGACAGCAAAGCAGGTGCAATAGAGGGAGTACACAGCGGTAAATATTATGCAGCGCTTGTTATACCGGAGAATTTCACAAAAGACATGATTAGTTTTATGGGTGGAACAGTTGCACATCCTGCAATCACATATTATGAAAATGACAAAAAGAATGCCATTGCTCCCAAGATTACAGCAAAGGCAAAAACAGCAGTACAGGAACAGGTAAATGCCACGTTTATTACTACGATTGCAGAGGCCCTGGTGGGAACAGGGAAAACACTGACAGCAACAGACAGCAGTGGGAACAATCTACTTGATTCCGGAATCAATACGCTTAGTGATGTCGATACGGAACTTCATGTTTATATTGCTGTAATGTCTTCTTTTGTTCAGATTACCGATGCAGCTCAAAATCTGATTAATATATCACAGAATATGCTTCCCGGAGTAAAAGATACATTTGGGCAGAGCCAGGCTATGGTAAAAAGCATGCAGACACTTTTGAATTTATCAGGACAGACGGAACATTATGCAGGGGATATGTTTTCATTGACCATGGATGCAGCGATCAACAGTCTGGATGATATTCGTGGAGGGCTTTCACAAGATCGGGATACAGTTAAGAGTACCGGACAAACAATTGATGAAGCTACAAAAGCTGGAATACAGGCTGCTGCAAAACAGTCTGCTGATATGATGACTAATATCGATAGTATGTTTGGAAGTGATATACAGGCAATCATCGGTGCAGATCCCACAATAGATGTGAAGATTAATGAAATACGTTCACAGCTTGATATAGTCCAGGCCAACCTGAAAATAATTGCAGATAAAAGCGATCTTACAGTGGAAGATACCAATGAATTGCTTGATGATACAATTCATACGATGGGAACTGCAATATCAGAAATGAAAGAGCTGGAGACAGCATACGAAAATGATCTGGAACCGCAATTTGATAAATCAATGGATGCGGCACAGAATTCACTGACGCGGGCAACTGCTTCACTTCAAAGTCTGGATTCAGATTTTGATATGGTTTCGCCTGTACTGGCAGCGTATTACAATTCAATCGGAAGCGGGCAGGGCAACCTGAAAGATTCGCTGAAGGCAGCGCAGAGTCTTGATAATGAGGTTGAAAATTTATTGGGTGAACTAAAAAAAGTCAGGAATGATAAGCAGTATCAGGAACTGATTAAAATGCTTCGGGAAGATCCGGATTCGTTGGGCTCATTTATTGCGTCTCCCGTTAATCTGGAGACAAAGCAGATTTATCCGATTGCAACATATGGATCGGCAATGACCCCATTTTATACTGTCCTGGCTTTATGGGTTGGAGCATTGATCCTTGTGGCGATTGTCCATGTTAAGGTGGAACCGATTGACGGAATGGATATTAAACCTTACCAGGCGTATTTTGGAAGATACATGCTGTTTTTTGTAGTAGGGCAGGTACAAACGCTGATTACTGTGTTGGGTGACCTTTTTTATATCAGAATACAATGTGGGAATCCGTTTCTATTCTGGCTTGCAGGTGCAGTTACGAGTCTGACGTTTACGCTCTTTATCTATTCACTGACTGTTGCATTCCAGAATATCGGTGAAGCGCTTGCTGTTGTTATCATGGTAATCCAGGTTGCAGGAGCCGGCGGAACGTTTCCGGTTGAGGTTCTTCCAAAAGCATATCAGGTTATGTACAAGTTCCTGCCGTTTCCTTATGCAATGAACTGTATGCGTGAAACAATAGGCGGTATGTATCAGAATGATTACTGGAAATATCTGCTGCATCTGAGCAGCTATATTGTTGTGGCATTGGTCATTGGACTCGCACTCGGCAGACCGTTCAGAAGCCTGAATCGAATGATAGACAAGAGCAAGGAACAGGCGGAGATCATGTTGTGAAAAATAAAATCAGGTGTTAACAATATTGAAATGTGACCGATATAAGATATAGGATTATTATATTTGCCATAAAAAATGGCTATTGGAGTCACGGATGTCTCGGATAGCAGCAGGAGGGGACTCATGGTCAGATCTTTATATTCAGCGGTTTCCGGATTAAATACGCATATGACCGAGATGGATGTGATAGGGAATAATATTGCAAATGTAAATACAACTGCGTACAAAGCCCAGTCACTTTCTTTCAGTGATATGTTGTATCAGACAACCAGAAATTCTTCAGCGGCAACTGCAACAACAGGATCAGTAAATTCCAGACAGATCGGTCTTGGCAGCAAAACCGGTGCGATTGCCACAAATATTTCCGCGCAGGGGGCATCACAGACAACCAACCTGCCATTTGATATGATGATCAGCGGAAATTCATTTTTTACAGTTAATAATGGAGCAGAAAATCTATATACCAGGGATGGTACTTTTACAGTAGATGATGCAGGAGACCTTGTTACAAGATCGAATGGGTATTATGTTCAGGGGTGGACTTCTTCAGATGGAAAGACAGTGGGGACAACGGGTGCAACATCTAAATTGTCGCTTATAAATACTGCAAACAAGACTTCGGCGGCACAGTCTACTACAGCAGAGACTTTCTCAGGTAATATTGACGGAAAGGAATCTGCTCTTTCATCCAGTACGGGGAAGACTGTTACAGCAGGCGTATATGGATCTGATGGTAAGAACTATACATTGGAATTTAAATTAACAGATGCAGGAGACAGTGACAGTTCAACCTATACCATGACGCTTGCCGGAGTCACAGATCCTTCCGGTAGTAGTGTTACGCTTCCCTCAAATTCTGATATTAATCTGAAATACAGCTCTTCAGATGGAAAACTCATAAGTGCAAACGGTGCAGCCTCCGGAATTGTATCGATTAATTTGCCGGCGAGTGTAGGGGGGAGCTTATCACTTGATTTTTCTGCTTCAACCAATTATGCAGGAACAACCGGATCATCAACTCTCAAAACAGTGATGGGGGATGCTGATGGAAACGGAGCAGGCAGAGCGGAAGGAACAATGAATGGAATTACCGTATCCAAAAACGGCATGATTAATGCGACCTATTCAAATGGAGATAACAAGGTTTTATGTCAGATCGCAGTTGCAGAATTTGCAAATGCTTCAGGACTTGAAAAAGCCGGTGATAATTTATACCAGGCAACTTCTAATTCGGGTACGGCACAGATGATGGATGTTACCAAAGACGGTGGATCCATTGCAACCGGAGTATTAGAGGCAAGCAATGTTGATCTTGCAGATGAGTTTACGCGTATGATTACTGCGCAAAGGGGATTCCAGGCAAACAGCCGTGTCATTACGACGACAGATACCATGCTCTCAGATCTCAAACAGCTGAAGAGCTGATGCATGTATTAATTACGGTGCAGATTGAGATCGCAATACAATTTATATCAGAACTGATACTATTATGCATACAGGTGGAATCGAAATGAGCCTTAGTAAAAAAAGAATTGTAGTCAAGGTTGGGACATCAACGCTGACCAATGAACAGGGAAATATTGATATTCATGAAATGGATTTACTGTGCAGGGCACTTTCCGGCATAGAAAATATGGGATATGATCTGGTACTTGTTTCTTCAGGAGCGATTGCGGTTGGTGCAAATAAAATGCGTCTGCAGCAAAAACCCAAAGATTTGCGGCTTAAGCAGGCAGCTGCAGCAGTAGGGCAATGTGAACTGATGCATTTGTATGACAAACTATTTCAGGAATACGGCAGAATGGCCGGTCAGATTCTCCTGAACAGTGACGATGTGGAAGTACCGGAACGCAGGGAAAATCTGAAAAATACATTTGATGCACTGCTTGAGAATCATATTATTCCAATTGTAAATGAAAATGATTCTGTCAGCCATGTTGAGATTGAATCTGATCAGAAACTTTTTTCAGATAATGATATGCTGTCGGCTGTTGTCGCGATATTCTGCAACGCATCCAAGTTAATTATTTTGTCTGATATTGATGGTTTGTATGATTGCAATCCCAATACCCACAGTGATGCCAAATTGATCAGCAGGGTAGAAAAAATTGATGAAAAAATCAGGTCACTTGCAGAAGGATCAGGGTCCAATCGTGGGACAGGTGGAATGATCACCAAGTTAGATGCTGCTGAGCTTGCAACGTCCAGAGGTATTGATGTATTGATTACACATGGACACAAACCTGAGCGTTTATATGATATTATTGAGAAAAAAAAGGTCGGAACACTTTTTGTTGCAAAAAAAACGGATCAGGAAAACTGATTTTATAACGGTTTTCACATAAAAAAGCCGCTCACTGAAAAAAATATTCTTTCAGTGAGCGGCTTTTATGTGAAAATCTGAAGGGTCAATCAAAGGTTTCCTTCATGGTATTTATCGTATATTTCATTCAGGTATGTTTTTACCATCTCGATATTTGCCATGTTGCGCAGATCTTCATTACCCATTCCGATTGCGATCTCATCAGCAAGGAGAAGCATATCATATACTTTGAGCTTAAATGTATTGCGATCCATTTCATCAATATTGATATGTACGAGAGGAGATCCAAGTTTCAAAGTGATATTGTCATCGGAAATTCCTGTTTCCATGACTTTTGTAACCGGGTCAAAATTAACATAAAGAATTAATTTTTCTTTTTCATGTTTTTTTAATGTAATTGCCGTCTGGTGACTGGATTCCATCCATTCATAATAATCTGCGATATCCGGATTCATAAGATACTGGGTGAGTTCTTCTCTGTGCTTTTCGATATACTGTAAATAACTGCTGGCATTTGGACCTGTATAGGTGCAATCCACCTTTAGACCATTTTCTGTTTTAATAAGCTTGCATTTTTCTGCAACTTCTCTTATTTTCAGTGAAACATTATCATTTCCGATTTGTTTAAGTGTACCTGATTCTACAACCTGTTTGAATTCCATAAATCCTCTTTCCCGCGAATCCCTTTTGGTCGGTTTGCACATACCGGGGTCGCATATTGCAATTCATTTGTCTTTCAGAAATCTTCACATAGTATAGCATAAAGGTGCCAAAAATGGTATACTTGTCAATGTCGGATTTCTGATTTTTGTTAAAAAAGAAAGGTTTCCGAAAATAAAATTGTTGACGGGTATGTAATGGCATCAGGAAAGAGAACATATAACAAAAAGAAAAAAGCAACGGGGAAAACAACGAAAAGAGGAAACGGTAAAGGACAGTCATACAGAAAAAATGAACCTTTGAATTACGCACTTCGCAGTGAGATATTGATCATTGTGCTGCTGGCGCTGATGTTGTTCCTTTTTCTGTGTAACTTTGGTGTCTGTGGCAGCTTCGGAAATATGATGAGCAGCATAATGTTCGGTATTTTCGGGTTCATGGCGTATTTCACACCGATTCTGATTTTTTTCGGAGTTGTTTTTTATATATCAAATGATGGTTCAGTGGCAGCAATCCGTAAGATTATTGCAGGAGTGGTGCTGGCACTTTTGTTTGGCATACTTGCTGAAATGATCAGCGGAAGAATGCTGACGTATGAGAACTATAATCTGCTGACTGTTTATACGGATGCAGCGGCAGGGAAGAATGGAGGCGGGGTACTGGCAGGATCCCTGTGTTACCTTTGCTATCATACGTTATCCATGGCAGGAACGGTGATATTGATTCTTGTGCTTGGTACAATCAGCATCGTTGTTCTGACGGAGCGATCAGTAATTGCGGGACTCCGCAGCGGCGGACATCGTGTAATGGAGCGGGCTGGAGAAGATGCACAGGATTATCGCCGTCAGATGGAAGAACACCGGATCCGTAACGAAGAAAGAAAAACCAGAATTGTGGAAGAAAAGAAGCTTGCGCTGGAACAGAAAGAGGATGAAAAAATTCTCCGGATGAATCGGAAAGCAAGTGGAATTACGGCTGCAATAGATTTGAAAAAAGACGAAGAGATTCAGAAAGAGGAGCCTGAAAAACAGATAGCAGCGGTAACTTCTTCTGTAAAAAGCGTTTTTATTCCGGAAGAAGATGAGATTCATGATGATATTCATGAAATCACAATACATACACACATGCAGACAGATGTGGAAAAAGATGGACAGAGAGTCATTCATACCGGACCAATGATTCATGCCTATGAAAATGCAAATGCTGTTCCATCCCTGCCGGAGCAGCCGGAGCAATATGAGCAGCAGGAATATGCAGGTGAAACAGAGCGGGAAGAATACCTGCAGGATGAGCCAATACTGCCGACTGCAGTAACAGATGAAGCGGCAGGAACAGAAGATGATGAACGATGCGGGAGATCCGAGAAACGAGGATCAGGAGCACGTCTGCAGGCAGTACTTCCGGAAGAGGAATTGCCTGATATTCCGATTCACAGAGAGACTGCAGAAATAAATGACGGTTATACGGTTCATACGCAGGAGCATATTTCTCCGGTAAAAAAATCGCAGCAGATTGATTCCCATGCATCCGCACCGATTATGGTTCCGGAACCTGGAATGCCGCAGGGAGGAAAGGGATTGCCGCAGAACCTTGAGCGGGTATCCGGTAATGGAATTCAGCAGGAAATTACGCAGAAAGAGTCAGCTCTGCCCAGAAAATATGTTTTTCCGCCTCTTTCGCTTCTGAAAAAAGGTATTAAGAATACAAATACAGATTCAGAGAAGCAGCTGAAAGAAACTGCGATGAAACTGGAAAAAACATTAAAAACGTTTGGTGTGAATGTTACGGTAACAGATATCAGCCAGGGACCTGCTGTTACGCGATATGAACTGCAACCGGAAGTCGGGGTTAAGGTCAGCAAGATTGTTAATCTGTCTGATGATATCAAATTGAACCTTGCTGCTACTGACATTCGCATTGAAGCACCTATTCCGGGGAAACCTGCAGTTGGAATTGAGGTCCCGAATAAAGAAAATTCCATGGTTGCACTGCGCGATTTGTTTGAGGCAGAAGAGTTTCAACATTTTACATCCCGTCTTGCCTTTGCTGTCGGCAAGGATATTGCCGGCAAAACGGTTGTGACCGATATTGCCAAAATGCCGCATCTTCTTATTGCGGGAGCAACCGGTTCCGGCAAATCAGTCTGTATCAATACGATGATCCTGAGTCTGATTTATAAATCAACTCCGGAAGAGGTCAGATTGATCATGATAGATCCGAAGGTTGTAGAACTGAGTATATACAATGGCATTCCGCATTTGCTCATACCGGTTGTTACGGATCCAAAAAAAGCTGCCGCGGCTTTAAACTGGGCAGTGCAGGAAATGACTACCAGATATAAAAAGTTCGCAGATGCAGAAGTTCGGGATCTCAAGGGTTACAACGAGTATGTGCAGGCACATGATACAGAGGATGAAAATCTTGTGCGCATGCCCCAGATCGTTATTATTGTGGATGAGTTGGCAGATTTGATGATGGTGTCAGCCAATGAGGTGGAAGAGGCAATCTGCCGGTTGGCGCAGCTGGCACGGGCAGCAGGTATTCATTTGATCATCGCAACGCAGAGACCTTCTGTAGATGTTATTACAGGACTGATCAAGGCCAATATGCCCAGCAGGATTGCTTTTGCAGTATCAAGCGGAACAGATTCGAGAACCATTCTGGATATGAATGGAGCTGAAAAACTACTTGGAAAAGGCGATATGTTGTTTTATCCGCAAAATTATTCCAAGCCGGTAAGAATACAGGGAGCTTTCGTGTCTGACCAGGAAATTCAGGGTATTACGGATTTCCTGAAAAAACAGACCGCAGAAACGGCATACAGCAGTGATATTCAGGAAAAAATTCAAAATATTCAGGGGGCAGGTATAATGGGGGCTCCTGATCCGGAAAATTCGGATCGGGATGAATACTTTGCTGACGCAGGCAGATTCATTATTGAAAAGGACAAGGCGTCTATCGGAATGTTACAGCGTGTGTTTAAAATCGGATTTAACCGTGCAGCCAGAATTATGGATCAACTCTGTGACGCAGGGGTCGTAGGAGAAGAAGAAGGCACAAAGCCCAGAAAAGTACTGATGAGCCAGGAAGAGTTTGAGCAGATGGAGGAAGATTATGAAAACAGACATTGAGATTGCACAGGAAGCAGTGAAGCTTCCAATTGTAGCGGTTGCGGCAAAGGTTGGAATTGAAGAAGATGATCTTGAACTGTATGGCAAATATAAGGCAAAGCTGACGGAAGATTATCTGACCAAAATCAATCAGAACAAGAGGGGAAAACTGATTCTTGTTACAGCGATCAATCCAACTCCGGCTGGAGAAGGCAAGACAACAACAAGCGTGGGACTTGGTGATGCGATGAACCGGCTTGGTTATAATACCATGATTGCACTTCGGGAACCTTCTCTTGGACCATGCTTTGGCATAAAAGGCGGTGCAGCTGGCGGCGGTTATGCACAGGTTATTCCAATGGAAGATTTGAACCTGCATTTTACGGGTGATTTTCATGCAATTACGTCTGCCAATAATCTTCTGGCAGCACTTCTGGATAATCATATTCAGCAGGGAAATGAGCTTGGAATTGATACCAGACAGATTGTATGGAAAAGATGCGAAGATATGAATGACCGTGTACTGCGTAATATAGTCGTTGGAATGGGTGCAAAAGGAGACGGGGTCGTACGTGAGGATCATTTTGTTATTACTGTTGCATCTGAAATCATGGCTGTTCTTTGTCTTGCAACTGATATGAAGGATTTGAAAGCACGATTGGCCAGAATCATTGTAGCGTATACTTATGATGGAAATCCCGTTACTGCCCAGGATATCAAGGCTGTTGGTTCCATGGCTGCTCTATTGAAAGATGCGATCAAACCCAATCTGGTGCAGACGTTGGAGCATACTCCGGTTATTGTACACGGAGGACCTTTTGCAAACATAGCACATGGCTGTAATTCTGTTCGTGCAACCGAAACAGCACTTCATCTGGCGGATTATGTTGTGACGGAAGCTGGGTTTGGCGCAGACCTTGGTGCAGAGAAGTTTCTTGATATCAAATGCCGTGCAGCAGGACTGCATCCGGATGCCTGTGTATTGGTTGCAACCATTCGAGCACTGAAATATAATGGCGGAGTAGAAAAAGCAAATCTTGCGACAGAAAACCTGGATGCATTGCAGAAAGGAATTGTTAACCTGGAGAAGCACATTGAAAACATTCAGCAATATGGCGTTCCTGTTATTGTAACACTAAATTCATTTTTGACAGATACATCTGCTGAAATTGAGTTTGTCAGAAATTTCTGTAAGGAAAGAAATTGCGACTTCGCTTTATCCGAAGTATGGGCAAAAGGCGGAGAAGGCGGAGAAGAACTTGCAAAAGAAGTAATTGGTACACTTACAAATAAAGAGAGCCATTATGCACCCATTTATACCGATGATATGTCTCTTACAAATAAGATTTATGCGATTGCAACAAAAATATATGGTGCAGATGATGTTGCTTATACTGCTGCAGCAAAAAAACAGCTTGCACGGATTACAGAACTTGGATATGGAAATCTTCCGATCTGTATGGCTAAGACACAGTATTCACTTTCAGATGATCCTAAAAAAATTGGCAGGCCAAGAAATTTTGATATTACAGTAAGGGAAGCATATGTATCTGCAGGAGCCGGATTTGTTGTAGCGCTGACAGGTTCAATTGTTACAATGCCGGGACTGCCGAAGAGACCTGCTGCATTTGATATTGATGTAGATGACAGCGGTAAAATTGTTGGTTTATTTTGAAAATAATAATCTTTTTTTCAGACATTTCAGAAAGGACAGATAGATGAGTGCAGCTGTGATTGATGGAAAGGCGATTTCCGCCCGGATTAAAGATGAACTCAGGGAAAAAGTACAAAGGATCAGGGAGAATAAGAATATCGAAATCACGCTTGCTGTCATATTGGTTGGAGAAGATCCTGCTTCACAGGTATATGTGAGGAATAAGAAAAAAGCCTGTGAATATATTGGATTTTGTTCTATTTCATATGAACTTCCCCAAAATACGTCACAGGATAAACTTCTGGCGCTGATTGAAGAATTGAATGAACGGGAAGATATAGATGGGATTCTGGTACAAATGCCTTTACCGGAACAGATTGATGAAAATGTTATTATTCGGGCAATCCGTCCCTCCAAAGACGTGGATGGATTTCACCCGCAAAATGTCGGTGCGCTCTGCATTGGAGAACCTGGATTTATATCCTGTACGCCAGCTGGAATTATCCAATTACTCAGACGTTCCGGAATTGAAATGTCGGGCAGGGAATGTGTAATTGTAGGAAGAAGTAATATTGTCGGAAAACCGATGGCAATGCTCATGCTGCGTGAAAATGCAACCGTAACAGTGGCCCATTCCAAAACAGCAGATCTTCAAAAAGTATGTAAGAGGGCAGATATTCTGATAGCGGCAATCGGAAAGGCAAAGATGATTACCGCAGAATATATCAAGGAAGGTGCGACAGTCATTGATGTAGGCATTAATCGCGATCCTGAAACCGGGAAACTGCAGGGAGATGTGGATTACGAAAATGTGTACAAGCATGCCGGAGCTATTACTCCTGTGCCTGGCGGGGTAGGACCAATGACGATTGCGATGCTGATGAATAACTGCTATGAAGCAGCTGCAATGAATGGAAAAATCTGAAGCAGAAGATGGAGTTTCATGAATGAAGTGTCCGAACTGTGGTAAGGATGTTCCGGAAGGACATATGTACTGCGAAAGCTGTGGTACAGAGATCAAGATTGTTCCGGAGTTTGATCCTGAGGTCGAAAATAGAATAAGTGAGACTTTGTCGGATATGGCAGATTCGATCAATCCGGATAATCAGAATCCGGATGAGGAAAAGCAATTCTCCGAAAACGAACCTGTAAGAAGACGAATTCTGAAAGTACTGCGTAAGGTTTTGCGCAAATTCAGGCGTGACGCAGTGGTCTGGATGGTTTTGGGGCTTGCAGCAATTGCAGCAAGCCTGTGTTTTATTGTTTTGCATGTTCCGCAGCAGAAAACAGCGCAATATTATGTCAGTCTTGCAGAGACCGCAAGCTCTCACAACAATTATAATGAAGCAATCGCTGATCTGGAACAGGCATATCAGATCAATGAAAAGGATTCTGCTGTTATTTTTCTTCTTGCAACTTATCAGATGAAGCTGCAGCAGCCTGCGAAAGCAGTTGCGATTTTACAGCGGATCTTAAATTCAGCTGCATTTAATGAAGACGAAACGCAAAAAGCATACGAAGAGATGATAAAGATTTATGAATCGCAAGAAGATTATGCAGCGATCCATACAATTTTACAGGGCAGTCAGAATGATAAACTGATGCAGGAATATGCGGAATATCTTCCAGAGGCACCATCTTTTTCAGTTGCAGGTGGAAATTATGAAGATAAATTATCGGTGGAACTAAAGGATTCTTCTGACGGTACGGTCTATTATACGATCAATGGGGATACGCCGACTGCAAAGAATGTCAAATACGACAAGGCAATCAGTCTTGATGAAAGCGGGGACTATTTGATTCAGGCAGTTTTGATTAACAGTTATGGAATCAGCAGTGATACCGTTTCGGAAGAATATCATATTGCGCTTAATCTTCCCGCGGCTCCGCAGGTAATGGAAAAAAGCGGAATTTATACCCAGGATACCATGATTGTTGCAGTTGCTGATGCGGGATGTACCATTTTCTATACAACGGATAAAAGTACTCCGACCATGAAGTCAAAACAGTATGTTTCTCCGATTTCCATGCCGTATGGAGATTCAACCTTCAAATTTGCCGCATATGACAGTAAAGGAAATGCAAGTAAGATTACCAGTTGTTCCTATCATCTGAGTTATCCGAAACAGATTACGGAAGATCAGGCGATTGCTGCAGTCATCAGTGCATTGATGCAGCAGGATGTGCTGCTGGACGCAAAAGGAAAAGTTCGTGGACTTGACGGAAAAAATGTTTATGTGGTCGATTCTGTGATCAATGTTGCGGATTCAGGCGAATATTACGCGATTTCAGAGTATCATGAGTACAATAACGGAACTCGTGAAAAGACGAATTATATGTATGCAGTCAGCACACAGACCGGTGCAGTCAGCAGAATGTCATATGATTCATCTGGAAAATATTTTTTGGTGAACATGGCAAGATAAAAGTGAGAAATGACATTTCTGAGAAATGAAAGCATTTTTGCAGTATTGCTTTATCTACAGATACACGATATTATGTAAGACAAATATTATCAGGATGGCACATCGCTTGCTCGCGGTGACCGGATAGAAAGAGAAAGAGGATAAAAAATGTTCAAGATTTTAGAAGCAAAAGAACTTGCTGCAAGCATCTTTGAGATGGTAGTAGAAGCTCCGCGTGTAGCTGGAACATGTCTTCCCGGCCAGTTTCTGATCATCAGAGTTGATTCAGACGGGGAAAGAATACCGCTTACAATCTGCGATTATGATCGTGAAAACGGAACTGTTGAAATTGTTGTTCAGGCAGTTGGTGCAGAAACACAGAAGCTTTCAGATCTGAAAGCAGGAGACAGTCTGGCAGATGTAGTAGGCCCTTTAGGAAATCCTTCTGACCTTGTGTATGAGGATATTGAGGAACTGAAAAAAAAGAGTTTTGTTTTTATTGCAGGTGGAGTTGGTACGGCTCCGGTTTATCCGCAGTGCAAGTGGCTGAAAAAACATGGAATTATACCGGATTGTATTATTGGTGCAAAAAATAAGGATCTGGTAATTTTGGAAGATAAACTCAGAGAAGTCAGCAATCTGTATATAACGACAGATGATGGCAGTTACGGCAGAAGCGGCATGGTAACAAAGTGTCTGCAGGATCTGGTAGCAGAAGGAAAACATTATGATCATTGTGTGGCTATTGGTCCGATGATCATGATGAAGTTTGTATGCAAACTGACTAAAGAACTGAATATTCCTACCGTGATCAGTATGAATCCGATTATGGTGGATGGTACAGGTATGTGTGGAGCCTGCCGTCTGACAGTCGGTCAGAAAGTAAAGTTTGCCTGTGTGGACGGACCGGAGTTTGATGGACATCTGGTTGATTTTGATCAGGCGATGAATCGTATGAAATTATACAAAACAGAAGAAGGCAGACAGATCCTTGAATTAAAAGAGGGAGATTCACATCATGGCGGATGTGGAGTTTGCTGATCAGAACTGCAGTTAGAACAGATCATTTTCAGAAACGGAGATTATTGGAATGGACGTATTAAAGAAGGTACCGGTTCGGGAACAGGATCCAAAGGTACGCGCAACCAATTTCGAAGAGGTTTGCTATGGATATAATAAAGAAGAAGCAGAGGAAGAAGCACTCAGATGTTTGAACTGCCCTAATCCGCAATGTGTGAAAGGTTGTCCTGTTGCAATTGAAATTCCGCAGTTTATTGAGGAAGTAAAAAAAGGAAATGTGGAACAGGCTTATCAGATTATCAGCAGATCGTCTGCACTTCCATCGGTATGCGGAAGAGTTTGTCCGCAGGAAAGCCAGTGTGAAGGAAAATGTATCCGTCAATATAAAGGAGATGCAGTTTCAATCGGCAAACTGGAGAGGTATGTTGCTGACACGGCAAGAGCAATGGGTATTATGCCTGAAGGCGCAAAGGAAAAGAAAACGCAGAGAGTTGCGGTTATCGGATCCGGACCATCCGGGCTTACCTGTGCCGGAGATCTTGCAAAGATGGGATATGATGTGACAATTTTTGAAGCACTTCATGAAGCAGGCGGCGTTCTTGTTTATGGAATTCCCGAATTTCGTCTTCCCAAAGATGCGGTTGTCAAGAAAGAAATTGATAATGTCAGGGCACTTGGAGTGAAGATTGAAACGGATGTTGTTGTAGGAAAATCAGTAACGATTGATTCCCTGATGGAGAATGAAGGCTTTGATGCGGTATTCATTGGCTCGGGTGCAGGACTTCCCAGATTTATGAATATTCCTGGAGAGCAGAGTCTTGGTGTATTTTCTGCCAATGAATTTCTAACCAGAAGCAACCTGATGAAAGCATTTGTACAGGGATCCACAACCCCGATTATGCATCCTAAAAAATGCGTTGTTGTCGGTGGCGGAAATGTTGCAATGGATTCTGCAAGGACTGCACTTCGACTGGGTGCAGAAGTGCATGTTGTATATCGCAGAAGTGAGGAAGAACTTCCGGCCAGAAAAGAAGAAGTGGGACATGCAAAAGAAGAAGGAATTATATTTGATCTTCTGACCAATCCGATTGAAATTCTTGCAGACGAAAATGGTTGGGTAAGAGGCATCAGATGTATTCGTATGGAACTTGGGGAACCGGATGAATCAGGAAGAAGAAGTCCGGTAGAAATTGTCGGTTCTGAGTTTGAAATTTCATGTGACAGTGTGATTATTGCAATTGGGACATCACCTAATCCGCTGATCTCTGCTACAACGGAAGGTCTGGATGTAAACAGAAGAAAGTGCATTGTTGCAGAAGAAGAAAATGGTCAGACTTCCAAAAAGGGTGTATTTGCAGGTGGGGATGCTGTTACTGGTGCAGCAACCGTTATTCTTGCAATGGGCGCAGGAAAAGCTGCTGCAAAAGGAATAGATACGTATCTGAAAACACTTTGAAATTAACTGCATATTTTCTGAACTGCCATATCTGTAGAAATCAGATATGGCAGTTTATTTTTACCTTAGGGTAAATTCATGTTATAATAACAAATGCAGGTGTCGTGGCGGAAATGCAGACATTTGAAGAGGGATATGAATGAGTCATAGAGATAGACAGCGCATCTGGATTACCGCAGGAATTATTTTTGCAATTCTTATTTTGTTGATCATTACAATTGCAGTGGGGAAAATCAGTCAGAAAAGTGATACGGATGAGGCATCCATGCTGAGATCGGATATTGCAGCCTATACAGACAGCCAACTGCAGAATGTCCATCCGGCATCAGAGAAGACGGTGCAGACGCCGCAAAGCAATGCACTGATGTCAGCAGCTCCTGTCCAGGAAAAACAAAGGGATGATGTTTCAGGTAATTCTCTTTATGAAACGACCGGTGCAGTGTTCAGAGATAAGAATAAATATGCGGAACTGAAATATGATACACAAAAGCAGCTTGCGGAGATGATGGAATACTGGTCTCAGAATAATATGGATGCAGTATACGATCTTGTCTTTCTGGACAGATATGAAGCAATGTCAGCATCAGTTTCAGGGAATCAATTTGTTTATTATGGAGATAAGGATGAATCAGGAGCGCCTGATGGAACAGGAATCGCAGTTTATGCGCAGGATCAGTATTATTATGGCAGCTGGTTCAAAGGTTTAAGGAATGGGAAGGGAGAATGGTACCAGTTCTATCCTAAGAATTCTGATAATGTTGTCGCGCTGCATATGTACTCAGGTGAGTGGGCAAATGATCTTCCGGATGGTGCAGGACAGGAACATTATGATTTTAATCTGAGTAAAATGGATGGGGTTTCCTTTTATCCGCAGAATGTGATCGGAAATTTTACAAAGGGATTCTATAACGGACAAATGTATGTGATCACACAGGATCAAAGTGGTACTACAACCGAGTGGTACGGTACATGCAGCGAGGGAATCTGGACAGCACTTGGAAGTGCGGATTCACAGAATCGAATCCCGGCATTGTATCAGTCTGATCAGAAAGAACATTACATTTGGATGTCTGATGCGGCGAACAGAAACTACCGGGTTGAAAATCTGATTGCGGACAGATAAGCAGGATAATTACGAAAGGAGGACAATATAGTATGAGTTATCAAAGCAGTGAAGAACAAGCGAAAGATAACCATTCATCAGCATATATGCTGTTGTTTTTTGGAATTATCGGTTTGATGGCTGATGCGGTTGTGTTTGTAATAAATCCAATGGGAATGCCTGTTTTTAATCAATATCTTTCTTTTGGCGTTATGGGCGCTCTTTTTATCCTTTTTATTGTAATGGGCGGATTGTCCATGCGGAGCTATAAACGTCTTAACAGAAAAGCAGATGAGGAAAATTCTCTTAAAAAAGCTTTGGAAGACTGGTGTCATGCAAATCTGACACAGGAAACGATTGACAGGAACTGTGCAGAAGATCAGGATGCGGAGGATTCACAGACAGAAGGAATATATTTTCTGCGTACGGGTTATATGAAGGAGCAGATTCAGAAAAAATTTCTAAATCTGGATGAGGATCTTTTGGATCATTTTGTTGATACCTATTATAC
The DNA here is from genome assembly GCA_017996845.1 of Butyrivibrio sp. Next base: position 27,712 of record JAGOGF010000003.1, read on the forward strand.
TGAATTATACGGAGAACAGTGATAGATTGAGTACAGTAACAATTATTTGTGTAGGAAGAATAAAAGAAAAATATTGGAAAGATGCGATAGATGAATATACAAAACGTCTAAGCAGATACTGCAGGCTGGAGATAGTAGAAGTGCAGGACGAAAAGACACCGGAAAATGCTCCTGCTGCAATTGCAGATCAGATCAGAGAAAAAGAAGGTGCGAGGATATGTAAGTATCTGGATCCGCATGCAGCTGTAATGGCACTTGCAATCGAAGGAAAAAAATTTGATTCACCCGGATTTGCTGAACAGATACGAAGGATAGGTGTAAATGGACAGAGTCATATTCAGTTTATTATAGGTGGTTCACTTGGACTGCATCCGGATGTACTCAAACAGGCAAATGAGCTGATCAGCTTTTCAGATCTGACATTTCCGCATCAGATGATGCGCGTAATTCTTTTGGAACAAATTTATCGTGGATATAAAATAATAAGCGGAGAGCCATATCACAAATGAATGATGTAACGGAAATGAAATTGTCAATGCCTTTACGGGATATGCAGAATGTTTTTGGCGGCAATGACAACTATATGAGAAAAATTGAAGATAATCTGCATGTGGAAATTATTGACCGAAACGGAGAACTTCATATCATTGGAGGTCGTGAAGAGGTTGCAAGAGCATCGGCTGTGATTCATCAGTTGTCCAAGCTCAGCAGCAGGGGATCTGAGATTGAAGAGCAAAGTGTGAATTATGCCATTTCTCTGAAAAAAGAACAGCCGGAAGAGGAAACGGATCAGAACAATAATGTTCTTCTGGAAATCGATAAGGATTGCATCTGCCATACAATAAACGGAAAACCTGTTAAACCGAAAACGCTTGGGCAGAAAAAGTATGTGGATGACATTCGGAATCACATGATAACGTTTGGTCTTGGCCCTGCGGGAACAGGAAAAACATATCTTGGAATGGCAATGGCAATTACGGCATTTCAGAAGGAAGAGGTCAGTAGGATTATATTGACAAGGCCGGCAATTGAAGCAGGTGAAAAACTGGGATTTTTACCTGGCGATCTGCAGAGCAAGGTTGATCCGTACCTCAGACCATTATATGACGCCCTGTATCAGATTATGGGAACAGAGAATTTTTTAAAAAACACTGAAAAAGGTCTGATTGAAGTCGCACCCCTCGCATACATGCGTGGGAGAACACTTGATAATGCATTTATTATTCTGGATGAAGCGCAGAATACGACGCCTGCACAGATGAAAATGTTTCTGACACGTATCGGGTTTGGTTCTAAAGTAATTATAACTGGAGATGCAACGCAAAAGGATCTTGCTCCTAATATGCGCTCTGGACTGGATGTTGCACAGACGGTTTTGCATGGCGTTGATGATATTGCATTTTGTCATCTCACGAGTAAAGATGTCGTCAGACATCCGCTTGTGCAGAAGATTGTAAAGGCATATGAAGATTATGAAAAACAGGAATCAGGAAGGAAAAAGCGCAGTACTGTAAAAAATTCGGAGCGCCGGATCAGACATGCCAATGGATCAGAACAGTAAAAAAGAGAAAGAAAATCATAGTTCCATACAGATGATTCTTTTATTTGTTTTTACAGGTGCAATTGCAGTTTCCTTTTCTGTAATCTATCAGAAAAATATTGAGGAAACGGAACGTAATATTTTTGTAATGCTCATGGGAGCGGGAACGCTCATTTTTATGCTTATGGATGCAACACATAAAGAGACACTGTCCTATGATAATATCAGGCATCGTGTTCGCTTTCTGATTCTTTTTGCTGTATGTCTGATTATTGCTGCAATTTTACCGCTGATCAGTTATGCAATTTGGCCCTATTTGGTAATATTTGTATTGCTTGGGTTGTTTTCCAATATGCAGATTGGGCTGTTCAGCGGAGCTCTTTTGCTGATGATATCCGTATTGCTCGAAAAAAACGGCGGTTATGGTGAATTTTTCTTATATTTTATGGCAGGAGCAGTTGCACTTACATTGTTTCAGAATCTGGATGAGGAAATTAAGGTAGGAATTCCGACATTTATTTCACTTCTGATGCTTGGCGTTTTGCTTGTTGCCTATCATATTTTGTTTCTAAATATGACGTTTTCACTTGGAATTTTTGTTTTTCCGGCTCTCAATCTGATTATCAGTTTGATTCTGCTGCTGATTCTGATCAATGTTTTCAGCAGAGTAACGATACGCTGTGGAACAGACATGTATATGGAAGTAAATGATCCTGAATTTATCCTGCTTGTACGGTTGAAGGATAAAAACAAGGAAGAGTATTACAGGGCAATTCACACTGCATATCTGGCAGAAAGAATTGCGATGAACCTTGGGCTTGACCAACGTGCGGTGAAAACCTGTGCATATTATCACAGGGCAGGACTTCTGGAAGGTGCCAATTCATGGGAAACGGTTCAAAAATACTGTAAGGAATATCACTTTCCTGAAAAAGCCGCAAATTTGATGGAAGAATATTATAACCATACAGCAGGAAGTGCATCAACGGAACTGGCTGTTATTATGGTATGTGAGACAGTGGTTGCTTCCATTATGTATATTTTTGCAAAAGATCATGAAGCCAAGATCAGTTATGATGAATTGATTGATCGGATTTATCAGAAAAAAACAGAGTCCGGAGAATTCAGAAACAGTAGTATGACACTTTATGAAATGAACAGAATGAAAGAACTGTTGAAAAAGGAGAAGCTATATTATGATTTTCTTCGTTGAGAATGAAGTAGATGCAGTGTTTGATTTTGACATTGAAAAGATTGCAAAAGAGGTATGTGAGGCTGTACTGAAACAGGAAGGCTGTCCATATGATGTTGAAGTCAATATGATTATTACAGACGATGATGGAATTCATGAAATGAATCGTGAATTTCGTAACATAGATAATCCTACAGACGTATTATCTTTTCCAAATGTTTCCTATGTTCAGCCTGCTGATTTTTCAGTAATGGAAGGTAAACAGAAGTATGACTGTATGGATCCGGATACCGGAAAAATTATGCTGGGAGATATTGTAATTAATGAAAAGCGTGTGCGCGAACAGGCACAGAGTTATGGGCATAGTCAGAAAAGAGAGTTTGCATTTCTGACGGCGCATAGTATGCTGCATTTGTGTGGATATGATCATATGGAACCGGATGAAGCAGCAGTTATGGAAGAAAAACAGGCACATATCCTTGATACTCTTGGTATTACAAGGGATTAGACAGATCATTGGAAAGGCATGGAATCATTTATGAAGCATCGAACTGATTTGCATAAAGTAAGACCGGACATGATTTCCAGAGCAGTTCTTTTATCCATGTCAGTCTTTATGATAATCAGAATCAGTATGGTATATATGATTGGGGAGTCAGGGGTAGGAATGTTTGCTGCTCCTTTTGAGATATATGCAATCGGATGCGGGGTTTTCCTTTATTCGTATGAACGTGCTGTTGACAGTATGATTCGTCTTCGGTCAAGGAGAGAACAATATCTGAATGCTGAATATGGAATGAAGATTGCGATGAAATGGGCACTTTGTTCAGGCATGGTTACCGGCATTCTGATTCTGTGTCTTTCGATTCCGCTTGCGCGAGATTTTTTTGAAATGCCGAAAGGATATCTTGCACTTGCTGTTTCAGGAATCTGCATCATATTAATGAGCGTACAGGGCGCAATGAGAGGGTATCTTTTGGGATTCGGGGCATCTAATCCTGTTCTGCATTCTATGGCGCTGCAATCTGTGTCATCACTCATTCTGTCGGTTGTTCTGGCACATTTATTTTATCGATACGGACTGCGTGTAAATGCGATTCTCAGAATGGAAGACTGTGCGCCTGCGTATGGGGCGTTTGGTGCAATGAGTGGTATGGCACTTTCCTTATTATTGAATTTTCTTTATTGTCTGATTGTGTATAAGATTTGTAAAGGGCAGATCAGAGACAGGATCAATAATGGAGCACCTCGCTATCTGGATTCTCATGTTGGGATTGGAAGTAATTTAAAAGCACTGATTACAATTACTACAGTGTTCAGCATTTTAACACTTGTGGATCAGAAAATATATTTTGTGTTTGCGGGAATGCGTAAGAATGTTGGAGATCTGGCTGCAAACTGGGGGATTTATTACGGCAGTTATATGGGAGTTGTTTTTTTGATCGCATTTATCTGCACCATTTTTTTCGTGAAAGGCTGCTATCAATTCAGTGCACAGATGTCTCATTCAGATATTACCATGGCAAATGAACAGCTGGGTGCAATGATTCATTATCAGACGCTTTTATTGATTCCGGTGACAGCTTTTGCGGCTATCATGGCAGAACCGATCCAGACAGCTTTTTTCGGGATCTCCAATGATAGTGCAGTTGGTATGACTTCTTTTGGAAGTATGGCAATTTTTTTTGTATCATTTGCACTTACGGCGTCCTGCATTATGCTGCGCCTTCGAAAAACGGCAATAGTAGTTGTGAATGTATTATTGTCAGCCTTTGTGCATATTGCAGTTCTGCTTATGATGACGATCATAGCAGGACTTGGGTTGCATGCAGTGATTCTTGCGGTTATGGCAATGCTGGCTTTTTATGATCTGGTCAGTTTGATGGAGTTATCCAAAATGATTCATTACAGACAGGAACTTGTCAGAACATTCGCTGTAACATTGATCAGCGCAGGTGCAGGTGCACTTGTAATATATTTCCTGAACGGGGCTCTGATTGATCTGATTGGTGAGATTCTTTCGATTTTTGTTTGTCTTATTACAGGAATGATAATATATATTGTATTGCTGATTGCGCTTCGTGGTGTATCAGAGTATGAACTTTATGCAATTCCAGGCGGAACATTTTATATCAGTTTGGCCAAAAAACTCCATTTGATGGGATGAAGGGAGATAATAACATGCCGGAAAACGTAATTGTTGCGGGAGCCGGAGCTTCCGGTATGTGTGCTGCTATTGTCTGCGCCAGAGCAGGAGCCAATGTAACGATAATCGAAAAGTCGGATACTGCAGGGAAAAAGCTCTCGATGACAGGAAATGGAAGATGCAATCTGTCCAATACAAATATGCATGTAGAATGCTATAATCCGCAGGCAAGAGACAGAATGCATAATTGGCTTAAAAAATACGGCGTAGAAGAAACAATACAATTTTTTCACTCTCTTGGTATTGAAATCAGAAACGAAGATGGTTATTTATATCCTTTTTCCGGGCAGGCGAATACGGTTGCAGATGTACTTCGAAAAGAAAATGAACGTCTAGGTGTTTCTATTATTTATCATACACAGGTCAAAGAGATTTTACCCGGGACGAAGATGCACGGGTACGGTGTACGTACTACCGGAGCACTTTATGAAGCAGACAGTGTGATACTGGCTATGGGAGGAAATTCAGGGCCCAAGATTACGATGTCAACAGGAGATGGCTATTACATTGCACAGAAACTGGGACTCCATATGACAGACACAATGCCAGGACTTGTACAGCTTAAAAGTTCAGATCCGACGCTTCCGGCTGAGGCAGGAGTAAGGATAGAGGCGAAAGTGACTTTCTATGCAGGGGAAAAAGTACTTGCAGAGGAGACCGGGGAACTGCAACTGACCCAAAGCGGATTATCCGGAATTCCGGTTATGCAGGCAAGCGAATATGTGGCTCGTGCACTTGCAGACAAAGAGAGAATCCATGCTGAAATTGATTTCTTTCCAGGATATACAGAGGAACAGTTCAGGTGCCTGACAGAGAATATTATTTCAATAAAGGATCAGAGAACTATAAGTGAATTGCTGGAGGGAATCTGCAATTCGCATATAAATGATATGATTATAAAAAAACTGGCAATAGATTCCCGGTGCCGTTCAGATCAGTCTACTGATCTGAACTTGGAGAAAATACTGTATGAATACCGACAGGCCAGAATCCCGATAACGGAAACCGGAACTTTTCTGCAATCACAGGTAACTGCAGGCGGAATTTGTCTGCAGGATCTTTCGGATGACTTGGAGGCTGTAAATATGCCGGGTATATATTGCATTGGTGAGCTGGCAGATGTTGACGGACGCTGTGGGGGTTATAATCTGCAGTGGGCATGGATGAGCGGAAGTTTTGCAGGCAGTGCTGCTGCCGGAAGGAAGCGGATAGAGTAATGATCAGAATCAGCCAGATTAAAATATGTAATAATGGACAATTGAAGGGATATAAAAACGGAATTGCCGAGCAGAATATGCTTCAGAAACAGTTGCGAATGCAGGCTGCCAAGCTCCTAAGGATAAGAGAAGATCAGATTCAGAGCATTGATATTGCGAAGCATTCCATTGATGCCAGAAAAAAACCTGAAATTTATGATATATATGCACTGGATGTAAAACTGTTTAAGGGAAATGATACAGAAGTGATTGCAAGATCGCATTGTCACCAGGCTGCTGTTTATACAGAAAATGAATATAGCTTTCCCAAAACAGGTAAAGAGAAGATGCAGAATCGTCCGATTATAGTCGGAGCAGGACCTGCAGGACTTTTCTGTGCCTATCAGCTTGCTTTGCATGGATACAGACCAATTCTTCTGGAACGGGGAAGCAGTGTTGAGAAGCGTCAGCAGGATGTGGAAAAATTCTGGCAGACCGGTCAGCTTGATTCATCTTCCAATGTACAGTTTGGAGAAGGTGGTGCAGGGACTTTTTCAGATGGAAAATTAAATACACTTGTAAAAGACAAGGATGGAAGAGGAAGAGAAGTACTTCGCATTTTTACGGAGGCTGGCGCCCCAAAGGATATTCAATATGAAAGCAAGCCTCATATCGGGACGGATATTCTGATAGAAGTGGTAAAAAATATGCGACACTTTTTGCTGGCACATGGCGCGGAGATACGGTTTGAAACACAGGTGACCGGACTGATCCTGGAACAGCAGGATAGTGCAGCGCAGAAATACAGAATTGCAGGAGTTCATACTTCAGCCGGAGATATGATAACACAGACACTTGTGTTGGCAATCGGTCACAGTGCAAGAGACACTTTTGCGCAATTATACAATGATGGCATTCACATGGAATCGAAAGCTTTTGCAGTTGGGCTGCGCGTAGAACATCCGCAGAAGGTGATCAATCAGTCACAATATGCGATGGGAGAGCCTGAAAGTCTTCCTCCTTCACCCTACAAATTAGCGGTCACAACGCAAAGCGGAAGAGGGGTATATTCATTTTGCATGTGTCCGGGCGGATATGTGGTAAATGCGTCTTCTGAAGAGGGAAGGCTTGCAGTAAACGGAATGAGTTATCATTCCAGAAACAGTCATAATGCAAACAGTGCGATCATCGTATCAGTGACACCGGAAGATTATGGTGCAGAGGGACCTCTTGCAGGCGTGGAATTTCAGCGCAGGCTGGAAGAAAAGGCTTATCAGATTGGAAAAGGAAAGATTCCGGTAGAATATTTTGAAGACTTCAGCAAAAATAAAGTCACAAAGGAACGGGGAAACTGGAATAAGCCTTGCATCAAGGGGGAATATACTTTTGCAGAGGTACATACGATTCTTCCGCCGGGGCTCAGCACTGCACTGATTGAAGGAATGAATCATTTCGGACATATCATTCAGGGATTTGATGCACCGGATACATTGCTGGAAGGTGTGGAAAGCAGGACATCTTCTCCTGTCCGTATCACAAGAGGAGAAAATTTTGAATCGGTAAACGCGCAGGGGTTGTATCCCTGCGGTGAAGGCGCCGGTTATGCTGGCGGGATTATGTCAGCAGCAATGGATGGAATTCGGATTGCAGAAATAATTGCGGCACGGTTTTGTCCGGAGCAGAGCTAAAGGGGATGCAGGTGTGAAAAAAGAAGATTATCGTAAGCTTGCGCTGGAACGAAGAAATCGTCTGACACAGGAAGAACGCATGGAAAAGAGCAGAAAGATCATGCTTGGACTGATGGCAACCGAAAACTGGAAAAAAGCAGAAAGAGTATTAATATACTGTTCTTATCTGTCAGAGGTGTCCACTGTAGATCTGATCGATCGGGCTATTTATGCACACAAAAAAGTATATTGCCCGAAAATAACGGATCAGACAGCCAGGCAAATGGAGTTTTATCGAATATATTCACAAAAGGATTTGAAACCCGGCTTCAAAGGTATTTCAGAACCTGTCACACAGGAAAAATATATTGCGAATGATTTTTCTAATGCCGAGAAGGGTGTTACGCTTGTTATTCTCCCAGGAACGGCATTTGATCATAAAGGTAACCGGATAGGCTATAATGGGGGATATTATGACCGTTATCTGACGCGTATCCCATATGCATCAAAGGTAGCGGTAGCTTTTTCCTGCCAGATTTTTGCAGAAACATTACCGGTTGAACCATTTGATGTGGAGGCAGATATGATTATTACAGAAGATCATATTTTCCGCTGAGAGATGAAATATCTTCAGAAATCATCTATAATGGAGATGGAAATCCGATATTTTGTAAAGCAGTCAAAGGAGGTTCATAATGAAAAAATTTGGATATATAGTACCAATCATATTGATTGCAGCAGGTATGCTGGCAGGATGCAGTTCCGGACAGCCAGTACAGGGAGCTTCTTCAAAAACATCATCTTCCGTACAAGCTTCATCCGCTGCAGCGGCACAGACATCTGCACAGGCGACGGCTGCTGATTCAAAAGAGGCAAATGAGGTACAGGGAGTCATTATTGATGCCAGTATGAACCAGGTAACAATACAGACGACAAAAGGTACAACAGATACTTTCATGATGGATGATCAGTCCAATACTTCCGGCCTGACAAATGGAATGCTTTTGGGACATGGGATCGATGTGACATTCTCAGATGAAAATAAAATTATGACCCTTGTATCTGCAAAGGATGCAGATACAAAGACAACAGATTATGATGCGCTTACCGCCGCAGGAGATGTTATTCTGACTGTTGAGAGTAAAAATCTGGATTCACTTAAGGAATTATGTACCTATCCTGTCCATATTGGACTCGGGAAGGGAAAAGAAATTAAAAGCGGCGATGATTTTTCGGCAACCTATCAAAGCACCGATATTTATACGGACCAGTTGGTAACAGCGGTATCCTCTGTAAATTTAATGAACATAGAGATTACGGAAAAGGGCCTTGTTCTTTCAGAAAACGGCTCTGTACCGAACATTGTTCTGAATAAAAATGATAAAGGAATATGGCAGATTACCGCGATAAATTATTAATGCAGAAGGGACGATTTACAGGATGAGCAATTTGACAGAAATGGGACAGAAAGCAGTTGCGGCAAAATATGTTTTGCAGAAAACTGACACCGAAAAGAAAAATCTGGCACTTCGTGAAATTGCTGCTGCTCTTAGAAAAGGCAGCAGTGATCTGATTGCAGCAAATCAGATAGATCTTGCAGCCGGAAGAGAGAAACAAATGCATCCGGGGATTTTGGATCGCCTGATGCTTAACGAAAAGCGTATTGATGCCATGGCTGACGGGCTGGAACAGGTAGCATCACTCCCGGATCCGGTGGGAGAAGAACTGGAACATTTTATGAGACCAAATGGACTGCAGATTACGAAGGTTCGTGTGCCGATCGGTGTGATTGGAATCATATATGAATCCAGACCCAATGTAACTGCGGATGCATTCAGTCTATGTTTTAAGTCTGGAAATGCAGTAATTCTCAAAGGTGGAAGTGATGCCATCCATTCGAACGTAATGATCACTGCTATTATAAGGAATACACTTGCTTCCTGTGGAATTAACCCGGATGTCATACAGATGATTGAGGATACCGATCGCAGTATTGTCCAGAAATTTATGAAAATGAATGAATATGTAGATGTTCTGATTCCGCGTGGCAGTGCAGGCCTGATCAGAAACGTCGTTGAGAACAGTACCATTCCTGTAATTGAAACCGGAACCGGTAACTGTCATATTTATGTGGATGAGCAGGCTGATTTTAATAAGGCAATTCCGATTATCATAAATGCCAAAACACAGCGTATCGGGGTGTGCAATGCAGCAGAATCACTTGTGATACATGAGAAAATCAGTGATGCATTTTTACCTCTTCTTGCCAGGGAAATGGATGCGCATCATGTAGAGATGCGTGGGGATACAGATACAAGAAGAGTTCTTCCAGAGATAATTCCTGCAACACAGGAAGATTACGGAAAGGAATATCTCGATTACATTATTTCCATTAAAACGGTTAAAAATCTGGACGAAGCGATTGCACATATTAATAAATATAATACAGGACATTCTGAAACGATTATAACGGAAAGCAGGGAAAATGCGGACAGGTTTTTGCGCGAAATTGATGCAGCCTGCGTATATGTGAACGCATCAACCAGATTTACGGATGGCTTTGAGTTCGGATTTGGTGCGGAGATTGGAATCAGTACACAGAAACTTCATGCCAGAGGACCTATGGGATTAAAAGAATTGACATCCTATAAGTATGAAATTATTGGGAATGGGCAGATCAGAGGCTGATGATTTATTTGGGGGACAGATAGAAATGACAGATATGCAGGAAGATCTGCTGAAGGCAAAAGAAGAAATCATCAGTGTCGGCAGACAGTTACATGATAAGGGGCTGCTTGTCAGAACTTGGGGGAATATCAGCAGTCGGATTGATGCGTCACATTTTCTGATTACACCAAGTGGGATTCGATATGAAGACCTGACACCGGACAAGATTGTTACGGTTGATATGAGCAATCTGAGTTTTGCAGGAAAAGTGGTTCCATCGAGTGAAAAAGCAGTGCATGCAGCCTGCTATCAGGAACGCAGGGATATACAATTTATTGTTCATACGCATCAGGTTTATGCGTCCTGTGCCGGAGCACTGGGATTGCATGAAATAAATGCAGAATATGGGGAGGATGAGATCTCAATTCCCTGTGCTCCATATGCGCTTCCAGGGACACAGAAACTGGCTGAAAATGTCAGGGATACCATACGGCATTATTTGAAAGCGGATGGTATCATTATGTCTAACCATGGAACAATCTGTATGGGTGAAAATAGTCGGATAGCTGTTGAAGAAGCTGTAAAAATGGAAATTGCAGCAAATAGTTTTCTGATGGAAAGATGCAATACAGATATCAGACATAGTATCTGTGAAGGGTACAGCAGCCATCTGGAAGGAAAAGAAATCATATATTCCGAACCGGATACGCCGGAGCGTGTCAGAAGGATTCATAAGGAAATTTATTCCCGCAGAACAGACGTAAAGTATATTGTGCATAATAAATCAGAGGGAATACTTTTAACATCCAGAAGAACGGTGCATATGAAACCACTGCTGGATGATTTTGCACAGCTGATTGGCACAGGAGTGAACGTTCCACTGAATGTACATGGCAGAGACGGAGAGAATCTTCATATTCAAAGAAATGTGAATGCTGTTTTTGTATTGAATGATGGCGCATATTGCCTTGGAAAAACAAGAGAGGATGCAGAAGCGGTTGCAATTGTACTGGATAAAGGCTGTATCGCACAGATTGCTGCAACCAGATATGGAGAAGGACACTTTATTTCCTGGATTGACTGTCTGAAAATGAACTATCATTACAGAAATAGCTATGCAAAACTTGCGGACGCAGTATCGGCAGATTAATAATCTGCCGATTTTACCTGCATCCAGTAGTCATTGTATAAACGATCCCATTTTTCTCCCAGATAGCGGTAGGTTTCCGTATCGATGGTCTTCAGATCCGGGAAGGCAACCTTGGAATTACGGATATCGGCGTCCGATATTTCAGACTGCGCTTTTTTGTTTGGGGTTGAATAGGTAATATATTCAAAATTCTTAAGTGCAATATCATCTCTGCACATATAATTGATCCATTTCAGAGCATTTTCCCGATTTTTTGCGTCTTTGGTAATTACCCATGAATCAATCCAGATGTTGGTGCCTTCTTTTGGAACAACATATTCCAGATCAGGATTTTCCCGCTTGGTATAGATGGCTTCTCCGGAATAGATGACACCAAGGGCAGCTTCATTTCCAATCATTTTATCACGAACCTGATCAACGACATAGGCTTGCACAAGTGGTTTTTGTGCGATCAGATCTGCAGTGGCTTTTTCCAGTTCGGCTTTATTCGTTGTATTGGCGGAATAACCATTTTTCTTAAGTGCGACCATATAGGCATCTCGAACAGAATCCTGCATGAGAATCTCACCTTTATATTTGCTGTTCCAGAGAATACTCCAGCTGTCTACGGGGTCGCTTACCATAGTTTTATTATACAGAATGCCTACCGTGCCCCAGCAGTACGGAACGGAATATTTATTTCCGGCATCGAACTGCTGCGCTTTATCCCAGTATTCCTGGCCAATGTTTGCTTTTGCATCAGGAATTTTACTGTAATCAAGCGGCTGAACCAGATTGGTATCAATCATTTTCTGAATCATATAATCAGAAGGACAGATAACATCATAGGCAGAATCATCCTGTGCAATTTTGGCATACATGATCTCATTTGATTCAAACATATCATAAATAACTTTAATTCCAGTTTCCTGTTCAAAGGAAGTAATTACATCCGGGTCAATATATTCACCCCAGTTATATACATATAATTTGCCGTTTGCAGCTGTGCTGCCATCAGAACTTGCACATCCGCTCAGGAGGGCGGCAGTGGTACTTACGGCAATCAGTAATACGGCGAACAGTTTTTTCATGGCAAACCCCATTTCTTCTTACCTATTTATGCATAAATTTGATCTTTTTGGGAAATCTGTTAATGATCAGCAGCAGAAGTAAAACAACAATAAATATAAGAGCTGAAAGCGCGTAAATTTCAGGTTGAATACCTCTTTTTACTTCATTGTAGATCAGCGTTGAAAGTGTATCAAAGCCGGAACCCTTTGTAAAATATGTAACGATAAAGTCGTCAAGAGACATGGTAAATGCCATGAGTGCACCGGAGATGATTGCAGGAATCAGGTCAGGTAGTACTGTTTTGGTAAAAGCAGTAAAGGGAGAAGCCCCAAGATCAAGCGCAGCTTCATATACAGAAGGGTTGATCTCTTTCATTCTGGGCATGACACTCAGCATGACGAAAGGAATATTAAAGGTAATATGTGCAAATAACACAGTCATAAAACCGGTACTGATATTCATGGCGCGGAACAGAAGCATCAGAGAAATGCCGGTAACAATGTCCGCATTGATCATCGGAATATTTGTAATGCCCATTATAATGGTACGGGATCGACGTTTTAACCCCATCATTGCAACACATGTGATGGTGCCGATCAGAGTAGCAAAAAGTGTTGCGATCAAGGCAATGACCAAAGTGTTGATCAGTGCATCTATAACCTCGGAGTCACTTAACAGGTTGAGGTACCATTCCAGTGTAAAACCGCCCCATTTTGCTCTTGATTTGCTTGCATTAAAAGACAGAACGATCAGTGCGGCGATCGGTGCATACATGAAAATAAAAATGATGGACAGATAAATGTGTTCAAAAGTTTTTTTCATATTCAGAGATTCTCCTTCCGATCCGCAATGGCAGAGATGATCATATTGACCAGAATGAAGATCATCAGAATAATGGATAAACCGCTTCCCAGATGCCAGTCATAGGCAACGGTAAATTCCTGCTCAATGACATTTCCGATCAGAAGAACCTTGGAGCCGCCCAGCATGGAACTGATGGCAAATGTTGTAAGTGCCGGAATGAAAACCATTGTAATACCGCTTATGATTCCCGGAACGGAGAGCGGAAGTGTCACACGCAGAAAAGTCTGGAATGAATTGGCGCCCAAATCACGCGCTGCATTGATCACATTATCATCAATTTTGCTCAGTGAATTGTAAATCGGCAGGATCATGAAGGGAAGGAAATTGTAGACCATTCCGATTACAATAGCAGCCGGTGTATTGATAATATATACAGGAGGAAGATGTAATATACTTAATACATCATTTAAAACACCTTTCCGTTCCAGCAAAGTCATCCAGGTCAGGGTGCGAAGCAGGAAATTCATCCACATGGGAAGAATGAAAAGAGTCAGAATAAATTCATGATGATCCAGTTTCATACCGGCCAGAATCATGCATAAGGGATATGCAAGTAAAAAACAGACCAGCGTACTGACGATGCCAAGTTCAAAAGCAAGGAGCAGTGATTTGAAGTAAGCAGGCTGGATTATATAGGCGATATTCTGAAGGGTAAAGGAACCGGCTTCATTGGTGAAACCATAATAAAAAATCATCCCAAGGGGTACCAGTATGAAAATGAATGCCCAGGCAAGGTAGGGAGAGGCCAAAAGGCGAGATGTTTTTCCTTTTTTATACATTTTCGCTGATTGCCTCCTCGTCTTCCGATGCAGGACGGTTCATGATCTGAATGTTGAAAGGATCGACACTGATACCGACCGTTGTACCGGGAGCCGACATGCGTGTAGAATGAACGAGCCATTCAAAGCCGCCGGCTTCTACCGTCATTTCATAGTGTACGCCCTTGAATATAATATGTGTCACGACACCGCACAAAGAGCAGTTTTCGGGATTTATCAGCTCCACATCTTCCGGACGGATTACAACATCAACCGGTTTATTTACACCGAAATCCTTATCCACACATGCAAATTTAGCGCCCAGAATATCAACCAGCTCATCCCGTACCATGGTGGCAGGGATAATATTGCTGTCTCCGATGAAATCGGCAACAAAGGCATTTTCCGGTTCATTGTATATTTTTTCAGGGGAACCTTCCTGCTGAATATAACCCTGGTTCATAACGACAATGTGATCAGACATGGTAAGTGCTTCTTCCTGATCATGGGTTACATATAAAAATGTAATTCCAAGTTCATTTTTGAGACGAATCAGTTCATACTGCATATCCTGACGCAGTTTTAAATCAAGGGCGCCGAGCGGCTCATCCAGAAGAAGAACCTTTGGCTCATTTACAATTGCGCGTGCGATTGCAATACGCTGCTGCTGACCGCCGGAAAGTGAATCAGGCATACGATGTTCAAAACCTTCCAGATTGACCAGTTTCAGCGCATATTTTATTTTATCGTTGATGTAAGACTGCGTTTTGTTTTTGATTTTAAGGCCGAAAGCAATATTTTCTGCAATATCAAGATGGGTAAAAAGCGCATATTTCTGAAAAACAGTATTCAGCATCCTTTTATTGGGAGCAAGTTCTGTAATATCCTGTCCGTCAAAAATGACATTTCCTTTGTCCGGTTTTTCAAATCCGCCGAGAATACGAAGGGTTGTTGTTTTGCCACAGCCACTCGGACCTAAAAGCGTTACAAAAGAGTTTTCGTGTATGGACAGATTCAGATCATCCAGGATCATTTGTCCATCATAAGATTTGGAAATGTGCTCTAAAAGAATCAGATCCTTGCTCATAATTTATGGCTCCTTAGAAAGTATAATATAGACGGATTAAAAACTGGGCGGACTGCTGACCCATATAATGACAGCTCCGTTTTTTTCACTTGCTTTGATATAATGCTGTTTATCCGGTTTGAAATAAAAGGACTCGCCTTTCTTTGCTCTGACAATGCGGCGGCCCAGAATAATCTGAATGCTTCCGGAGAGTACATAACCGAATTCTTCACCTTCATGCGGATTATCAGGATAGGTTGAACCTCCGGGTGCAAGAGTCAGACGGATCGGTTCGATGATGTTTTTCTGTGCATTCGGGATGATCCATTCTATTTTGTTATGAAGTTCTTCATCTTTTTTTTCGAAATAATCATTCTGATGAAAAACAATCTGGTCATCGTTGGTTTCATTTGTAAAAAAAGATGACAGGTCTGTTCCCAGGCATTGCAGAATATCCATCAGTGTTGCGATAGAGGGAGAAGTATGATCACGCTCGACCTGCGAAATAAATCCTTTGGTAAGCTCACAGCGGTCAGCCAACTCTTCCTGTGTCAGGTTCTTCTGTATCCGAAGCTCCTTGATTCTGTGACCGATATCCATTCTGTTATCCCCTTTTTTATTGAAAAAAATGTCAGAATTTATATTGCAAATAAACTAAAAGTTTAATGATGCTAAACTCAACGATGTATATTATACAATTCATACGGAACATGTCAATCGTTATGATGCAGATTTGTAAAAAATGCAGAAAATCATTTAACAAGCGTTTTTATTTATGATAAACTCATATTGATAAATATTTGCAGGAATCATGTAATTATTTCAGGAGGCATAGAGTTTTCATGGCAAAAGAGAGTAAAGAAATAAAAGGCAGCGATCAGTTTGTAGCCTATGTATCAAGCTATACAAATGGTACAGGGGATAAATATGGAATTCGTGTATATGATGTTGATACAAAAAACGGGCGCATGATGGAAAAAGAAAAAGTCAAAATCACAAATTCCTCTTATATTGCACAGTCGCATGACTGCACACATCTATATTCCATTACTGATTTTGGTGTGGAAGCGTACAAAATTGAACAAGATGGACTTCTTACAATGATAAATGAAGCATCGATCAACGGAATGCGAGGGTGCTATCTTTCAACAGATTATGAAGATAAGTTTCTGTTCTGTGCAGGATATCATGACGGAAAGATTACAGTGCTGCGGTTAAATGAAGACGGGAGCATCGGAGAAATTACGGATGAAATATATCAGAAAGGACTGGGATCAGCAGCAGGACGTAATCACAGACCGCACGTTCAGTGTGTAAAGATGACGAGAAATAATAAGTTTCTTTGTGCAGCAGACCTTGGTATGGACCGCATAAATATATATTATTTAAATCATAAGACAGGAAAGTTACAGTCAGTAGATATCATACATTGTGATCAGGAATCGGCACCAAGGCATCTTAAATTCTCAGATGATGGAAGATTCCTTTACATTGTGCATGAACAAAAAAATACAGTGGAAGTTTATTCTTATAAAGAAGAGGATGATATTCCGGAATTTGAAAAAATTCAGACGGTTCCGACATGTGAAACAAGTGATACGCAGGGAATCGCAACCAGTGCACTTAACTTTTCAGAAGATTTTAACTATCTGCTGAGCTCCTCGGTTGGAGAAAATGATGTTGATATTTATAAAGTCGATAAAGAAACGGGATTTCTGAAAAAGGTTCTTGGACTGCCTGTTGCAGGAGAATATCCCAAGGATGCAGCGCTTTTCCCGGATAACAGATTTCTGGTGTCCCTAAATCATGAGTCAAATGATATGACGCTGTTTACGGTTAATATGGAGAAAGGAACGATGGTTATGAATGGCCCTGCGATCAAAGTCGATCAGCCAAACTGTATTGTTTTTCATAAACTTTGATTGAATTGATATTTATGCGTGTTATATAAAAATAATCCCCTGGTTGTACCGCACCCAATCTTCTGTTTAAAGGCTAAACTGATTTGGATGCATCAATCAGAGGATCTTTTTTGCAAAAAAATATTATAGATGACAGCGCAATCAGGATCTGTGATAAAAATCGGTCAGATAGGAAGCACGTGCAGTCATGTTTGACATCATGGCATCGAGAATCGTAATGGCACACATACATTCTACCACCACAATGGCACGTGGAACCACAACAGGATCGTGTCTGCCATGAATATTGACATCAACAGGTTCTCCGGTCTGTGTGACAGTATGCTGCGTCTGCGAAATTGAAGGGGTTGGTTTGACAAAACAGCGCAGAATAATATTAGATCCATCACTGATTCCGCCCAGAATACCACCGGCATGATTGGAGGTCTTGATAATATGATTGTTCTCGGAAGCAAATTCATCATTGTCTTCAGAACCCAGATATTCGGATACTGCACAGCCATCACCTATTTCAACTGCTTTTACAGCTCCGATACCCATTACTGCATTTGCAAGCATGGCATCAAGCTTACGAAATACCGGATCTCCGATACCTGCAGGTACGCCGTGCATAACGCATTCAACAACTCCGCCGACTGAATTTTCCTGTTTTCGACACGCTGCAATATAATTCATGGCACGCACATCGGCATCCGCATCCGGCATGCCGGTAGCACTTTTCAGAATCTGAGCGCGATCAAAGTTTGCATGGTTAATTTGAACCGGACCTATACTGCGGGTATATGCACAGACATCAACCCCCATTTGTGCCAGCATTTTGGCACAGATTGCGCCAGTAGCTACGCGGCCGATGGTTTCTCTTCCGGAGGATCTGCCACCGCCTCTGTAATCACGAAAACCATATTTCATATCATAGGTATAATCTGCATGACCAGGCCTGTAATATTCTGCAATATCGCGGTAATCATCTGAATGCTGTGAGGTGTTGCGCACAAGTACAGAAATGGGGGTACCGGTAGTACGCCCCTCAAAAACACCGGAAAGTATTTCAACAAGATCGTCTTCTTTTCTGGGAGTAGCAGCTTCTGACTGACCAGGTTTTCTGCGATCCAGATATTTTTGAATATCGGAAACGCACAGATTCATTCCGGCGGGGAATCCGTCCAAAGTAGCGCCAATTGCAGGACCGTGAGATTCCCCCCATGTTGTAATGCTGAGATGATTACCATATGATGAACCGGCCATAAAATACCCCTTCCGCTTTTGACTTTTTTTATATCTTTCGCATTTATTTGATTCCGAACAGAGCCATGTTCGAAATTTGCTGCGCAAATTCCTCACTGTGGCGTATCCGCCACATGAATTTATATAAAAATGTGCTTGTGAATGCAAGCATTCCCCGCACCTTTTATATAAATTCGCATGGCTCTGTATGAATTACATTATATGAAAGATTTTGTGAAAAGCAAAGGATGAAAGTTATCTTTATTTGTATGAATAGTTAAAAAAAGCTACAAAACAGCTGAATTATGTAATATAATATATTTATGTTGTATCGCCTATCCGCGGGGAAATATTCGATTATATGAGTAAACTTCATCAGACAAGGCCGCCTTTCAGAGAACGTGTTATGAAAGAGGTTGGCAAAGCCGTAAAAAATAATAAGAAGCTATACATCCCAGGTGTGATCGTAATTGGTTTTACGATTGTATTAGATGAGTTTGCGAAAATTTTTTACAAAAATCCCAAAAAACTGCTCAGTATTGTCTGTGTATTGCTATGTTTCATTTCCAGCAGCAGTTTTTCCTATCCGGTATTACCTTTAAATGCGATTTTTGTTTCTGGTCATAATGCTGCTTCTGATGCAGCCAGTACAGATCAGATGTCACAGACATCTGATCTGAATGAGGCGGCAGAAGCGGATGATGCAGTTGCCTATTCATCTGATTTGACGGATGATGCGGATTATGATGAAGAACAGGAAAGCGGAAAGGTAAGTGAACAGGATCAGTATCATCTTGCGGATATTCTTGGGTCAGAGAATTCGGAGATAATAACAGGGCAGGACAGCGGAGCTGCTGCAGCTACTGAACAGGAAAATTTCAGTCCGGATGACTGGAAACTGATTCTGATCAATAAACAGCATCCGATTCCGGATGATTATGCATTCCCGATGAGTAATATTAAGGGAAATATGTATTGCGACAAGAGAATTCTGAGTAGTTTACTCACAATGTTCAAGGCAGCACAACAGGATGGGGTGAATCTGGTTATTTGTTCACCATATAGAAGCGAAGTGCGTCAGGAAAAACTTTTTACCCGTAAAATTGCCTCTTATATGAATGATGGAATGGCATATATGGATGCATATGCAAAAGCAGCCCAGGCGGTGACAATTCCAGGCTCAAGTGAGCATCAGGTCGGGCTCGCGATTGATATCATATCAGATGATTATTCCTATCTGGATGAAGGATTTGGTAAAACCAAGGCAGGGGAATGGCTTTCGGAAAACAGCAGTAAATATGGATTCATATTGCGTTATCCTGCCGGCAAAGAGAATATTACCGGAATCGAATATGAACCATGGCATTTCCGGTATGTAGGACCGGAGGCTGCGGGCGTGATAGCCAAACAGAAGATCACATTGGAAGAATTCTGGATGGAGTATATTTACAACTGATTAATTATGAAAAAATGGAGTGTTTATGTATCATTTATTGAAAACAGAAGGCCGCGCCAAGCGCGGAGAACTGGTGACTGTTCATGGAACGATCCAGACACCGGTATTTATGAATGTTGCTACTGTGGCAGCGATTAAAGGCGGTTTATCAACAGAAGATCTGGAAACGATCGGGACGCAGGTTGTGCTTGCCAATACATATCATCTGCATCTAAGACCCGGGGATGACGTGATATACAGGATGGGCGGATTGCACAGATTTATGTCATGCAATAAGCCCATTCTTACTGATTCCGGAGGCTTTCAGGTTTTTTCACTTGCAAAGATGAGGAAAATTCATGAGGAAGGTGTTTATTTCCATTCACACATAGATGGACACCCGTTATTCATGGGTCCGGAAGAAAGCATGCGGATTCAGTCTCATATCGGATCTACGATTGCCATGGCTTTTGATGAATGTCCTTCCAGCAGGGCTGATCATGAGTATGTACAGCAGTCTGTGGACAGAACAACAAGATGGCTTGCACGCTGTCAGACAGAAATGAAACGTCTGAATAATCTGGAAGGTACAGTCAATCCGGAACAGATGCTTTTTGGAATTAATCAGGGAGCAATTTTTGATGATATTCGTATTGCACATGCAAAACGTATTTCAGAGATGGAGCTGGATGGCTATGCAGTTGGCGGACTTGCTGTTGGAGAAACACATGAACAGATGTATCATGTACTGGAAACAGTAGTACCATATCTGCCCCAGGATAAGCCGACTTATCTGATGGGAGTCGGAACACCGGCCAATATTCTGGAAGGTGTGGAACGCGGAATTGATTTCTTTGACTGTGTTTATCCCAGCAGAAACGGACGGCATGGGCATCTGTATACCAATAAAGGCAAAATCAATCTGATGAATGCAAGATACGAACTGGATGAAAGACCGATTGAAGAAGGATGCCGGTGCCCTGTCTGTCGCAGATACAGCAGAGCATATATCAGGCATCTTCTGAAAGCGGGAGAGATGCTTGGCATGCGTTTGTGTGTCATGCATAATCTGTATTTTTATAATACGATGATGGCTGAAATCCGTAAGGCTCTTGATGATGGAGCGTTTGTAGCATATAAAAAACGCAAACTTGCAGGGATGATGGAAGAGGAAGAAGAGAGCAGTATGCGGTATGATATTGCGAAAAACTGGCGTAAAGGTTAAAGGCGTAAATAATTCTTGTTTTTATCAGGATAATTGTGTATCATTGTAAAAGTAATTAATACATCGCGTTTATTTGGAGGCATTGCAAATGGGTATTCTTTTGACATCAACAGGAACTTCCGCGACCAGCTCAGGGCTTTTCTGGGTAATCTATATTGTCGCAATTTTCGGATTTATTTATTTCTTTTTTATGCGTCCGCAGAAAAAGGAACAGAAGCAGAAGGCAGCGCTTTTGTCTGCACTTGCAGTAGGAGACAGCGTCAGAACAACCGGAGGCTTTATCGGAACCGTCATTGATATTAATGATGATATGGTAATTGTAGAATTCGGTAATAACAGAAATTGTCGCATTCCTATGGTAAGAGAGGCAATTGTTGAGATTGAGAAGCCTGAAGACGCTGTTAAACCGGCAGAGACAAAGGCTGACAGTAAAAAGGATAAAGATAAAAAGACGAAATAAGTCCTTTCAACAGGGATGATTTAAAACCGGGTGCCAGTTCTCTGTCACCCGGTTTTTTTACATAAAAACTCCGAAAAAGCTATTTTTATATCAGCCTGCATTAATTATGCACCTTGTTTTTTTGCATAAAGTAATATAATATGTAGTGAAGTTTTATGCTGTGACGTATCAGAGAAAGCTTGATATTACTGCAGCGGGGAACCAGGAGGAGCGAAAATGAAATTAAATATTACCTGTATTCCGGGAGATGGAATCGGTCCGGAAATTGTTATGGAAGCAAAAAAAGTATTGAATCAGACCGCAAAAATTTACGGTCATGAAATGATCTATACAGATATTCTGATGGGAGGTGCATCCATTGATGCGTATGGGATGCCGCTTACCGATGAGGCAATTGCAGCTGCAAAATCAGCAGATGCTGTTTTGATGGGGTCTATTGGAGGAAATACTGCAACATCTCCCTGGTATAAACTGGCACCAGAGCTCAGGCCGGAGGCTGGTCTGCTGCAGATTCGGAAAGAATTGAATCTGTTCGCAAATCTGAGACCGGCTTATCTTTATTCAGAACTAAAAGAAGCTTGCCCATTGAAAGAATCAACTGGAAACAAAGGGTTTGATCTTTTGATCATGCGTGAGCTGACGGGTGGATTATATTTTGGAAAACGTCATACAGAAGTAATTGACGGACAAAAAGTTGCTACTGATACACTTGTATATTCCGAATCCGAGATCAGACGAATTGCCATTCGTGCATTTGATGTCGCAATGAAGAGACGAAAGAAGGTAACAAGTGTAGATAAAGCCAATGTGCTTGATTCCTCCAGATTATGGAGAAGTGTTGTGGAAGAAGTTGCGGCTGATTATCCTGAAGTTGAACTGTCACATATGCTGGTTGATAATTGTGCAATGCAGCTGGTACATGATCCGGCGCAGTTTGATGTGATCCTGACAGAAAACATGTTTGGAGATATTCTTTCCGATGAAGCCAGTATGATTACAGGGTCAATCGGTATGCTTCCAAGCGCATCACTGAATGATACCAGTTTTGGTTTGTATGAGCCAAGCCATGGTTCAGCACCGGATATTGCAGGAAAAGATATTGCGAATCCGATTGCAACCATTCTTTCAGCTGCAATGATGCTTCGATATTCTTTTAATCTGGACAGAGAAGCAGACGATATAGAAACTGCTGTCAGAAAAGTACTGCAGGAAGGATACAGAACTTCGGATTTGATATTGAAGGGAGACGTTTCTGCAAAAGCCTGCGGCTGCCATGAAATGGGGGAGCTGATCGCAGAGAGAGTATCCTGACGATCGATGGGGGATCATGAAGATAAATCAGACAGAATCTGTGTCGGGGAAAAAAGAAAAATCGGAATTCAGATTTGAAGCATGGGAAAGACTGATACAAAGTCCGGAGAATATGGCTGCTGCGCTTTTTATTCTGGCAATGGCAGTATATTATCTATGGCGCATGTTATACCTTACACCATGGTATGATGAACTGTATACTTATTATTATTTTATCAGTCGTGGCCCGTTGTATGCGGCTATACACTGGCCTTTGCCCAATAATCATGTCGGCTACTCTGTTCTGTCATCGATTCTGAACCTGACAGGAAATTCATATTTTGGACTAAGAGGTATATCTTGGCTGTGCGCAGTATCCAATCTGATTATTTTATATAAAATCAGTCAGTTCTTTTTTGATGACTGGCTGCCTTTATGCACAATAGTGATATATAGTTCCTTACAGATGGTAAATGTTCTGTCTGTGCAGGGAAGAGGATATACACTCTCTACATTATGTTTTCTGATTACAATGAAGGTACTTTCAGATCTGAGCCGGATTGGATATAAACAGATTTCACGCTATGTTTTCCTGATTCTGCTGTTAGTGCTGGGTTTGTATACGGTACCCAGCAGTATATATTGGGTATTACCGTTATGCTTTGCGACAATTCTATATCTGATCATTAATGGTTACAGAATTCGAAAAGTAAGTGGCGGGTTGGGTAAAAACAAGTACCTGCGGCAAATGATCCGTATTCTGACAGCAGGAGTTATTGCAGCATTTGTAACCACATTATTGTATCTTGCAATATGGCTGGCAGTCGGCTCCAATCTGATTATGAAAGATCAGAACAGCAGCATGTTTGGGCTTGGACATGTGGATATTATTCTTCGTGCTCCCATATCGGCAGCGCACCGGGGCCTTCAATATATGTTAGCCTCTCCTTATATCCAGAGTGTTCCCTCAAAAGGCTTTTTGCCGGCGTTTGAAAGTTGGATCATCAGTCTCAATGAACAGTTGATTCCCGGAGGAGGGGTTATTCTTCTGCTGATACTGATAGTGGCCATATCGATTACCATCAGTGGGTGTATATTCCATTTTGAAGAAAGCCATACCTGTTTCAGGCTTCTGATCAGCTGTACTGCTCTTTTTATGCCGCTTATGCTTTTGGTACAAAGAAAACTTCCCTATTACAGAGTGTTTTCCTATTATGGCATTATTGTTGCACTATCCATCAGTATTTTGATTCAATATATTATGGTAATCCTGCGAAGACTGTATGAATATATGGTCAGGAACAGAGCAGATCGCAGAGACAGTATGATTGTCCGTAAGTGGCATGTCTTTCTGCCGGTTGTTTTTGCATTTGCATTTATGCTGATACAGCTTTTTAATCCGATGTTTTTTGCACAACTTGGGGAAAGAGAGGATCTGGCATACCAGGCACTTCTGATGGCTGACCTTTCCAACAGAACGAATCCCTGCGTTTGTGATACAGATCAGCAGTATCTGATGAAATTTGGCTGGAATCTGAATTGTGATAATAAGCAGATCGAAAATTCTGACTGTGTGATTCTGGATCGAAATATGTTGAAAAAAGGCTATAACGGAGAAGATACGTGGAAGTTTTATCAGACGTATGAGACGATTCCATGGGATTATATTAAAACCATGCATATCATATATGAAAACAAAGATTTTATTCTATATGTAAAATAAATACAGCAAAGGAGATAACAACTATGAACAGTGATCGTGTCATGAGAGGTATCCAGCAGGCGCCGCACAGAAGTCTGTTTAATGCACTTGGTTTTACGGAAGAGGAACGAAGAAAACCGCTGATTGGTATCGTAAGCTCACAAAGTGAGATCATTCCGGGTCATATGGAGCTTGACCGAATTGCTGAGGCAGTAAAGCTTGGAATTGCAGAAGCCGGTGGTATGCCTGTTATTGTTCCTGCTATTGCAGTATGTGATGGAATTGCCATGGGACATGTCGGAATGAAATATTCGCTTGTTACCAGGGATCTGATTGCAGACAGTACAGAATGTCTTGCACTTGCGCATGCTTTTGACGGTATGGTTATGATTCCAAACTGTGATAAGAATGTTCCGGGACTTTTGATGGCTGCAGCAAGAGTGAATATTCCGACTGTATTTGTTTCAGGGGGTCCTATGATGGCAGGACGTGTGGATGGCAAAAAGAGAAGTCTGTCCAGCATGTTTGAAGCAGTTGGAAGCGTTGCGGCAGGTACAATGACGCAGGAAAAGCTTGCAGAATATGAAGAAAAGGTATGTCCGACCTGCGGATCCTGTTCCGGAATGTATACGGCCAATTCCATGAACTGCCTGACCGAAGCAATTGGTATGGGACTTCGTGGCAACGGAACGATTCCGGCTGTTTATTCAGCACGAATCCGACTGGCCAAAAAAGCAGGATACCAGATCATGGAACTGATTGAAAAGGATATTCGTCCAAAAGATATTATGACCAGGGATGCCTTTATGAATGCTTTGGCAATTGATATGGCACTTGGCTGTTCAACCAATACAATGCTTCATTTACCGGCAATTGCGCACGAAGCAGGTGTTGAGATCAATATGGAAATGGCAAACGAAATTTCTGACCGCACACCGAATCTGTGTCACCTTGCACCGGCAGGACCTACCTATATGGAGGATCTGAACGAGGCAGGCGGCGTATATGCTGTAATGAAAGAACTGGATAAGAAAAAACTGATTAAAACAGATCTGCTGACCTGTACCGGAAAGACAATTGCTGAAAATCTCGAAGGTGTGGTTAACATGGATCCGGAGGTAATCAGGCCAATTGATAATCCTTATATGCCCAATGGCGGAATTGCTGTTCTGAAAGGAAATCTTGCACCGGATACGGGAATTGTTAAACGTTCAGCCGTTGCACCCGAAATGATGGTACATGAAGGACCTGCAAGAGTATTTGACTGTGAAGAAGATGCAATTGCAGCAATCCTTGGGGGCAAAATTGTTGCAGGTGATGTTGTGGTAATTCGCTATGAGGGACCCAAAGGGGGACCGGGTATGCGTGAGATGCTGAATCCGACATCTGCAATTGCAGGAATGGGTCTTGGCTCCAGCGTTGCACTGATTACAGATGGAAGATTTTCAGGTGCCAGCCGTGGCGCATCCATCGGACATGTTTCTCCGGAAGCAGCAGTTGGCGGACCGATTGCACTGGTACAGGAAGGTGATATCATTCGTGTGGATATTCCGGGGAATGCACTGGATATGAAAGTGCCACAGGAGGAAATCGCAAGACGCAGGGCAGAATGGAAACCAAGACAGCCCAAGATTACGACCGGATACCTTTCCAGATATGTTCATATGGTAACAAGTGGTAATCGCGGGGCAATACTGGAAGTTCCAAAAGCAGATTAAGGATACGGGAAAAGAGGTTAGCAATGAGGTTAACTGGAGCACAGATCGTACTGGAATGCCTGAAAGAACAGGGAGTTGACACGATTTTTGGCTATCCGGGCGGAACAATACTGAATGTATATGATGAAATCTATAAGCATGCGGATGAATTTACACATATTCTGACTTCACATGAACAGGGAGCAGCACATGCGGCAGATGGTTATGCAAGAGCAACGGGGAAGGTCGGCGTCTGTATGGCAACAAGCGGTCCCGGATCCACGAATCTCGTAACCGGAATTGCTACTGCATATATGGATTCTGTACCGATTGTGGCGATTACGTGTAATGTTAATCTGCCCCTTCTTGGCAAAGACTCTTTTCAGGAAGTCGATATAGCAGGTATAACCATGCCTATTACCAAGCATGGTTATATTGTCAAAAATGTAGATATTCTTGCAGATACGCTGCGCAAGGCATTTGCGATTGCCAAAAGCGGAAGACCGGGGCCTGTTCTGGTTGATATTACCAAAGATGTTACTGCACAGAGCTGCGAATATGAACCCGTTCAGATATCAGAACCCAGACCTGAAAAAAAATATTCGCAGGAGGATATCAATCTTGCTGTCAGTATGATCAAGGCTGCAAAAAAACCGTTTATTTATGTTGGTGGAGGAGCAACCATTTCAGGGGCTTCGGATGAACTTGAGAAATTTGCACAGACAATAGAGTCACCGGTTTGCGATACACTGATGGGAAAGGGTGCATTTGACGGACATCATCCTTTATATACCGGGATGATCGGAATGCATGGTACAAAAGCTTCCAATTACGGTGTAAGCGAATGTGATCTTCTGATTGCGCTCGGAGCAAGGTTTTCAGACAGAGTGGTGGGAAATGCCAAGGCTTTTGCAAAGAATGCAAAAGTACTGCAGTTTGATATAGATGCGGCAGAAATCAATAAGAATATACACACAGATGGTTCGGTTGTGGGTGATCTGAAGCAGATTCTGATGGATGTAAATGCACAGATGACCAAGCAGGATCACGCAAAGTGGCTTGCAGAAATCGATGCATTTAAGGAAAAATTCCCGCTTAATTATGATCAGAGCAAGCTGACTTGTCCCTATATCATGGAAGAACTTGACCGCGTAACCGGAGGAAGTGCAATTGTATCTACGGACGTTGGACAGCATCAGATGTGGGCTGCCCAATACTACAAATACAGAGAGCCCAGAACTTTTCTGACATCCGGAGGACTTGGCACAATGGGATACGGACTCGGAGCATGCATTGGTGCAAAAGTCGGTAAACCGGATAAGATATGCGTAAATATTGCGGGAGACGGATGCTTCCGAATGAATATGAATGAGCTTGCAACAGCCAGCAGATATCATCTGCCCATCATTGAGATCATTATAGACAATCATGTACTTGGAATGGTAAGACAGTGGCAGACACTTTTCTATGGTAAACGCTATTCACAGACAGTTTTCGATGATAATATAGATTATTGTAAGGTTGCGGAAGGACTTGGATGTATTGCAATCAGAATAACCCGAAAAGAAGAAGTGGGGGCTGCAATTGAAAAAGCCATTGCAGAAAACAAACCGGTTGTACTGGACTGTATGATAGAAGCAGACGATAAGGTGTTTCCGATGGTTCCTGCCGGAGCACCGATCAGTGAGGCGTTTGATGCAAAGGATCTTGCTGCGAAGAAGGATTAAGGATTATTCTCATGAGAATTACTGCCGGTAAATGGCTGGGTACCATATTTATGGTTGTTCTGCTGATACTGGTGACAGGTTACCTGGCGTTGTCACTGTATTACATGAATCGTTTTCCATATGGTACCTGGATCAATCAGATTTATTGTACCGGGAAGAGTGTGGCACAGGTCAGCCACATACTCTCACAGCAGAACGAATATAAAGGGATTGCCGTGACAGACACAAACGGTGATACCTTTACTGTTTGTGCGTCTGATATTGCACTTCAGGCAGATTATACAGCACCGCTTCAGAAGAACATGGATATGCAGAATCCGTTTGCCTGGGGAATTCATCTGATGGAAGAAAGCCACAGAAATGTCACTGCAGATTATATTTTTGATATGGATCAACTGAATCATATAATCAGTAAGTGGCCGCTCTGGGATAAAGCAGATTCAGACAGAACTGTCACGATTGTTCCTACACAGAACGGATATCAGTTACAGAATCAGATGACGGACATCCCTGTAAAAAACAGTATTACGAAGGCGGTTCGTGATGCAATTGCATCAGGCAAAAAAGAACTGGATCTTGCGGATATTCCGGGATGCTATCAGGATCAGAAACTGACAGAAAGTATGCAATCTGTCTGCGATACTTACAGCAAAATTGCAGAACTGCAGAATTTTAAGCTGACCTATCTGTTTGGAACACAGAAAAAAGATATCGATGCAACTGCCATATCGGGATGGTTTGTAACACAGCCAGAACTGGATAAAGTGCGCAGGGAAAGAAAACAGAGAAATAACCCCGGAAGTGGTCTCTTTATTGCTGCGGGCCAGGAAATCTCATTTCCAAAAGATTATAGGATTGAAAATGGTTTTGCAACAGATGCAGAGGGAAACCTTCTGATCAGTGAAGCTGCCATGTATTCTTTTTTGCAGGAAATGTTCGGGCAATATGATACAATAGGAAGCACCAGGCAGTTTCAGGCTACAAGCGGAAGAAACGTGACAGTTGAAGGCGGAACCTACGGGAATGAAATTGATCTTGGGGAAGAGTTTTCCTATTTCAAAAATGCTTTTATGAATGGGAAGAGTGGGCAGCGAATTCCCCAGTATACTGTAAAGGCATTGGAACAGGGAGCAGATGATATTGGCGGAACTTATATTGAAATAGATATGATGGATCAAAAACTATATTATTATGAAGACAGAAAGCTATTGATCACGATGCCTGTTGTGACCGGAAGCATCAAAATGCACAGACAGACACCGGAAGGTGTATATTATATATACAGTAAGGGAAGAAACAAAGTCCTGAGAGGGCAGGGCTATGCCTCTTTTGTGCATTACTGGATGGCGGTATATAAGGGAGTCGGAATACATGATGCATCCTGGAGAGATGAATTCGGAGGAGAAATATATGAAACCGGCGGCTCTCATGGCTGCATCAATGGACCGGGAGAACAAATCAGCAAACTGTATGGAATGGTTAAAACGGGAACACCGGTTATTCTGTTTGACTGAGATAGTTGAAAAATGAAAAACGGATG
This sequence comes from Butyrivibrio sp., assembly GCA_017996845.1. The sequence continues at coordinate 57,290 of JAGOGF010000003.1, forward strand.
GTAGAACTGACAATGGGGATAAGCTTAGATGCATACAGTAAAATTCCGGTAATCATACCGGCTTATCAACCGGATGAGGAAATGATCGGAGTGATACGTGAACTGCGGCAGAATGGAGTCAGCAATATTATTGTTGTAGATGATGGAAGCGGCGCAGCATATACAGATCTTTTTCAGCGTGCAAAAGACGAATTCGGCTGCAGTCTGATTTATCATGCAGAGAATCTTGGAAAAGGTAGAGCACTGAAAAGTGCTTTTAATATGATTCTCGGAAGTGGAAACGAAGTACTTGGATGTGTGACAATGGATTGCAGAGGAAGTTTTTTCTGCACAGATATTCTAAAAGTCATGGATGAACTGGCAGCACATCCGGATGAGCTTATCATGGGGAAACGTGTTCTTGATGTAACAAAGATGACTAAAAAGTCAAGGGCCGGAAACAAAGTATTACAGCTTTCCTTTCATTACCTGGTGGGGATTCTGGTAACAGATGTACAGTCAGGATTACGTGGCATTCCGGCTTCTTACATGAGAAAACTGATGAATGTAAAAGGTGAACGTTATGAATTTGATACGAATATGCTGATCAACTGTAAGAAAAGTTCAGTTATTGTTCGTGAAGTCCCGCTGGAAACGGTATATTCTGCCAGAAGGAATCAGGAACAATATCGTGCAATTCGAGATAATTTATCGATATATCTGACATTTGCAACTTATATTTTCACATCCATGTTTGCAAGTATTGTTGATCTGATACTCTTTATGATCTTTTGTGATCTGCTTGGCAGAGTTCATACGCTTACCAGCACGCAGATGTATGTTGTAATTGCTACAGCAATGGCAAGATGCGTTTCTGCCACCGTAAATTACAGATTGAATTACCGGATTGTATTCAGAACAAAAAGCGTGCAGACAAGTACTTTTGCAAAATGGGTTATTTTGTGTATCGTACAGATGGCAATGAGTGCGACGGCAGTATCTGTTTTGCATGGATTGATCGGTGGACCTGAGATTTTATTCAAGATACCTGTTGATTTCTGCCTGTTCTTTTTCAGCTACTATTTTTCACGTGAGTTTGTATATCAATAGCGTGAACTTCCCTTTTTTAATTTCTAAAAACTGTGAATTTGATATCTGACCTGCACATTAAGACAACGCCGCAAGTGATGGGGTTGTCTTTTTTATATATTTTCAAAAAAATATTTGTAAAATATAAAAGGCAATCGATATTATAAAAAACCATTCAAAGAACAATACAATTGATCAATCAGGAAACTAAAAAAGAAGATAAAAAAAGAAATATAAAGGAATAGAAAAAAGAAGATAGAAAAAGAAATATAAAATAGAAAAAGCAAAAAGAAAATACGGAAAATAGAAAGAAATAGGAAAAGTAAGAAGAGAAAAATAAGGAAGAAGCAGAAAAAAAGTAAAAATATAGTAAATAATACAATAATAAAAGCGCGATAAAAATATATGATAACGTTATAAAAATGAAATATTAGAAAATATTTGAATGTATAAAATACATATAGAATATAAAAGATAAAAATGCAACATCCATGAAAAGTGAACGCTATATTTTGATATAGTGTATATACGGTATAAAAATACAGTATGAAATTAAAGAGTGCACAAAAAAGTAAAAACAAAATTGTTTGAATTTTAAAAATAAAAAATTAAATAACAAATATTATGAAAAGACATATTGACAAAAAAAATAATGAGAATAAAATGAAAAATAAGTAAAAATACAGCACCGCAATACAGACAAAGGTGTCAGGTGACGGAGGAAAAGAAAAATGTCCAGAGTATATAATTTTTCAGCGGGTCCGGCGGTATTACCGGAAGAGGTATTAAAGCAGGCGGCAAGTGAAATGCTTGATTATCAGGGATGCGGCATGTCAATCAATGAGATGAGTCATCGTTCCAAAACCTTTGATGGTGTAATCCAGACAGCAGAACAGGATCTTCGCGAGCTGATGAATATTCCGGATAATTATAAGGTTCTTTTCCTGCAGGGCGGTGCAAGCCAGCAGTTTGCAGCAATTCCGATGAACCTGATGAAGAATAAAAAAGCCGCGTATATTATTACCGGACAGTGGGCAAAAAAGGCATATCAGGAAGCACAGAAATATGGAGAAGCAGTTGCAGTGGCATCCAGTGCAGATAAGACGTTCTCATATATACCGGACTGCTCAGATCTGGATATTCCCGAAGATGCAGATTATGTATATATTTGTGAGAACAATACAATTTACGGAACCAAATTTCATACACTTCCCAATACCAAGGGACATGATCTGGTTGCAGATGTTTCTTCCTGCTTTTTGTCAGAACCGGTAGATGTTTCCAAATATGGCATTATTTATGGCGGCGTACAGAAGAATGTCGGACCGGCAGGTATGGTGATCAGCATCATTCGTGAAGATCTGATTCGGGATGATGTAATGCCATTTTGCCCTACGATGCTCAAATTTAAGACACAGGCAGATAACGGTTCTTTATATAACACACCGAATTGCTGGAGCATTTATATGTGCGGGCTGGTATTCAAATGGCTCAAGGCACAGGGCGGTCTTACCCAGATGAAGATACGGAATGAGGAAAAGGCAGCAATTTTGTATGACTATCTGGATCAGAGTGCAATGTTCAAGGGAACCGTTTGCAAAGAGGATCGTTCGCTGATGAATGTTCCGTTCATAACAGACAGTGAAGAGCTCAATGCCAGGTTTATTGCAGAAGCAACAAAAGCCGGATTTGTAAGTCTGAAAGGACACAGAACGGTTGGCGGAATGAGAGCGAGCATCTATAATGCGATGCCAAAGGAAGGCATTCAGAAACTCGTTAACTTTATGGCTGATTTTGAAAAAAACAACAAATAAATTTTCATCGACAGTGAAAAAGGAGAAAAAGATGTATCAATATAAATGTTTGAATCCAATTGCAAAGATCGGTCTGAATAATTTCTCGGATCAGTTTGAAGCGGTTGATAGTGTAGATGATGCACATGGCATTCTGGTCAGAAGTGCACAGATGCTGGAAATGGAATTTTCTGACAAGCTGTTATGTATTGCACGTGCAGGAGCTGGCGTAAACAACATTCCACTGGAAAAATGTGCAGAAAAGGGAATTGTTGTATTCAATACACCGGGTGCAAATGCAAATGGCGTTAAGGAAATGGTCCTGGCAGCAATGCTTCTGGCATCCAGAGATATCATCGGCGGTGTGGAATGGGTTAAGTCCAATGCAGGTGATCCGGAAATTGCGAAACTGACAGAAAAAGCCAAGAAAAAGTTTGCAGGAACCGAGATCATGGGTAAGAAACTTGGCATCATAGGTCTTGGTGCAATCGGGGTACGTGTTGCCAATGCAGCCAAAAATCTCGGTATGGATGTATATGGATATGATCCATATCTGTCTGTTGATGCGGCATGGAGTTTGTCCAGTGATGTCAAACATGTTACCAATGTGGATGATATTTATTCCAAATGTGACATTATCACGGTTCATGTTCCGGCACTGGATGCTACAAAAGGAATGATTAATGTAGAAGCAATTGCAAAGATGAAAAAAGGAGTGATCCTTCTGAATCTTGCAAGAGATATTCTGGCAAATGAAGCAGATGTCCTTTCTGGAATCAATTCCGGAAAAATCCGCAGATATGTAACAGATTTCCCGAACAGTACGATTGCAGGACATGACGGTTGTATTGTAATACCGCATCTGGGAGCATCTACTGAAGAGTCAGAAGACAACTGCGCTGTTAAGGCAGTTATTGAGATGATGAACTATCTGGAAAACGGTAATATTAATAACAGCGTAAATTATCCGAACTGTGATATGGGTATTTGCATCAAACCCAGAATTGCTATTTTTCATAAAAATATTGCCAATATGATCAGCCAGTTTACCAATCGGATTGGTTCTGCAGGTTACAATATTTCGGATATGACCAACAAATCAAAAGGTGACCTTGCCTATACAATGATTGATTGTGAGACAGAAATTACGGATGAACTGATCAAAAGTCTCTCTGAAATTGACGGGGTATATCGTGTCAGAGTTGTAAAAAAAACGATTTAAAAAACTGTAAAAGAGGCAGTCACTTGTGGTGGCTGCCTTTTTTACTGATTTATATAATACAAATAATCAGACTAAGCAGACTGAAAAGGAGTAAAATGGCAAAAATCAGGCCCTTTGAAGCAATCAGACCACGCGCTGAACTGGTAGGACATGTTGCTGCGCTGCCGTACGATGTATATGATAATGCAGAAGCCAGAGTACAGACACAAAAAGAACCGCTTTCTTTCCTGGCAATAGATCGTCCGGAGACACAGTTTGAACCGGATTGCGACATGTATGCTGATCGAATCTATACAAAGGCACATGATCTTTTATGGGAACAGATCCGGCAGGGGATTTTTGTACGGGATCAGTCGAAATGTTATTATATCTATGAACAATCCATAAACGAACGCTCACAGACCGGAATTGTCGGATGTGCGGCAATAGATGATTATATAAGCGGCGTGATCAAAAAGCATGAAAATACCAGACAGGAAAAGGAGCAGGACAGAATTCGTCATGTGGATGCCTGCAACGCCCAGACAGGACCGATATTTCTGTGCTACAGGGACAGGCAGGAAATTGATGCATGCGTGGAACGGATAAAGAAATCACAGGAACCAATATACAACTTTACGTCTGTTGATCAGGTACATAACCGTGTATGGAAGGTATCGGCAGAACAGGATATTCTTTTTTTGCAGAATGCATTTGAACAGATCGGTGAAATCTATATTGCAGACGGCCATCACAGGTGTTCTTCTGCAGTAAAGGTCGGACTGAAGAGAAGACAGGAAGATCCGATGCCGACAGGAGGTAAAGAATATGACTTTTTCCTCTCTGTATTGTTTCCGGATAATCAGTTGATGATCATGGATTATAATCGTGTCGTCAGAGATCTTAACGGGATGGATACGGAAACTTTTCTGCAGAAGATCGACGGGAATTTTCAAATCAGCAAACCGCAGGCAAATGTAATGGTGCCGGCAGTAAAAGGACAGTTCGGATTGTATCTGGAGAATAAGTGGTATCTTCTGGAGGCAAAGAAGGAAATTTGTTCTGAGGATGCGGTCGAGGGACTGGATGTATCGATCCTGCAAAAAAATATTCTTGAACCTGTTCTTGGGATTAATGATCCCCGAACGGATAAGCGAATAGACTTTGTAGGTGGGATCAGAGGAACAGATGAACTGGAACGCAGATGCCGGGAGGATATGAAGCTTGCATTTGCGATGCATCCGACTTCTATACAGGAATTATTTTGCGTAGCGGATGCAGACAGGCTGATGCCGCCCAAATCAACCTGGTTTGAACCGAAACTTCTCAGTGGGTTATTTATTCACGATATTATGAATTAATGGTACAATTAGATTCAGATGGATAACCATCTGAATCTTTTTTGGTTGAATCAATATTGCAATTTCAGAGAAGGAGATCAAAGGTGAATAATAAACTCTATAAACTGATGAACTGGCCTGAAATAGAAGAAATCATTTATTCGGATGGAGACAATCCGCACAGAATCCTTGGCGCGCATAAGGTGGGAAATTTACTGCTGATCCAGACCTTTCAGCCGAATGCGAAGCACGTCACTGTGGTGACGGAGGAAAATGATAAAAGATATGAAATGGAGCTTGCAGACGAGGCAGGATTTTATGCTGCTTTGGTTCCTCTTAAGGAAGGAACACGTTACCATTATGAATTAACGGATGAACGGGGAGAGAATACCGATTTGTATGACCCGTACTTTTTTGAACCATTGTTGGACCGGGAGGACTGTATCAAATTTAACAGTGGCATACATTATCACATCGATAGCAGATTGGGTGCGCACCCAATGAAAAGAGACGGGATTCGTGGTGTGAATTTTGCTGTCTGGGCACCGGAAGCCTCCAGAGTGAGCGTAGTCGGTAACTTTAATAACTGGGATGGACGAATCCACCAGATGCGCAGACTTGAACCAACCGGGATATTTGAAATATTTGTTCCCGAAGTAAATGTCGGAGATGAATATCAGTTTGAAATTCGGATTAAAAGCGGACTGGTATACAGAAGACCTGACCCGTATATGCTGCGCTGCAGGGATACATCAGGTGAAATATCCATTGTCAGTGAGATCGGAATGATCTCATGGGAGGACGATGACTGGATTACAGCCAGAAAGAAGTATGACAAGCAGGAATCACCGCTTTCTGTCTGTGAGATGGCGCTGGACAGTGTTGCAGAGGAGTGTGCACTTGCAGGAGAAAGTACCAATTATCGTAATCTTGCACAATATGTGCGTAAACACATGAAAGCCTGTGGGTTTAATGCGCTTGAACTGCTTCCTGTTATGGAACATACAGAACAGCACAGATACGATGTAACGGGATATTTTGCACTCAAATCCGCATATGGAACCGCACAGGATTTTATGGCATTTGTGAATGAGATGCATAAAGATGGAATCCGTGTGATTTTGGATTTCCCTATGACTTTTTTTCAAAAAACAGAAACCGGACTGGCATGTTATGATGGAAGCTGTCTCTATGAATATGCTGATCCTGTCAAAGCGATGCAGCCCGGAACAGACCGCCTGATTTTTGATTATGGCCGTAAACAGGTAACAAATTATTTATTGTCCTGTGCACTTTTCTGGATAGAAAATTTTCATATTGATGGTTTTCGTCTGACCGATATTTCGAAGGCGCTCTATCTTGATTATGACAGAAAGCCCGGTGAGTGGACTCCGAATATTTATGGCGGAAATGAGAATCTGGAAGCAGTTGATTTTGTCAAACATCTGGTATCCATGGTCAACAAAGTGGATCCCGGACTTTTGATGATCACGAAAGAAACTGCCTGCTGGCCGCAGCTGACAGACAGTCTGGAGAACGGCGGGCTGGGATTTGACTACAAATGGAATAATGGCTGGACACATGATTATCTGGGATATATACAGAATGACCCGATCTACCGTTCTGCACACCATAATGAATTGACGTTCAGTATCATCTACTGTTATACCGAAAGATTCATTCTGACTTTTTCACATGAAGATATTGGTGGATACAGTGCGCTCAAATCCATGATGCCGGGAGATGAAGAGCAGCGTGAAGCAGGGGTCCGTATGTCTTTTGCATATCTGATGACGCATCCGGGCAAGAAAATGATTTATCATGGAAAAGAAAGACTCTCAGAAAAAGAAAATCTGCAGATACAGCATTTCATCAGTGACCTGAACAAAATGTATTTTGAACATCCTGCACTGTATGAATATGATCATTCAGAGGAAGGCTTTGAATGGATCAACTGCATGGCAGCAGAACTTTGTATGCTTTCCTTCATCCGAAGAGGGAAAAAGGATGATGATGTATTACTGGTTGTCATGAATATGGCGGGGATTGACAGGGAATTTACCATCGGCGTTCCAAGTGACGGAAGATATCAGGAAATACTTTGCACAGATGATGTCTCTTATGGTGGAAGCGGTATGGTGAATGAAAGCAAAATCGAACCAGTCAGAAAAGCGTGTGACGGAAGGCAGTATGCAATCAACATCCACATGGCTCCGCTTTCACTCAGCGTCTTCTCTTATACGGCATTTACAGAGCAGGAGAAACAGATCAGACGCATCAGAGAAGAAGCACAAATGCAGATGGAACAGGAACGGGAGACCAGAAAGCAGGTACTGATCACGCAGAAACAGCAGGAGGAAGAGAAACTTCTGAATGCACTGAAAAAGAAATATGAAGAAGAGCTTGCGCAACAGGAAAAAGCAATTCAGGATAAATACGTAAAGATCGAAGAGGAACAGATCTACAGTATTGTTACTGAAATGCAGCAGAACAGTGAAAACGGAAAGAAAGCAGTTTCCGGAAATCACAGCACTGATAAAAAAGCGCAGAAGCCAGGAACAGCAGGGAAAAAGACGACTGAAAAAAGCAACAATAGCAAAAAAGCAACAGAAAAAAAGAATACAAAAGAAACGTGATCAGCATATAAAAGCTGATATACGCATATGAGGATCAGAATGTATATATTTGATACGGCAGTACTGCTGAATGCAGGTGCAGCCAGCAGTACACTGGAAGCAGAAACACAGAAGACAATTGATACCATATCGGAGGTAACCGGCCAGAATGTTGATCCGGGTGCTCTGAAACAGTTTATGAATGATCTGCCGGATAAAGCGACACAGCTTGGAATCAAGGTTGTGATCGCGGTAATTGTGATACTGGTTTCGCTTCAGATTATTCGCTTTTTGACGAAAGTCATGCGCAAATCCATGGAGAGAACAAAAGCAGATGAGAGCAGTATTCATTTCATCTGTTCTTTTGTAAAGATTGTACTGGAAATTTTGCTCGCATTTGGTGTTGCCGCGGCTTTTGGAATGGATACGGCAAGTATTGTGGCGCTGCTTGGTTCTGCCGGTGTAGCCATCGGACTTGCCGTACAGGGGAGTCTGTCCAACCTGGCAGGCGGTATCATGATCCTGCTGCTCAAACCGTTTCGCCTTGGTGATTACATCATAGAAGACTGCAAAGGACATGAAGGAACGGTAAAAGAAATTTCACTGTTCAATACCAAACTGATTACACCGGATAATAAAATAATCGTTCTTCCAAATGGGACGCTTGCCAATACTTCATTGACCAATGCTACCGGAAATGATACCCGTATGGTCGAAATAAAGGTTGCAGCTGCCTATGATACAGATATCCGTATTGCCAGAAAGGTTTTGCATAAGGCAATGGAGGAATGTAAGTGGACACTTGCTGATCAGGAAAGAGTTGTCTATGTAGATGAACTGGGAGATAACGGTATCACACTTGGCGTTCGCTGCTGGGTAAAGGCGGAACATTTTCTGGAAACCAAATGGGAACTGAATGAAAAGATCAAGAATGCATTTGATGAAGCACATATTTCGATTCCATTTCCGCAACTTGATGTTCATATGAAGCAGGAGAACAGATCTGTCTGATTTGTGTACTTTTTTATTTTTTCTCTTGCCAAACATGACGTTGACAGTTATAATTGTCTTTGTTCCTGCGAAAAAGCAGGACAAGTGCTGGAATAGCGCAGTTGGTAGCGCAACTGATTCGTAATCAGTAGGTCGTCGGTTCAAGTCCGATTTCCAGCTCTATATAGCCACAAACCTTATGTGAAATGAGGTTTGTGGCTTTTTTCTTATAAATGAGCGAAATAGCTTGAAAATGATTTCGTTTGTGTTAAACTGATCAAAAGGTTAAATGCAGAGAAAAGAAATAGTATATGACAGGTGGATTTCAGAGAGAGAATGACTGGTGTGAATTCTTATGAAGCCTGCATGGAAGGCGTCTTTGAGCAGCGGGGTGAACAATAGTAGCTACCGACGGAATATTCCAACGTTATATGGAATGAGATATAGGGTTCTGTGAATCCATGTATCTTTCAGAGTGCAGACCTGGTCTGTAATTAGGTGGAACCGCGGTATATTCGTCCTAAGCATATGTTTTTTACATGTGCTTGGGACTTTTTTTATACCCAATTATAAAAGCGCAGGAGGAAAAGAAGATGGCAGAAAAAAGAAGTTTTACAATGGATGAGCTGGCCTCATATTGTAATCAATACGGATTTATATTTCAGGGCAGTGAAATATATGGAGGGCTTGCAAATACCTGGGATTATGGCCCGCTTGGAACAAGACTCAAGAATAATATCAAGGATGCCTGGCGCTACTTCTTTATACAGAAAAGAGAAAACAGTTATGAGATAGATGCCGACATTCTCATGAATCCTGCCGTATGGGAGGCAAGCGGTCACCTTGCAGGATTTACGGATCCCTTATTGGATTGCAGGGAATGCAAGACCAGATATCGCGCAGATAATCTGATTCAGTCTTTTGAGGCTTCTGCGGATGTGGACAGGATGACGCAGGAAGAAATGATGACATATATTAATGAACATGAAATAAAGTGTCCGGTATGCGGAAAAAAGAATTTCACAGATATCCGCCAGTTTAACCTGATGTTTGCAACGCAAAGAGGTGTAACACAAAATAACAGCAATACGATCTATCTGCGTCCGGAAAATGCACAGGGTGAATATGTCAACTATCTGAATGTCATGCGTACGACAAGAACCAAACTTCCATTCAGCATCGGGCAGATCGGAAAAGCGTTCCGAAATGAGATAACACCCGGAAATTTCACGTTCCGTACGATAGAATTTGAACAGATGGAATATCAGACTTTCTGTAAAAAAGGAACGGACAGTGAAACCTATCAGTTTTTCAAAAAATATGGAATGGAATTTTTTGATTTTATTGGATTATCAGCTGATAAACTGCGCTTCCATGATCATGAGAAACTGGCTCACTATGCAAAAGAGGCCTGTGACATTGAATATCTGTTCCCGTTTGGCTGGGGTGAAATCAATGGTACACATAACAGAACGGACTTTGACTTATCCAGACATGAAGAATATGCAGGAAAATCCATGGCATACATGGATGAGGAAACAAAAGAAAAGTATATTCCGTTTATCATTGAATCGACCTATGGACTGGATCGAATCGTCCTCTCACTTTTATTTGAAAATCTGCATGAGGAATGTATTGCAGAGAATGACTCCAGAGTGGTACTGAATATAAAGGCGTCGCTTGCACCTGTTAAGATCAGCGTTTTACCACTGATCAAAAAAAGACATGGTGAAAAGGCACAGGAAGTATACCGGACTTTAAAAGAATGGTGGATGGTCTCTTATGACGAAACCGGAAGTATCGGAAAGCGTTATCGCAGAGGCGATGCGATCGGAATACCATATGCAATTACGATCGATGATGATACAATGGAAAGAAATATTTTAACCGTTCGAAACAGGGATACCATGCAGCAGGATAAGATTTCTCTCTGTGAGCTGCAGGATTATCTGTCAGAGAGGCTGTGATGCATATGTTTCAATTTGAGAGTATTTTTTGATTTACAGGTTGTATTTACACTTCTCATGTGATAATCTCTTAATAACTTTTGCACTTTAACACGAAGACGTGCAGAAGCAGGAACAGAGAGCAGAAAGGATACGATATGGCGCAGTTATGGGGCGGACGTTTTACCAAGCAGATTGATGAACTGGCATGGAATTTCAATGCATCGATCTCTTTTGACAAACGACTGATGGATCAGGATATAGAAGGAAGCATCGCACATGTGACCATGCTGGCAAAGCAGGGGATCATCACAGATGATGAGAAAAAAAGTATTATAGATGGACTTGGCGCCATTAAAAAGGATGTAGAAAGCGGTGATCTGCAGATTACAGGTGAATATGAGGATATTCACAGCTTCCTGGAATCCAATCTGATCAAACGGATCGGCGATGCCGGCAAGAAAATGCATACAGGAAGATCCAGAAATGACCAGGTGGCACTGGATATGCGTCTTTATACAAGATTACAGGTACTGGAAACAGCAGACCGGTTATATGAGATGCTCGAAACACTGCAGCAGATCATGCAGGACAATCTGCATACGTATATGCCGGGTTTCACACATTTACAGAAGGCACAGCCGGTAACGCTTGCCCATCATATGGGTGCCTATTTTGAAATGTTCCGGCGTGACAGCCTTAGAATGCAGGATATTCATACGAGAATGAATTATTGCCCGCTTGGGGCAGGCGCACTTGCAGGAACGACTTATCCGCTTGACCGGGAATATACGGCGCAGCTTCTTGGATTTGAGGGACCGACCCTGAACAGTATGGATTCGGTATCAGACAGAGATTATTTAATCGAATTTCTGGCAGCGCTTGCAACAATCATGATGCATCTGTCCAGATTCAGTGAAGAGATTATCATCTGGAATTCCAATGAATACCGTTTCGTGGAAATCGATGATGCCTATTCAACCGGCAGCAGTATCATGCCGCAGAAGAAGAATCCCGATATCGCAGAACTGGTACGTGGCAAGACAGGGCGTGTATACGGCGATCTGATGTCACTTCTGACCACGATGAAGGGAATTCCGCTTGCTTATGATAAGGATATGCAGGAAGACAAGGAAGCGGCATTTGATGCAATCGATACAGTGCAGCATTGTCTGACACTTTTTACAGATATGATCCGTACCATGAAATTCAATCAGGATATTATGGAAAAGAGCGCAATGCGCGGCTTTACCAATGCAACAGATGCAGCAGACTATCTGGTCGTAAAGGGTGTTCCGTTTCGGGATGCACATGCTGTAATCGGACGAATCGTTCTGTTTTGTATTGAAAAGGGCTGCAGCATAGATGAACTGAACCTGGATCAGCTCCGCGAATTTGCACCGCAGTTTGGCGAAGATGTATATGAGGCGATCAGTCTCAAGACATGTGTGGAGAAGAGACTGACAACCGGAGCACCGGGACCGGATGCAATGGAAATGGTACTGGCATATAATGATACATTTTTGAAAAAATTCTGGACAAAAAACAGTTGAAAAAAAGTTCAAAATATGTAAGCTATGATTAACAGAAAAATAGAACAGATAGCCAAGTAAGAGGAGGAAGTGAAAAAATGAGTGAAAAATTAAAAGTTGCAGTCCTTGGCGGAACAGGAATGGTAGGACAGAGATTCATTTCCATTCTGAACAATCATCCATGGTTTGAGGTTACCACCATTGCAGCAAGCCCGCGTTCAGCAGGTCAGACTTATGAAGAATCTGTCGGAAACAGATGGAAGATGGATGAACCGATTCCGGATGCAATTAAGAATATCGTAATCAGGGATGTTGAGGATGTTAAAAATGTTTCTGCAGACGTAGATTTTGTGCTGTCAGCAGTTAACATGTCCAAAGATGAAATCAAGCATATTGAGGAAGAATATGCTAAAACAGAAACCCCTGTTGTTTCCAATAACAGTGCGCACAGATGGACGCCCGATGTTCCGATGATCATCCCGGAGATCAATCCCGAGCATGCCGAAGTAATCGCATATCAGAGAAAGAGACTGGGCACACAGAAAGGCTTTATTGCAGTGAAACCTAACTGCTCCATTCAGAGCTATACGCCGGCGCTTACAGCATGGAAAGAGTTCGAACCTTATGAAGTGGTTGCAACGACTTATCAGGCAATTTCAGGTGCAGGCAAGAACTTTACCGAGTGGCCTGAAATGGTTGGCAATGTTATTCCCTATATTGCAGGGGAAGAAGAAAAGAGTGAAAAGGAACCGCTTCGCATCTGGGGACATATTGAAAACGGAGCAATTGTTCCGGCGGTCAGCCCTGTGATCACCTGTCAGTGTATCCGCATTCCGGTTCTGTACGGTCATACTGCTGCTGCCTTTGTAAAGTTTCGTAAGAAGGCGACCAAAGAGCAGCTGATCGAAAGACTGGTAAACTTCAGCGGAGAACCGCAGAAACTGAATCTTCCGAGCGCACCAAAGCAGTTCATTCAGTATATGGAAGAAGACAACAGACCGCAGGTAACAATGGATGTCAATTATGAAGGCGGAATGGGTGTCAGTATTGGCAGACTTCGTGAAGACAGCATCTATGACTGGAAGTTTGTGGGCCTTTCCCACAATACACTGCGCGGCGCAGCAGGCGGTGCAGTAGAGTGCGCAGAGCTTTTGAAAGCCAAAGGCTATATTACAGCGAAATAAAAAAGATAATCAGGGAGCAACAGTACCATTGTCTGCAGTCTTGGTA